>DIUB01000009.1 GCA_002422265.1 Geobacter sp. UBA6169
AGGGCCACGGAGCTGGGGGCTGAAACGGAAAGCATCTATCTGAACGGTCTGCAGTTCCGTGGATGTCAGGCCTGTTATGCTTGTAAACATGGTTCAGAAACCTGCGTGATCAAGGATGATCTGACTCCGGTCCTGGAAAAGGTGCGTGAGGCCGATGCCGTGGTATTGGCCTCGGCGGTCTACTATGGTGACATTACCGCCCAGTTGAAGGCCTTTATTGACCGTACCTTCTGCTATCTCACACCCGACTATCATGCGCGTCCCGACTGCAGCCGTTTGCCACCGGGTAAAGGGGTGGCCATGATCCTGATCCAGGGGCATCCCGATGAAAAATCATTTGCCGATATCTTCTCCCGCTACGATTTCTTCTTCAACTGGTACGGCTATCGTCCCGGACATCTACTGCGAGGGCTGGGTATTTCTGAGCGTAGTGACGTAACCAAACGGGACTATCTGATGGACGGTGCGCGGGACATTGCTGAAAAGCTGGTGCGGGGGACATAGTCAGGGGTCGTCTTCTTTGCGGCGAGACGACATCACAAACAGGTAGATGATCAGCAGAAACGGCAGGCTGGAAAAAGCGGCGGTAAAATTACCGCTAAAGAGCTGCCAGGTGCCGAAGCAGATCACAGCCAGGGTAAAACAGATAGTGAAGTAGGCGATTGGTTTGGGCATGGCAGCATACTAACTGAATCACGTTAAAAGGCAAGCAGGAGTACCGATGGAACGAACAGACTGGCACAGGCTCTCTCCTTTGGAAACGACGGAATTGCTGCAGGTTGAACCGGCTGATGGCCTCAGTGAGGCGGAGGCCGTTGCACGATTGACGCGCTATGGCCGCAATGAACTGACCGAGCAGGGCAGCCGTTCCCCCTGGCGTATCCTGTGGGAACAGTTTACCTCAACCATGGCGCTGATCCTGACGGCAGCGGCGGTGGTGTCCGGGCTGGTGGGGTCATTCAAGGATGCCGCTACCATCTTTGCCATTGTGATCCTGTTTGCCCTGCTGGGTTTTTTTCAGGACTATCGGGCCGAGCGGGCCATTGCCGCACTGAAAAAGCTGGCAGTACCGCTGGTGCGGGTCAGGCGGGCACGGCAGGTGCTGGACCTGCCGAACACCGAGCTGGTGCCGGGGGATATTGTGCTGTTGGAGGCAGGTAGTGTGGTTCCGGCTGACTGCCGCCTGCTTGAGGCTCACAGCGTGAAGGTTCAAGAGGCCCTGCTGACCGGTGAGTCCGAGGCGGTGGATAAACAGACCGCCAGTATTGAGGCAGCAGAACTGCCGCTGGGAGACCGGCGGAATCTGCTGTTCATGGGCACGCTGATCTCGTCCGGCCGTGCCGTGGCGGTGGTGGTGGCAACCGGTATGCAGACTGAACTGGGCAAAATCGCCACACTGCTGCAGCAGGTGGGGCAGGAATGGACGCCGCTGCAGAAACGTCTGGACCGGCTGGGCAAGGTGCTGGCCGTGGTGTCGATTGCGGTGGCTGGTCTGATCTTTGTGGTGGGTCTGCTGCGCGGTGAGGCACTGAAAGAGATGCTGCTGCTGGCGGTGAGTGTGGCGGTGGCCGCCATTCCCGAAGGATTGCCGGCGGTGGTGACCATTACCCTGGCCCTGGGTGCCCAGCGGATGTTGAAACGTCAGGCCCTGATCCGCCGTCTGCCAGCTGTGGAGACTCTGGGTGGGGTGACGGTGATCTGTAGCGACAAGACCGGTACCCTGACCCAGAACCTTATGACCGTGACCGGCTTGATCGGCGGGGATGCTCTTGTGGAGGGTCAAGGGTCAAGGGGCAAGGGGCAGGAAGAGACTGAACGATTGCTGTTGCTGATCGGCACGCTCTGTAATGATGCAGTTTTGAAGGTAGAAAACGGCGAGGAGCTGGTGCTGGGTGACCCCACTGAAGGTGCCCTGGTTTCTGCAGCAGCAGCAGTCGGACTCTACCGGAGCGAGCTGGATCAGATCCTGCCGCGTATTGCCGAAACCCCCTTTGATTCGGTCACCAAACGAATGATCACCGAACATGGGCTTAATCCTGACGTCCCCTGCCCCTTGCCCCTTGCCCCTTGCCCCTCTTTCTCCAGGCTGTTGGCAGTCAAAGGAGCCCTGGACAGCGTGCTGCCCCTGTGCGACCGCCTGTATGTGAACAACAGCTTTACCCCCCTGGGTGAGCAGCATCGCCATGCTGTGCAGGCTGCTGCTGATAACCTCTCGGCTCAGGGGCAACGGGTGCTGGCACTGGCTCTAAAGTTGGTTCCGCCCGGCGAGGAAGCAAACAGTACCTCACCAGATTCAGATTATGTGCTGATCGGCCTGGTCTCCCTGACTGACCCGCCGCGTCCGGAGGCGGCTGCAGCAGTACAGCGCTGTCGTTCTGCCGGTATACGTCCGGTAATGATTACGGGGGACCATCCGCTGACTGCCCGGGCCATTGCCCGGCAGGTGGGCATTGATGACCAGAGCGGCGCCCTGACCGGTGTTGAGCTTGATCGTCTGACACCGGAACAGTTTGACGAGGCAGTGGCAACGGTCTCGGTCTATGCCCGGGTAGCGCCGGAACACAAGCTGCGTATTGTTGATGCGATCCAGCGTGCAGGTGGTGTTGCCGCCATGACCGGTGACGGGGTGAACGATGCCCCGGCCCTGAAAAAGGCCGATGTGGGGGTGGCCATGGGCAAGGTGGGTACTGATGTGGCCCGCGAGGCCTCGGACATGGTGTTGCTGGATGACAACTTTGCTACCATTGTGGCTGCGGTGGAGGAAGGCCGCACCATCTATGACAACATCCGCAAGTTTGTGGTCTTTTCAGTAGCGGGCAATACCGGCAAGATCCTGGCGGTGCTGATCCTGCCGTTTCTGGGGATGGGGATGCCGCTGACGCCGTTGCAGCTGTTGTGGCTGAATCTCTTGACCGACGGCCTGCTGGGACTGGGCATGGGAGTGGAGCGGCCTGAGCCTGACGTGATGCGCCGTCCTCCCATTGCGCCGGACAGCCAGATATTTGATCGTCGTACTATCCGGTATGTGGTACTGACCGGCAGTCTGATCGGCTGTTCCTGCATGCTGGTGGCCTGGCTGACCTGGCAGGCCGGCGGCCCGTGGCAGACGGTTCTGTTTGCCTCCCTGGCCCTGGCCCAAGTGGCCCAGGCCATGGCGCTGCGTTCGTTCCGCAGCTCCTTTCTGCAGATGGGACCTCTGACCAACCGTCTGCTGCTGGGTATGGCGGCCAGTGTGCTGCTGCTGCAGGCATTAGCTGTCTGGCAGCCTTTTTTACAGCGGTTTTTCCTGACAGAGGCCTTGAATTCACAACAGCTGGTGTTGGTACTGCTGCCTGCCCTGGTGGTGTTCATGGTGCTTGAGGTGGAAAAATGGTTCAGGCGCCGGGCCATCTAAATGTCAGTGGGAGAGGGCGAGCAGTACCAGCAGGGTAAACAGGATGTAGAGGATGTACAGGTGCAGATGGCCGTGCTGCAGATGGCGGATCGCCCCCAGTTTCCGGTTGGCCCAGACCAGAAACGGCAGATAGAGCCGCTCCAGCACGGTTTCAGGCAGATGGCATGCAAAGCGGCTCGGCGTGGGAAACGGCCCGCTGATGGTGGGCGGGTGCCGGTGGGGCAGCAGCAGACCGCTGAACAGCCCCATCAGCATCTCGGCAAAAGAGGATGCACTGTACTGCATCCTGCTGGTAGGTGCCAGATAGCCGCAGCCCCAGGTCTCAGTGGTTGGTGATCTATCTGTGCGCCGCATAAATAACCACAGGGAGATCAAAACAACAGCCAAGAGCAGGATACCGGTCAGGCCCATCAGCGTGAGCGGTGCTGATGAGGCCAGGGTGATACCGGTTAGGGCAACGGCAGGGTGCCAGGCATTGACGGCAGCCTGGATCAGAGGAGCAACCAGGATCGGTGCCAGACCGATCAGCCCGCAGCAGAGGGCCAGTATGGTCATGGCAGCCAGCATGCTGCCCGGTGCCTCATGGGCCTGAGCTGCCGCCTCTGAACGGGGCGCACCCAGAAAGACCACACCAAAGACCTTGACAAAACAGGCCACGGCCAGCCCGCCGATCAGTGCCAGCAGGGGGGCTGCCAGCCCCAGTGCCGCTGCACCGTTTGTCTCGCCCATCACCCCGTTGAACAATCCCAGATAGATCAGCAGTTCACTGATGAATCCGTTTAAAGGGGGGAGCCCGCAGATGGCCACCGCGCCGATCAGAAACAGGATCGCGCTGTGGGGCATCCGGCGCAACAGCCCCCCCATCCGTTCAATCTCTCGTGTGCCAACGCTGTGAATGACCGAGCCGGCTCCCAGAAACAGAAGCCCTTTGAACAGGGCATGGTTGATGACATGCAGCAGCGCACCTCCCATCCCCAGCAGGACCAGCAGCGGTGACGCATTGGTAACGCCGATCAGGGCTACACCGATGCCGATGTAGATGATGCCGATGTTCTCGATGCTGTGATAGGCCAGGAGCCGCTTCAGGTCATGCTGGCCGATGGCAAAGGCCACCCCGATTACACCGGAGATGACCCCCAGGATCAGGATGGCTACTCCCCACCAGAGCGGGATCTCGTAGAAAAACGAAAGGGTGCGTACCAGACCGTAAACGCCGATCTTGAGAATGACGCCGGACATCAGGGCGGAGATGTGGCTGGGGGCATTGGCATGGGCACCGGGCAGCCAGACATGCAGCGGCATGGTACCGGCTTTGAAGCTGAAACCGAAGAGGGCCGTCAACACCAGGGCCGTTGCCGTTGGGGTTGATCCCTTGAGCGCCCCGGCAGGGGGCAGGCTAAAATCACCCCAGGTTGTCGCCAGCAGGGAGAACAGGGCAAACAGCACCAGGGTGCCGATATGGGTGCAGATCAGATAGAGGGTGCCAGCACTGCGTACTGCTTCCTGATCATCATCGGTAGTCACAACAAAATAGGCTGAAACCGCCATGAGCTCCCAGCAGAACAGAAACAGGCCGCTTGAACCGGCCAGCAGGATGCCCAGCAGCGAGCCGACCAGCAGGCCGAAGAACAGGGTGATCTTGCGGGTGGTGCGGGGGTGTTTGCTTGCGGGAAAATAGCCGCTGCTGTACAGGCTGCTGCAGGCCGCCACAATCAGGATCGGCAGGGCAAACAGGGCAGAGACCGGATCAAGTCTGATGGTATGGGGGCCAAAGGGCATCAGCAGGTTGAGCTGGTAACTGCTGCCGGAACCGGACAGCAGGGTGGTGAGGGCGGCACCCAGCCCGATCAGGGAGGCGGCGCAGATGGTGATGATGCTGAAACGCTGGCCAACGGCAGGAGCAAGCAGGCGCAGTGCGGACGGCAGGCCCGACAAGACAGCCAGCAGTGCGGCTGCGGTCATGTACAGCGTCGGGTCGTGCCAGTCGGCTGGAGGCATTTACGGGCTCTTGCCGATAGCGGCTTCGATGGCACGGATTGCCGACAGGATTGCCTCCGGTCGGCAAGGGGACTTAAGCGCCTGTCGTAGTCGGTCGTCACGCAGGGCGTAGGCCAGTTTAGAGAGCAGATGGAGGTGGATCCGCACCGTGGGGCTGGTGATGGTAAACAGGGTCTGAACCGGTTTGCCGTCCAGCGCACCGAAATCAACCGGCTGTGCCAGAAAACAAAGTGATACTTTGGGCATTGGCAGACGCAGCAGCAAGGGATTGCGTACATGGGGGATGGCGATGCCGTCACCCACGGCGGTGGTCCCCATTGCCTCACGGGCCAGCAGTACCTGCAGGACAAAATCAGGATCAAGTTCTTCCGGCAGGTCCAGCAGTTCAACCACCCGCTGCAGGACCGTATGCAGATCGTCACCTGCCACATTGCAGTGGATGCCGCCGGCCTCCAGTGCCTGGCTTAACAGCGGCAAGGGCCGGGGATCATCGCTGTCAGCCAGTTCGAAAATAGCCGGATCCAGCTTGTGCCCCCGTTCAGTGGCCCATTCCAGCAGATCAACCCGGTTGATGTAGTAATTGCCGCGAATCTGTTCTGCCGGCAGGTGGTCGTTCCTGATCCATCGCAGGACCGTCCTCTCGTCGGTGTGGAGCGCCGTGCCTGCATCTGCTGCTGTCAGCTGCATGGTGTGGATGCCCCCTCAAGCCCCAGCTGAAACCGCAATGCCTTTTCTACCTGCTGCATGACCGCCTTGGTCAGCATGCCCAGCCGTTCTCCCACGACCTTGGCCTTGTCAATGGTGATGATGATATGGGTGCTGATCTTGGCATCCCGCTCCAGCCCGCTGCCGCTGGCGGGCAGCAAGGTCTCGAATTCGTAGATCTTGTCCAGCCGCTCGAACACCAGTGGAATGATGGTTACCACGGGTGAGTATTCGTTGCTGATGTTGTTACTGATCACCAGGCAGGGGCAGGTCTCGATCGCTCCGTTCGGATCGTGGGCCAGATTGACGCTGTAGATGCCGCTCCGTTTAAACATCACGCTGCTCCGTTACTGCATATTCAAACTTTTTCAACACTTCGACGGTCTCGTCGGTTGCCGCCTGATAGCCCTCAATCAGTCCTTTATAGGTGGTCTTCTTTATTTCAGCAAGCTTGTCACGGGCTGCCTCTTCCAGAAACTGACTGACACCACGCTGGCCAAACAGGGCCTTGATGTCATCCACAATCGGAGTCGGTAACGTGATGTTCAGGCGGGTTTGGGGCATGGTTGCTGCCTTTGGCGGTTTATTTTGTGACATGTATTTTTTTATACCATGTTATTTTTTTGTATGCTAAATATTTTTTCGACATGTTAATTTTGTATGTGTTGTTGTTAAACGAAAGTTTGAAGAAAACAAAGAGAGCGTAGGTCTTTTGATGGGTCCGGCGTGGCTTGATTGTATCAATGATCCTGTGGGTAGCCTGGTGGCTGCCATGGTTCTGCTGGCCTTCAGCGGGGTACCCGGCCTGCTGATCAGGCAGCCGGGGGGTGGGCAACGGTTTGCGGTTATCGTAACGCTGGTTGCTACACTGCTGGGGAGTGCTGGGGCGGTCAGGATTCTTGCCGGAGCCGGGGGCAGCCGTTATCTGGTGGCCTGGCCGTTGCCTTTTGATCGCTGTGAACTTGCTGCAGACCATCTGTCTGCCCTGTTTTTGCTGCCACTGTTGCTGGTAACCGCCTGCTGTGCCCTCTATGGCCGTGCCTATCTGCCTGCTGAACAACACCCTGCCACGGAAAAACGGGTAACCCTGTTTCTGGGGTTATTATCAGCCTCAATGGCCCTGGTGCTATTGGCCCGTAATGGCGTACTGCTCCTGCTGGCCTGGGAGCTGATGGCTCTGTCGTCCTGGATGCTTTTGGCCACCAATCTGCGTGACCGACAGGTACAGAGGGCAGGTACGGTCTACCTGTTGGCCACTCACACCGGCACCATGGTGCTGTACCTCTTTTTTTCACTGCTGCAGACCCGGACCGGCTCCTTTCTGTTTCCTGTTGAGCACAGCATCAGCAGTCAGGGAGGGATCGCCGTGATAATGCTGCTGGCCGCCCTGATCGGCTTCGGAGCCAAGGCCGGCATTATGCCGCTGCATATCTGGCTGCCCGGTGCCCATGCCAATGCCCCCAGCCATGTGTCGGCCCTGATGTCCGGCATCATGTTGAAGGTTGGGCTGTACGGGATCCTCCGTGCCGTCTCGTTTTTTCAGGCAGTGCCGCTCTGGTTCGGCTGGCTGGTGCTGGTTTTGGGAGGGGGTTCAGCAGTGGCCGGCATTGCACTGGCCTCATCCCAGCGTGACCTGAAACGCCTGCTGGCCTGCAGCAGTATCGAGAATATCGGTATCATCGTGCTGGGACTGGGGATTGCCTTTGTTGGCATGGCAAGCACGAATCAGCTACTGATCGTATTCGGTTTGATCGGTGCCTTCCTGCACCTGGTCAATCACGCCCTGTTCAAACCGTTGCTGTTTCTGGGCAGTGGCGTGATCATTCATGCCACCGGCACCCGTCAGATCGACCAAATGGGCGGCTTGTCCCGCCCGTTGCCCAGGACCAGCCTGCTGTTTCTGGCCGGTAGCCTTGCCATCTGCGGGCTGCCGCCATTCAACGGTTTTGTGGGCGAGCTGTTCCTGTATCTGGCCGCCTTTCAGGAAGGTATGCATGCCCCGTTGCCGTTTATGGCCTTTACGGCACCGCTGCTGGCGTTGGTGGGCGGTATTGCCGTCATCACCTTTGTAAAACTCTATGGTCTGCTGTTTCTGGGGGCTCCCCGCACGCCTGAGGCAGCGCATGGTCATGAAGCACCGGCTGCCATGCTGGTGCCGATGGCCGTGCTGGCCGGCTTCTGTCTGTTGGGGGGACTTGCCGCACCGCTCCTGGCACGTCTGGTCATGCCGGTGGTGAGTACCTATAGTGGTCTCGGGCAGACTCTGGTTATGGGGCTGGTAGCACCGGTGCCGCTACGGACCGTTAGTATCATGAATGGTCTGCTCCTGGGAGGTATCCTGTTGATCTGGCTGATCTGGCACCAGTTGGTGAGCCACCGTCCGGTTGTGTCGGCAGACACCTGGGGATGCGGCTTTCTGGCGCCTACTGCCCGGATGCAGTACACCGGCAGTGCCTTTGCCGAACTTTCCGGCAGCATCTTTAACACATCCGCAATCCCTTCAGTACGCCTGGCAGCTCTGCAGCCTCTGTTTGCGGCGCCGTCCCTGTTTTGCCCGGCTTTGACCGAGCGTATTCTGGATCGACTGCTGCTACCGGTCATGACCGGGGTTGACTGGTGTTTTTCCTGGCTGCGCCGGATGCAGAACGGTCATCTCTACCTCTATATGCTGTACATCTTTGTCACGCTGTTTGCCCTGATGGTCTGGAGTTACATCTGATGGTCTCTTCGGTGATCCATGTTGTGCTGCTGCTGGTGATGCCGCCGTTGCTGCTGGGGGTAATCAACAAGACCAAGGCTGCCTTTGCCGGCAGAAAAGGGGCCCCGATTCTGCAACCCTATTATGATCTGGCGCGACTGCTGCAGAAAGGGTCGGTTTTCAGCACCACCACCACCTGGGTCTTTCGGGCCGGACCGGTGGTGACTCTTGCAGCAACCCTGCTGGCAGCCCTGATGGTACCGCTGGGCAATCACCCTGCACTGATCTCTTTTCCCGGTGATATGCTGCTGTTCGCCTATCTGTTCGGGCTGGCCCGTTTCTTTACCACCAGTGCCGCCCTTGATACCGGCTCCAGCTTTGAGGGGATGGGAGCAGCCCGTGAGGTGACCTATGCCTGTCTGGTGGAACCGACCCTGTTCTTTGTCCTGATCACCCTGGCCCGTATGAGCAAGAGCCTGTCACTTGGCACCATGTTCACCTATCCCTCCCTGCAGGTCTGGCTGACGAGCGGCGCGGTGATGCTGCTTTTGTCCAATGCCCTGTTTATTGCCCTGTTGGCAGAAAATTGCAGAATACCGTTTGATGATCCCAACACGCACCTGGAGCTGACCATGATCCATGAGGTGATGGTGTTGGACCACAGCGGTCCGGCCTTTGGCATGATCCTGTACGGTGCGGCTCTGAAACTGTTTGTGCTGGGGGCGCTGTTCACTAACCTGATCCTGCCGTTCAAGACCGGCAATCCGCTGCCGGACTGGGGAATTTTTATTGTGGCGATGCTGTATCTGGCGGTTCTGATCGGCGTGGTGGAGTCGGTCATGGCCCGGCTGCGGCTGGTGCGGATTCCCCAACTACTGGTGGCGGCTACCATTTTATCGGCCTTTGCCATGCTGCTGATCGTGAGGTGATGCCGATGATTACGTTTGCTGATCAACTACTGGTGCTGGTGATGCTGATCAACTTTATCATGCTGGGCACCAGCCGGCTGGCCTTTGCCATCAGGGCCGTGGCAGTCCAGGGGGTGGTGCTGGGGATCATTCCGGGGCTGTTGCACCAGTTCTCCGGCCACCTGCTGATGATCACCGCCAGTATTATTCTGGCAAAGGGGGTTGTGATCCCCTGGATGATCAATGATGCCGTGCGCAAGGCCCAGATTCGCCGCGAAGTGGAGCCGTTCATTGATTACGTGCCGACGCTGTTGTTGGGGGCGGTCTTTACTGCCCTGGCCTTTGTGTTTGCCCAGCGTTTGCCGCTGGCGCCGGAACATCGCGAACTGTTGTTCGTGCCGGCCTCCATTGCCACCCTGATGACCGGATTTCTGATTCTGACCACCCGCCGCAAGGCGATTTCACAGGTGATCGGTTATCTGGTGCTGGAGAACGGCATCTTTATCTTTGGCCTGCTGCTGACCGATGCCATGCCGTTTATGGTGGAGGCCGGCGCACTGCTTGACCTGCTGGTGGGGATCTTTGTGATGGGGATTGTGATCAATCATATCAACCGAGAGTTCTCTTCGGTTGATACCTCGCGTCTCCAGGCGCTGCGGGAGGAGTAGGGAGATGATCCATCTGCTGGTACTGCTGCCGCTTGGTGGGGCCTTGCTTGCCTGGCTCGTGCCTGACAACAGGTTGAGACCGCTGGTATTACCAACCATTGCCATACCCCATCTGCTACTGTCACTCTATCTGATCGCCAGACAGACCGAGGCGGTCCATGGCGGCTGGATCTATCTGGACCCGCTGGGCAAGATCACGTTGCTGGCAATCAGCTCGTTGTTTGCGGTCTGTGCGGTCTACGCCGTAGGCTACCTGGCCTACCGTCAGGACCGTTCTAACCGGGTACTCTGTCTGGGGCTCCTGGTCTGTCTGGCAGCCATGTCCCTGGTCACCCTCTGCCAGCACCTGGGGCTGCTCTGGGTGGCGGTTGAGGCCACCACCGTCTCCATGGCGCCGTTGATCTATTTCAACCGTAACGCCCGTTCCATCGAGGCCACCTGGAAGTATCTGATGATCTGTTCAGTCGGCATTGCCCTGGCACTGCTGGGATTGCTGTTTCTGGCCTACGCCACCCATGTGGCCCATCAGGAGGCGACCCTGTTGCTGCCTGATCTGCTGAAGGCGGCGCCGGGGTTGCATCGCAGCTGGCTTCATGCTGCCTTCATCTTTTTGCTGGTGGGGTATGGCTCAAAGATGGGGCTGGCACCGCTGCATACCTGGAAGCCCGATGCCTACGGAGAGGCGCCGGGACTGGTAGGCGCGCTCCTGGCCGGAGGGCTGGTCAGTTGTGCCTTTCTGGCCATCCTGCGGGTCTATCAGGTTTGTCTGGCATCGGTGGTGGAGCTGGCCTTCTTCCAGAACGCCCTGATCGTGCTGGGGCTGCTCTCCATGGCGGTTGCCGCCGTCTTCATGGCCCGCCAGCATGATTTCAAACGGATGCTGGCCTACTCAAGCGTTGAGCATGTCGGTATCCTGGCCGTGGGGCTGGGGATCGGCAAAGGAGCATTGTTCGGAGTGCTGTTTCACCTGATCAATAACGGGTTGACCAAAGGGGTGCTGTTCCTTTCATCCGGTAATATCCACCGTTCCTACGGCGGCAAAACCACCGAAGTAGTGCAGGGGGCCCTGACCCGACTGCCCTGGTCAGGCGGGCTTTTTCTGGCCGGTTTTATTGCCATTACCGGTTCCCCTCCTTTTGCGCCGTTTGTGAGTGAGTTTTCCATCATCAGCGCCACCTTTGCCACGGGCAACTATCTGGTCGGCGGCCTGTTTCTGCTCTTTCTGGCCATCATTTTTATCGGCATGGCCTTAACCGTGCTGCCGATGGTGATGGGAGTTCCCCGTTCCGACCTTGCGACCAGCGACTATCGTGACGGCCTGCTGACCGTGGGGCCACCGCTGGCAACCATGCTGCTGATGCTCTGGTTCGGTGTCTGGCCGCCTGAAATGCTGCTGCAGTTGTTGCGTGACGGCGCAGCCCTGCTTGAGGTACGGCCATGAACGATACCCTGCGGTTACTGGGCAATGGGCAGACCGTGGCACTTGCGGATCTGACTCCTCTGCCCCACGATCACTTCCTGGAAACCATCAGCAACCACACCGCCCACGGCTGGCGGGTCAGCAGTTACTGCGGCGTACCGGACGGTGAGGCAACCGTGCTCTATTGTCTGCTGGCCTCGCCAATGGACGGTCTGCTGGGGGTCATGCGGACGGTCTGCAGTGGAAACAGTTTCCCCTCACTGGCAGCCCACTGTCCCCAACTACAGCTGTTTGAGCGGGAGATTGCCGAACAGTGCGGGATCGTGTTTGAGGGGCACCCCTGGTTCAAGCCGGTCCGGTTTGTCCGTTCCTGTTGTCCTGGTCGTGATGCCTGGGGGAGGCCTGCTGATCAGCCGCTGCAGGTCGGCGTGATGGACTACTACCGGGTAGAGGGTGAAGAAGTCCATGAGGTGGCGGTCGGTCCGGTCCATGCCGGGGTGATCGAACCAGGGCACTTCCGTTTCCAATGCTATGGTGAGCAGGTCTTTCACCTAGAGATATCTCTGGGGTATCAGCATCGCGGTATTGAACAGCTGCTGCGTGGCGGCCCCTTTCCCCGGACACTGCGCCAGGTGGAGGCGCTGGCCGGGGATACCAGTATCGGCCATGGTCAGGCCTACTGCATGGTGCTGGAGGCCCTTTCCCGTACCCGTCCCCCCGCTGCAGCCGAGGCGTTGCGTGGAATTGCACTGGAGCTTGAACGTCTGGCCAACCACACCGGTGATATGGGGGCCATTGCCGGTGATGTGGGCTATCTGCCCACGGCCTCGTTCTGCGGCAGGATCAGAGGTGATTTTCTGAACATGTCGGCCCTGCTCTGTGGCAGCCGTTTTGGACGCGGGCTGCTGACACCGGGCGGGGTACTGTTTGATCTGGACCAGCGGCTGCGGGACGACCTGTACCAGCGTCTGGAGATTGGACGGCGGGAACTGACCAGTGCCATTGAGCTGCTCTGGGGTACACCGTCGGTCATGTCCCGTCTGGAGGGAACCGGTCCTGTTGCGCCGGATGCAGCCAGAGAGCTGGGGCTGGTGGGGCCCGCTGCCCGGGCCTGTGGACTCAAGCGTGATGTCCGTTCAGACTATCCCTTTGGCATCTATCGCATGGCACAGGTACCGATTGTCACTGCCTTTCATGGTGATGTCTGCTCCCGCACCCTGGTGCGTTGGCAGGAGGCCCAGAAGTCACTTGATTTCTGTCAGGAGCAGGTCAGTCATCTGCCTTCGGGGCGTTATGTTGCGGAGATGAAGCCGCTGCAGGGTGGTCAACTGGCTGTTGCCCTGACCGAAGGGTGGCGGGGCGAGATCTGCCACCTGGCTATGACGGATGAACAGGGGCGGTTTGGCTATTACAAGGTGACGGACCCCTCCTTCCATAACTGGTCAGGCCTGGCCCTGGCATTGCGGGGAGAGCAGATATCCGATTTTCCGCTCTGTAACAAGAGCTTTAACCTGTCCTATTGCGGATTTGACCTGTAGGGGAGACACCCATGCTGCGAGCCCTTAAAGAACGTCTCACTATTCAGGGATACCGGACCATGTCGTACCCGGATGGTCCGGTAACGCTGCCGGAGCGGTTCCGCGGGTATCCGCAGGTGGCAGACAGCCTTGGTCCGGAACAGGCAGCAGCCTGTGCAGCGGTCTGTCCCTGGCAGGCCCTTGCTGCCGATGCAGGGCAGCTGACACTGGATATGGGGCGTTGTCTGTTCTGTGCCGACTGTCCGGCCAGCACCGGTGTCTCGTTTGCCACGAACGATCACTGCCTGGCAACCTCCAGCCGGGAAGAACTGCTGGTGCGTGCCGGTGAGCCCCATCACTATGCCCGGCCCCTTGCCCCTGATCTGAAAAAGCTGTTCGGACGCTCCCTCAAGTTCCGCGAGGTTTCTGCCGGTGGCTGCAACGCCTGTGAGGCCGACAGCAACGTGCTGACCACCATCGGCTGGGATCTGGGGCGCTTCGGTATCCAGTTTGTGGCCTCCCCCCGTCATGCCGACGGCATCTGGGTCACCGGTCCGGTCAGCGAAAACATGCGTGAGGCCTTGCTCAAGACCTGGGAGGCGATTCCGGCCCCCAGGATCGTAATTGCGTGCGGCTCCTGTGCTATCAGCGGCGGCCCCTTTGCCGGTTCACCGCAGGTCAGCACCGGTCTGGACAGCCTGCTGCCGGTTGACCTCTACATCCCCGGCTGTCCGCCCCATCCGGCCACCATTCTGGAAGGGGTGCTGCGGCTGCAGGGCAGGATAAAATAACATCACCGTCATTTTTAGCTTGCGTCAGCCAGTTGGTTCGCGTATTCTACACCGATTAATTGTTCACCTCGTGTCTTCGCTGACTGACCCCCTCCTGCATCCGGTTTATTCCCCCGATTCTGCAGCACCGCGTTTGGTTTGCGACGAAGGATTCCGTAAAAAGGCAGTTGTCTGCCGTGAATCCGTATGAGTTCTGCCGGCCAGATGAGACGGTTGCGCTGATTCTATTGGGACAACGGTTGTCCCGACGCACCCTTCCGACCAAAAATTATTTATACACGATTCGACAGACCAAACGAGCGCTGCCGGCAGGTTTCAGCTCATGTTGAATCAGGAGATTTCTATGTCGTTTGTTGAACTGAATCTGCACGCATCAATCCAGAAGGCCATTTCCGTTTGCGGCTATGCCGAGCCGACCCCGATTCAGGCCGAAGCCATTCCGAAGGCCCTGGCTGGTAAAGACCTGATCGCCTCGGCCCAGACCGGTACCGGCAAGACCGCTGCCTTTATTATTCCGGCCCTGGAGCGGCTTGCCAAACCTGGACCTGCCGGCATCGGACCCCGGGTGCTGGTGCTGACTCCCACCCGTGAGCTGGCAGCCCAGGTGGCTGACTCCGTGGCCCGCTACGGTCGCTTTATCCGGATGCGCTACGGCTCCATCGTGGGCGGCATGCCGTACCCGGAGCAGGTCCGTTTGTTGCGTCAGCCGGTGGATCTGATCGTGGCCACTCCCGGTCGTCTGATTGATCACCTTGAGAGTGGTCGTATTGATCTGTCACGGGTGGAGTTGCTGGTGCTTGATGAGGCCGACCGGATGCTGGACATGGGCTTTACTGATGCCGTTGACCAGATTGCCGCTGCCACCCCTAAAAAGCGCCAGACCCTGCTGTTTACCGCCACCATGGATGACCCCATGGCACGGCTGGCCGGACGGCTGTTGAAGGAGCCGACCCGGATCAGTATTGCCACCCCTAAGACCACCCACAGCCAGATCGAGCAGCGGATGCACCTGGCCGACAACCTCAAGCACAAGCATAAGCTGCTGCAGCGACTGCTGGAAGACCCCACCATCACCCAGGCAATTATTTTTTCCGCCACCAAGCGGGATGCCGATTCCCTGGCCCGTGACCTCTATGACCAAGGGTATGCGGCAGCGCCGTTGCATGGCGATATGACCCAGGGGGCTCGTAACCGGACCCTGACCAACCTGCGGCGGGGTAAGGTGCGTTTGCTGGTTGCCACCGACGTGGCAGCCCGCGGCCTGGATATCAACGGGATCAGCCATGTGATTAACTTTGACCTGCCCCGGGCTGCCGAGGATTATGTCCACCGGATCGGTCGTACCGGCCGGGCCGGTGCCACCGGCGTGGCCATCTCTTTTGTTTCACCTGCGGATGCGGTGTATCTGCAACGGATTCAGAAATACACCGGTCACACTGTCGCGATGCAGACCCTGGCCGGTCTTGAGCCGGTCAGCGTGCTGCCGGTACCGGGGCGTGGCGGCAATGGTGCCGGTGCCAGAGGCCGCAGGCCGTTTTCAGCTGGCGGGCAGCGGCGNNGCGTCAGGGTGGCAATGCTGCCGGAGATAAAGGTGGTTATCAGCAGCGCGGGCGTAGCCAGCGCTAGCGGTCCCCGAAGATCTGCAGTAAAACAAACGCCCCGCCTCGGATTGCCGAAGCGGGGCGTTCTTGTCTATCCGCCTGAGCAGTGCCTACCGCCTGCCACCCAGGATAGAGCCCATCACCCCGCGGATAATGGCCCGGCCCAGCTGGCTGCCCACTGAGCGGGCCGCGCTTTTTGCTAGCGCCTCCACCACCCCTTCACGCCGATGGCTGTTGCTGCCACCTCCACCCAGCAGGTCGCCCAGCATACCGCCCAATCCGCCGCCGGTACTGCCCTGGGCTGTTGGCTGGGCCGTTGACTGCGACGATGTCCGGGCTGCCTGCTCAGCGCGGGCCTTCAGAAGCTCGTAGGCCGACTCCCGATCAACTGCCTTCTCGTAGACTCCTGCCACCAGTGAATTCTGTATCAGGCGCTGGCGCTCCTGGGGCTCGATCGGACCGATCTGCCCCTGGGGCGGCATGATAAAGGCCCGCTCCACCACACCGGGACGCCCCTGCTCATCCAGACAGGAGACCAGTGCCTCGCCAACCCCCAGTTCGGTGATCACACGTGCCTCGTCCAGTGTCGGATTATCCCGCATGGTCTCGGCAGCAGCCCTGACCGCCTTCTGATCCCGGGGACTGAAGGCCCGCAGGGCATGCTGCACCCGGTTGCCCAGCTGGGACAACACCTTGTCCGGGATGTCGGCCGGATTCTGGGTCACAAAATAGACCCCGACCCCTTTGGAACGGATCAGCCGCACCACCTGCTCGATCTTGTCCACCAGGGCAGGAGGGGCATCATTGAACAATAGGTGGGCCTCGTCAAAGAAAAAGACCAGCTTGGGTTTGTCCAGATCACCGGCCTCGGGCAGGTTCTCGAACAGCTCCGATAACAGCCAGAGCAGCAGGATGGCGTACAGTTTGGGGCTGCCCATCAGCTTGTCAGCCGACAGGATGTTGACCACCCCCAGGCCGCGATCCGTCTGCATCAGATCGTTGATATCCAGCATCGGTTCACCCAGAATCCGGTCTCCTCCCTGGCTCTCCAGTGCCAGCAGGCCGCGCTGGATCGCCCCCACACTGGCAGCCGAGACATTGCCGTAGTCGGTGGTGAGTGACTTGGCATTGTCGCCCACATACTGCAGCATGGCCCGCAGATCCTTCAGATCCAGCAGCAGCAGTCCGTTATCGTCAGCCACCTTGAAGACCAGATTCAGCACGCCGGTCTGGGTGTCGTTCAGCTCCAGCATCCGGGCCAGCAGGAGCGGCCCCAGGTCTGAGACCGTTGCCCGCACCGGATGACCCTGCTCACCGAACGGGTCCCAGAAGGTGACCGGAAAGCCCTGATAGGAATGATCAGTGATACCCAGCAGTTTGAGCCGCTCATCAACCTTGGGGTTGTTGCCGCCAGGCTTTGACAGGCCGGAGAGGTCACCCTTGATGTCGGACATGAAGCAGGGGACACCAATGGCTGAGAACTGCTCGGCCAGGGTCTGCAGGGTGACGGTCTTACCGGTGCCGGTGGCGCCGGTGATCAGGCCGTGGCGATTGGCCATCCGGGGCAGCAGGTGCAGGTCAGTGCTGCTGTTTCTGGCAATCAGGATCGGTTCGTTCATGGAGACTCCTTTGACGGTTCTATTCGTTTGGGCTGGTAGCGGGGGAACAGAACTCCCTGCTCAGTGGAAACCAAAACCGGCCAGGCAACAGACGGAATGGTGTAGATGGTGGCCACGGACTGCCCGGCCTCCGGTTTCCATTCCTGGGGGATGAATTCAAACTCCCAGACATGGCCGAGACGGTCAGTAACGGTTGCCTGGTAGGATTCAGTATCGGACCAGGCGGTGACAGTGATGGTGATGGTGCCACGCGACGGCATGCCCCGCTGTGTTGCCAGAACGGCATGCCTGATGTGCGGGGCACTCTTGATTGCTGAAAAAGCGACCACCGCCAGGAACAGCGCAACCATGTACCCTGCGGGATGGTTGTACTGATACCCGGCCAGGGCTGAGAGCGCTGCCCCAAGTACCAGAGCGGTACGCAGCAGGTTTAGTAGTGCATCGTTTCCCATTCGCCGCAGTCTAGCCACCTGCTCCTTGGGGAGCTGTGGAGGAGTGGTCCGGTATGTCTCCGTTTCTGTCATATCACCGTTGGATGGCAACATCATCTCCGCCGACAAAGATGTGGACGGCGGCAGTGAAAGCAGGAAGAAATACGGACAACAGCAAGAAGTAGGTTCATACGTTCCTATGGTAATGCCGGAGTGATGTTGCTTCTACTGCCAACCAACTGACAGCTGTGGAACTGGTGAAATTCAGCGCACAGTAAGCCAGTCCGAGTTGATTGAGCCGTTAGGGTTCTAGCCGGTCATACGGTTCTGGTTCTATATTTGGGGCCATTGCCATTGCCTCTAGAAACTTTTCTTTTGAACCTCTTTGGGCACGTTCTTCAAGATAACGCTCTGTGGTTAGTGCAGATATTTTTTCTGCCACAGCAGAAGCTATGAACTGGTTCAATGAGATATGGTCCTGCGAGGCAACATTTTTTGCCATCTGATGCAGTGAGTCCGGAAGCCTTACATTTATTGCTGTCATGGTAGTTCCCCTATGTGCTGTAAAAAATCCTTTGGTGTCATAACGAGTATGCCGAAGCGGGCAGACTTCTTGAAGTCCTTAATGTTCCAGGTGACTATAATGGCATTGCATTTAACAGCTAGTTCAAGAATGAAGTCATCGTCCGGATCTTTTAGTACAGGGCGCCACAGAAAGAAAATTTTGTGTCGATTTGCAATGGTGCAAAGGTAGTCAACAACGTCTGTGCCACTAATATGTGGTGTCTCACGTCGCAGAATTTCTTCATACTCAGCTACCAAAGGTGTGGAGATGTTCAACTGAAATTTACCAGAGTCAATAAGTGACAGCAGGCGGTATGAAGCTCCGCGTGAAGACCTGAAAGCTGCGACAAGAACATTGGTATCAAGGATTATCTGTGGTGTCATGATGGTATTATATGTGGTGCAACTTTGCTGTCAATGGGAAGATTGAATGACGTGAGTTACTTGCCCTAACGTTTACGAGATAACCGGCTGGCGACGCCGGAGTAGTGCTGCTTGACTAACCTGCCAACTGACGATTGAGAAACTGGTGAAATTGCTCCCACAGTAAGCCAGTCCGAGTTGATTGAGCCGTTAGGGATTGGATAGATTGAGTAGCTGATTAGGAAGCATGTGCCAGAACGTCAGACGCCCACTGGTTTATGCTTAAGCCATGAGCCTGTGCCATCATGGCTGCCCGAGCGTGGACCTCTGGTGGTACACGCAGCATGAGTTTGCCGGAGTACGGTTTTTGAGGTGTCCTTCCAAGTTTTTCACAGGTGGCAAGATAGTCGTCAACCGCCTCCTCAAAAGCCGCTCTCAACTCTTTAACGGTTTCTGCATGAAAACCAATAACATCTTTGATGCCGGCAATATGCCCGATAAAACATGCATCTTCGTCGCTATATTCAATTTTTGCAGCATACCCCTTGAATATCATGGTGCTCATGGTTTTACTCCTGCGTTCTCCAGGAACGCTCTTGCGTCCTTAACTTGATATGGTTTGGCCTCTTTTGCTGGATGTGGGCGATGAAAGGTACCAATAATGCCGTTGAGCTCAAACCTGACCCTTGAACCGTTGCCTTCAATTGTTTGTGCGCCGAGCGCGATGAACAATGACTCAATTTTTCGCCATTCCAAAGTTGCTGGGACAGGAAGTGAAAAAACAGCAAGCAGTGTGGTGCGGTGAGATTTATTCATGAATTGAGGGTATCAAAGTGTTTGCAGGAGTGCAATCAAATATTGATATCAAACGTTAATCCCTAACGTTCACGAGATAACCGGCTGGCGATGCCGGAGTGGTGCGGCCTGAATAATCTGCCAACTGGCGACTGCGGCATAGGTGAAATTCAGCGCACAGTAAGCCAGTCCGAGTTGATTGAGCCGTTAGACACGAAGAGAGCTAAACCTGAACATCGCTGGTGCTATAGAACGAAATTAACGCGTATATGCGCTCTACATAAACAATAAATTGCCCCAAATTTGCCAAAATTACACCTTTGTCCAAGTCGGGAATTATTTGCGGATGACCAACTGAGTTGCGAGTATGCCTATAGAAATTAAAGGCTCCATCAAGCAGTTGTTCAAGATCTTGCGCGAGTGGTAGTGATGTTGGTTTGGGGCTTGCCGACTTGTATGATCTTTTAAATTCGTCGTATTTTTGCGAAATCATTTTGTTATTAACACGTGAGAGGAAAGATTCTTTGTGCTTCTCGTCTTTTATTCTACTGCCATAGTTTTCGATAAGGACCTAAATTCCCGAAATATTATAAC
>DIUB01000020.1 GCA_002422265.1 Geobacter sp. UBA6169
GCCCCCAGACGGTTAGCACCGTGGACCGAGAAATTGGCCTCACCCAGCACAAACAGGCCGGGGATGTTGCTCATCAGGTTGTAATCAACCCAGAGACCGCCCATGGAGTAGTGGGGTGCCGGGTACATCCGCATCGGACGCTTGTAGCCGTCCTCGTCGGTGATCTTTTCATACATCTCGAACAGGTTGCCGTAACGCTCCTTGATGGTGTCGGCACCCACCCGCTTGATGGCGGTGGAGAAATCAAGATACACACCGCGACCACCGGGACCGACGCCACGACCGTCGTCACACTGCTCTTTGGCAGCACGGGACGCGATATCACGGGGTGCCAGGTTACCGAAGGAGGGGTACTTGCGCTCAAGATAGTAGTCACGATCCTCTTCAGCGATCTCGTTGGGATGCTTGCCGCAGTCTTCCTTCTTCTTGGGAGCCCAGCAGCGACCATCATTCCGCAGTGACTCAGACATCAGAGTCAGCTTGGACTGATAATCACCGGCCTGCGGGATGCAGGTGGGGTGGATCTGGGTGTAGCAGGGGTTGGCAAAATAGGCACCCTTCTTGTGGGCAACCCACTGAGCCGTTACTGAACAGCCCATGGCGTTGGTGGAGAGATAGAATACGTTGACGTAGCCGCCGGTTGCCAGACAGACTGCGTCGGCAGCGTAGGACTCGATCTCGCCGGTCACCAGGTTACGGCAAGTGATGCCGCGTGCCACACCGTCAACTACCACCAGATCGAGCATTTCACGGCGGTTGTACATTTTTACCGATCCGGCCTTGATCTGACGGGACAGGGCCGAATAGGCCCCCAGCAGCAGCTGCTGACCGGTCTGACCACGGGCATAGAAGGTACGGGAAACCTGGGCGCCACCAAAGGAGCGGTTATCCAGATAACCGGCATAGTCGCGGGCAAACGGTACGCCCTGGGCCACACACTGGTCAATGATATTGTTGGACACCTGGGCCAGACGCCAGACATCGGCCTCACGGGCACGGAAGTCGCCCCCCTTGATGGTGTCGTAGAACAGACGGTAGATGGAGTCGCCGTCATTCGGATAGGCCTTGGCAGCGTTGATACCGCCCTGAGCCGCAATAGAGTGCGCCCGGCGGGGGCTGTCCTGGTAACAGAACGCCATCACGTTGTAGCCCAGCTCACCAAGTGAGGCAGCAGCAGCGCCGCCGGCAAGACCGGTGCCTACCATAATGACGGTGTACTTACGCTTGTTGGCCGGGTTAACCAGCTTCAGATCGAAGCGGTGCTTGTCCCAGCTCTGTTGAATCGGTCCGGTTGGACATTTGCCATCAAGAATCACGGTATCCCCCTTAACCTTTAATTATTCCGAGCAGAATTGAAAGCGGTATGGATGCGAATCCCAGGAACAGAACCAGAGCAACGATCCGGCCGGCGGTGGTGATAGTGGGCAGGGTGTTGTCATTTGCCAGACCGAAAGTCTGGAACAGGCTCTGAATGCCGTGGTACAGGTGCAGGAACAGCACAGCCATGGCGGCTGCATAAAGACCTGCGCCCGAGAATCCGGAGAAGCTGGAGGCGACCATGGCAAAGACGTCAAAATGACCGGATGCGTCATTGACCAGCGTCAGGCCTGGGGTTACCCGCATGGTGAAATGCAGGATGTGGTACACGATGAAGGCCAGCAGCAGCAGACCGGTCCAGATCATGTTCTCACTGGCAAAGGTGGTCTTGCGGGTAGCCTTGACTGCATACTCAGAGGGCCGCCCGCTGCGGTTCTCCATGGTCAGCTGGATGCCGTAGATCACATGGACTACGAAGAGTGCCAGCAGCACTGCCCTGAAGGCCATGATGACGACCAGAGGCATGCTGTGCAGATGCTCGGCATAGGCGTTGATACCGCTTGGGCCGACAAAAATGGAACTGTTGCCGAGAAGATGGACAATTGCGAACAGGACCATTGCCAATCCTGTTACCGCCATCACGATCTTCCTGCCGATGGATGTGTTCAGAAATTCCATAAACTCCCTTCCTTTATGATGTAGTGGTGAAGCTCACGTCAGGGTGGTGAAACATGAAGACGATCCTTACGACGGTGGCCCCCGCCAGTTAAGCTTGCGATAATGCTGCATGGGAAGCCTCCTTATGGGGGTAACTGCTGTATTTGGGAAAAACGGCCGGATTGCTGAAATCCGTCGGCATACTAAATGCCGTTCTAAAAAAATGCAAGGCTTTTATTGTATACAGCATACTGGTTCAGCTGTTTGCCAAGGCGCGCCGTTCCTACATTCCCAGCTTCTGCCTGATCGCTTCAACCACCCGATAGGCGTCGTTAATGGCGGTGTAGATCAGGTTGGGGTGTTTTTCCTCCTGAATCGCCCCTTCACAAATCTTCATGTACGAGGGAGAAATAGCCCCGCCCACCACATAGACCCCCTTGCGGGTCGATTCAAATTCGGCAGTCAGCAGCACCAGCCGATCACCTTCCTTGGCCACCTTGCAGACCCCGGCTGTGCAGGAAATGGTCTGCACTCCCAGCTTGTCAAAGATCGGCACCGGCCCCTGGGAACCGATACAGGCGATCACGTTCTGCATTGGAAAACTCAAGGCATGGTACAGGTCAATGCCGTCAGTCTGTTTGAACTCGTTGATCCTGATCACCAACCGGTCAACCCCCTCATCATCCACTTCACCGATACGTGGCGTTGCGCCGGGCAGCAGCCGGATGTTGCCACCCAGGAGGATCTCCTCACCCAAGCGCTGGGCTGTTTCCTTGTTCACATCAAACTTCTCTGATTTGTGGGCCCAGTAGACCGGTTGGGTATCGTTACGCTCCCGCTTGGCCTTGAGGATCGCAATCACCACATCAGCAGCGGTGTTGCCGCCGCCGATCACCAGAGTCTTGACTCCCACATATTTCAACGGATCATCCACATTTTTGGCCACCATCTTGGCATCGCCGTAGACCGACAGTTCACGGGGGATGCTGCTGCCAAAGGCCAGCACCACCTTACGCCCCTTAAAACGCCCCTTGTCGGTCAGCACAGTCAGGCCGTCCCGCTCATCCTGGATATTTTCAAAGGCAACCTCGGTGCGGATGTTCAGGTTTTCATGCTGCACAAAGTGCTGCACATACTGCAGGTAGCTCTCCACGGTCACCGGCTTGTCCGGCGGCCGCAGCTCATCCACCAGAAACGGTTCAGGCGCGTCCTTGGGTTTGGAGGCATAGACCAGCTTGCCCTGGGGATAGGTATTGGCTATTCCCTGAAAGGCCGCCTTGCCTGATTCCAGCACCAGATACGAAAGGCCGTGTTTATGACAGAGATAGGCAGTGGCAAGTCCGGCCGGACCACCACCGATAATAATGACATCACAAAGCGTAGCTGACATGGCTCAACAACCTCCACAGGGAAGCCTGACTTCACTGCTGCCGTTGGCAGGGATCAGGCGGGTAAAGTAATCGATCGTGGCAAATTCAGGCGAGACTACCGGTGTGCAGCGCGAGCTGTAGTGACTGATATAAAACAGGTAACGGATACCGTAACGGGCTGCGGTCTGCAGGTTGGTCTCACTGTCCTCCCCCAGCATGGTCCGTTGAGGATCATAGCTGACAAAGCGCTGCAACTCTGCCCAGAAGCGGTCATCTTCCTTGGGCAGTCCCACCTGGTGGGCTGAAATAATGCCGTCAAACCAGTGACCGATCCTGGTCTTTTTCATTTTGATGTTCAGGGTCTTACTGTGGGCATTGGTCACCAGCCAGAGGTGCTTGCCGTGCTGACGACAAAAGGCCAGAAACTCGATCACCCCGGGATGTACTGCAATCAGGTGTTCCACCTCCAG
>DIUB01000148.1 GCA_002422265.1 Geobacter sp. UBA6169
TGAACAGGTCAGCAGTAATCTCTGTAATGCCCTGCAGCAACTGCTCGCCAACTACCGCGAACTGCTCTGTCCGACTGTACCTCAGGCCGTTACTGCTGAAGAGACCGCTATACCCGCCACAGTCGGTGAGGACACGTTGGCTGCAGAATCCACGGAGACGTCTCCGGAAGCATTCCCGGAACCGAAGCAGATTGATGACTTCAGTGATCTGTTCGAACCGACGAGCCTGGGTGGTCCTCCGGCTGAACAGCCGTCAGCTGCAGAACAACAGCGCCTGCAAACGGCTCCTCCTGGTAACGTGCAGACACCTCCTGCAGCTGCGGTGGTTCTGCAGTCCGAACAGACACAGATTGATCCGCAGCCCGCAGTTTATGCAGCCCCGCAGCCTTCCCCCGGCCGGGCAGCGGCTCCACCGCTGTCGATACCTGACAAGCCACCACCACCCGCCGCCGTCGATGATGACAGCATCCCGGTTGAAGAGCTGTTACATGCGGTTGAAGAAACCTATCTCCGTCGCAAACGACTGTTGAGGTTCACTCTTGCCGGCAGCCTGTTGCTGGTGGTCGCAGCGGCAGCCTGGTGGTTCTGGCCCCGTGCCTCTTCCTTGACCGCTCCACCTGCTGCCTCACCTGCGGCTTCATCCGCACGAACGCCACCAAAGCCGGCTGTGCAGCAACGATCCAGCTCGACAACGCAGCCACCATCTCCGCCCCGGCAGGAACTTCCTTCGTTCGTGGCAGCAGCCAGGCGTGATTCTGCTTTTGACGCTGCACAACCCGGTTGGTCACGTTTTGTCACCGATCGCCGCGAGTATCGTCTTTATTATGAGAATAATCGTCTGCAGGCTGTCCAGGTGCTGGCCCTTGGCGGTAACGGTATAGCGGTCGCAGAGATCAGGCAGGTGGTACAGGAGTTGACCGGCAGTGACCAGTATCAGGTCAAGCAACAGTCACGCAAACAAGGGGGCTGGGTCCAGGAGGCAGCCGCACGCAAGGGCAACGCCGGGCTTTTGATCTATCGTACGGCGCAACGTGGACCGATCAACGCTTTTGTTATTGCACGAACACCATGAGGAATTCTAACGGCATGAAACAGTCTGTTTTGTTAGTAAGGACGGTCAGCGTCGTGTTGGCCAGCCTGTTGTTCGGCGCAACCCCCGGTCTGGCGGTTGACCCCAGGTTTGCCTTGAGTCCGGAGCTGATACGCAAAAGTGCGGTCAGCGTTACCAGGACCGGCCCCCCGGCTACTAGCAGTAAAAAGACCGGACGCAAAAAGGTGCGGCACGCCACGGTAACCCTGCATGCTGCCTCGGAACGAGCTGATAGCACCTCGTCTGTTGCCGGCCGTTCTGTTACAGCGGCCGATCTGGCCAACCTGAATCTGTTCTGGCAGAAACTGGTGCCGCCTTCAGCCACGCCTCACAAAGCGCTGCTGGTGCGATCAGACAACTTTGAGCTTGCCATTGATCCGGTGCGTTATCCCACCATGGGTACTACTGATGGTAAAACCATCCTGCTTGATACGGATGGCAGCCTGCCGCCACTGGTGCGGACCTTGATTCAGGATCAGGACCCTTCGGTCAGGGTTGTGACCGGATCGGCGGACAGGCAGCACCTGGTGGGGGCGCTGCTTGCTGCCGGTGGTTTTTATTCGGTTGATGAACAGCCGGTGCTGCGTTTTGGCACTGATCCGCTGTTGACGGTACGGACTGACTTCAAGGTTGAGCGGAGCGCCGATAGTGTACTGCGTAACGAAGTGACGCTGGTAAGCGCTGCACGTCAGGGGATGCCGCCTCGGGTGGTTGATTACCTGGGTCACCACGGTTTTGACCTGCTGGAGCCGTTTGCCGACCGTGTTGCAACACCGGTGGTCGCGCGCCATCGGGTGGTGCAGGTGCAAGGTGACCAGCAGGGACACGTTGTTGACCTGCTGCTTGACCTGCTTGGCGTGCAGGCCGAGCGTAACCGGCGTATTGAGCTGTTCAATCCGGCTGATACCGGTATTTCTCTGCAGGTGGCTGCTGAACGGGTCTTTGAGCGCAACGGCAAACGCTATGCGGTTGCCCGTTTTAATGGTGATCCAATTGCCTATACCCTCTATCGTCTGCTTGCCACTAAAGGCTATCGGGTGGTGATCCTGGAACCCCAGGATACCTTCAGACTGGTTGCAGCCAAACTGCTGGATCGGATGGAGCTTCCGTCAAGCTACCGGCCTCACCTGCTGGCAGCTGAGCCAGGCGGTCGTTATTCCCTTGAAATGTCGGGCTTTCTGCTTGAAAACAGTGCGCCGGACGGTGGGGCGCTGATGGTGACGGATCGCCCTGTTGATCGTTCGATGCGTGACCTGCTGTTTGACCATGGCTATCAGGTTCAGGAACGCTAGAAGGGGCCCATGATAACCAAACGACTCGGAGAGGTACTGCTTGAACAGGGGCTGATCAGCCAGTCACAGCTTGATGAAGCCCTTGAAATGCAGAAACTGTTCCCTGATCAAACCGTCGGACAGCTGTTGTGCCGCCTCGGTTTTATTCGGGAGAGCGATCTGTCGCTGGTGCTTGATCAGAAAAACAAGCGCCGCAAGCTGTCCGACATCCTGATCAAGGGTGGCATGATCGATCAGCCCAAGCTCTCTCAGGCGCTTGATTTGTCCAGGATGCACGATATCCCGCTGGAACGAGCGTTGCTCAAGCTGCGTTTTATTGATGAAGAACTGTTGGCCAGAGCCGTTGCTGCCCAGTATGACCTGCCGTATGTTGAGATCAATGCCCTCTCACTCGATCCTGCCCTTGCCCGTTACATCAGCTCAGTCTACGCACAGAAGCACCTGATGGTACCGATTGCCATGATCGGCAGTACTCTGACTGTGGCCATGGCCCGTCCGACCAAGCACCATGACATCAGACAGCTTGAAGACAGCATCCGTCTCAAGATCATCTCGGTCATAGCGTCGGAAACCAGTGTTCAAAAGGCGCTGAAGGTGTTGTACCGGGTTGAGGTGGCAAACATCGGCAGCGCCGATGATGAGGTGAACCTTGATCTGGTACCTGACAGCATTTCCGAACTGCTGAACAAGACCTCTGCCCTTGATGAGCCGGAGGTGGAGGAGGAGGTACGCAAGGTAACGGAAAAGGATTCCGTTATTGTCAAACTGGTCAACAAGATCGTCTACGATGCCTACATGAAAAAGGCGTCGGATATCCACATCGAACCGTATCCGGGTAAAAAGGATGTGACGGTCCGGATTCGGATCGACGGGCAGTGTGTGGTCTATCAGCGGATACCGTACAAGTACAAATTTGCCATTCCCTCCCGGATCAAAATAATGGCTGATCTTGACATTGCCGATCGTCGTCGGCCCCAGGACGGCAAGATCGATTTCAAGAAGTTCGGTCCCCTTGATCTGGAACTGCGGGTCGCCACCATGCCGACCGTGGGGCAACTTGAGGATGTGGTCATCCGTATCCTGACCAGTGGTGAACCGGTCACCTTTGATCAGCTGGGGCTGACCTCGCGTAATCGTCAGGTCTTTGAAAAAGCCCTCAACAGCCCCTACGGACTGGTACTGGTGGTGGGGCCCACCGGATCGGGCAAGACCACCACCCTGCATTCAGGTCTGTCGTTGATCAACGCTGCCAGCCGTAAGATATGGACCGCCGAAGATCCGGTTGAAATTACCCAGACCGGCCTGCGGCAGGTACAGATAAACCCCAAAATCGGCTTTACCTTTGCCGCTGCCTTGCGCTCTTTTTTGCGGCTTGATCCGGATGTGATCATGGTGGGCGAGATGCGGGATGAAGAAACAGCCGGCATAGCGGTTGAGGCTTCGCTGACCGGCCACCTGGTGCTCTCAACCCTGCACACCAACTCTGCGCCGGAAACAGTCACCCGTCTGCTTGAAATCGGTCTGGACCCGTACAGTTTTTCGGATTCGCTGCTCTGCGTGCTGGCCCAACGCCTGTGCCGCCGGCTCTGTAATGCCTGCAAAGAAATGTACACTCCCAGTCAGTCAGAGCTGGATGATCTGCTTGAGGAATATGGCCGTGATGCCTTCAAAGCAACCGGCATTGATCCATCCTCGATTAGCCTGGCCCATGCCCGGGGATGCGAGCAGTGCGGCGAGTCAGGCTATCGTGGTCGACTGGGTATCCATGAAGTGCTCGATGCCACTGATGCCCTAAAATATCTGATCAAGCGCCGTGGCGATACCGACGACATCAGGACCCAGGCGGTTGTCGACGGTATGACCAGCCTCAAGCAGGATGGTATCCTCAAGGTGCTGCAGGGGCTGACTGATCTGCATGAGGTGCGGCGAGTCTGCATCAAGTAGGTTGTGCAGATATGGTGGGTTTCGAGTTGAACACTACAGTATGTGGTGTTCATTTTTTTTAATTGTACATAATTTTATAAAATTTATTGACAAAGCGACAAAAAGGGGTACATAGGGCACAACCTCTAGAAGTGGCGAGATACTTATGAACGTGCCAAATAACGTTAAGCTGCTGCGTGAAAAAAAACTGATGAGCAAGTCTGAGCTGGCCCGCAAGGCTGGAGTCTCAACCGTTACCATCGACAGGATCGAGCGGGGTGAAAGCTGTCGGCTGGACACGATGCGCAAGATAATCCTGGCCTTAGGGTATACGCTTGAAGAACGCGACAAGGTGTTTCAAGAACAGGGATGACAGGTGCTGAGCATGTTTGGACTATTTAATAAGAAAAAGGACCTTGTCGGCATCGATATCGGCTCAAGCTCAGTCAAGCTGGTGCAGTTGCTGCCGGGCAAAGACGGCTACCAGCTGGTCAATGCAGCCATTGTGCCGTTGCCGCCGGAGGCGATCGTTGATAACAGCCTGATGGACCCGGCAGCGGTGGCAGAGGCCGTTAAAAACCTGGTGGCAAGCCTGGGGGTCAAAACCAGGGAGGTAGCCTGCTCAATCTCCGGCAATGCGGTTATTATCCGCAAGATCCAGCTGCAGGCCATGTCCAGCGAAGAGCTTGAAGATCAGATCGGTTGGGAGGCGGAGCAGTATATTCCTTTTGACATCAAGGATGTGCATATCGATTTTCAGATCCTCGGGCCAGACCCGTTTGACCCGGCCAGGATGCAGGTGCTGCTGGTGGCCAGCAAAAAAGAGATCATCAACGATTACAGTGCTGTGCTTGCAGATGCAGGTATGCAGCTGCGTGTCATGGATGTTGATGCCTTTGCCGTGCAGAATGCCTTTGAACTGAATTATGACGGCGGCGAAGAAGTCCATGCACTGATAAATGTTGGTGCCGGTGTCATGAATATCAATGTGGTCAAGGGTGAGCTGAGCCTGTTTACGCGTGATGTTCAACTGGGCGGCAACCAGTACACCGAAGAGATCCAGAAGCAGCTGGGTGTTGATGCACACGAGGCAGAACGGATGAAGCTGCTGGCAGCCGGGCAGCAACCGTCCGGTCCCCTGTTTGAGGTTATCGCTCGTGTCAGTGAATCCCTTGCGCAGGAGATCCGGCGTTCGGTTGATTTTTATAACTCCTCGGCAGCCGGAGAAGAGCGGATCGTCCGTGTCAGCATGTGTGGCGGTTGCGCCAAGATGACCGGTCTGCGAGAGGCGGTTGCGGAAAAGCTGGGGATGGAGGTTGCGCTCCTCAATCCTTTTGAGCGTATCAAGTACAGCGAAAAGGATTTTGATCCGGAATACCTTCAGGAAATCGGGCCGATGATGGCAGTTGGGGTCGGATTGGCCATACGGAGGGTTGGGGATAAATGATCAGGATAAACTTACTGCCGATCCGTGCAGCCAAAAAAAAGGAAACCGCACTGCAGCAGATCATTATCTTTGCGGCAAGTGTGGTGCTGGTGCTGGTGGTGGTACTGTCTCTCTGGGGTTTCAAATTGGGACAGATTGCCGGTGCTGAAAAGGATATACAGGCTGCTGAAGCCAAACTGAATGAACTGAAGGCCAAAATCGGCAAGCTTGATCAGGTCAACAAGCTGAAGGAAGAGGTCAAGAAGAAGCTGGATGTACTGGCCCTGCTGCGCAAAAACAAGACCGGTCCGGCAACTCGGCTGGCAACGCTCAGCGATGTTACTCCTGATCAGCTGTGGCTTGAAAAATACCGCGAGAACGGTGACCAGATCAGTATTTCCGGGCTGGCCCTGAATGAAGAACTGATCGCCCAGTTCATCAGGGCGCTTGAGGATTCGCCTGAGTATGAGCGGGTCGAGCTGATGGTTTCGGAGCAGAAGGATGTTGCCGGCACCAAGTTAAAGCGGTTTGATCTGACATTCAAGATTGAGCGCCCGGTTGTGGAAGCGTCTCCGGCAGCCAAAAAATAGCTCTGCAGACCGCGTGAAGGGTATCCTATGAATCCGCAAATAGAAAAAATCCTCAAGCTGCCCAACAAGCAGAAAATTGCCATTTTAGTGGCGGTTCTGCTGGTTGAGGCGGCTGCCCTGGTCTACTTCCTCTATCTGCCCAAGCACAAGGCCCTAACTGATTTGCGTCAGAAGCATACCGAGCTGCAGGCAGAGGTACAGAAAAAGACGCAGATTGCCAATAATCTGCCCAAGATCCAGCGCGAATACGAACAGCTGCAGCAGGAGTTGGCCAAGGCACTGACCGAGCTGCCCAACTC
>DIUB01000216.1 GCA_002422265.1 Geobacter sp. UBA6169
AATTCAATCCTTTTTCAAAGGGCTGATAGACCGCAGTATTGACGACACCATCCTTTGATGCGGTGGCCATGACTCCCAGGCCTTGCTGCTGGAACAGATCATTCAGGTTCATGCTTGGTCTCCTTTATTAGCCTATCACGAGTGTTGGGAGGATAAATCAGTACACCAAAATGGGCCATATCTATACTGCCGGTTCACAACAGCCTGACTTCACGGCAGAACTCTGATTTCTGAGTAAAAAGCTCCATTAGACACAACATATATCTTGACAGACACTTTTCAACACAAGATGTTGATAACCCCCTGTATAACTCCTGCCGTTCACACAAGACCAAAGAGTAAGGAGTAGGTTATACGGATTGCACAAAATTTAAGCAATTGCACACCTCATACTTTTGCTCATCTTCCATCTGAGCAGCGTATGATGTAAACGCACCAGTTCACTGCTTGATGAATGTCCCGTTCCGGTATTCTTCAAAAGCAGCATCAAGTTCGGCCCTGGTGTTCATAACAACCGGTCCTCGCCAGGCAACAGGCTCTCCCAGCGGTTTTCCTGCAACGAACAGGAACCGCGCCGGGGTCTCTTGTGTCGTTATCTGTACCTGACTGCCTTTGTGCTCGTACAGCAGGACGGTTTCCGGTTGATGCGCAACGCCGCTTTCATCAAACGTCCCCTCTCCTGCCAGGATATACACAAATGCCGTGTGACCTTCCGGGAGGGGATGAAGGTAGGTGGTGCCTGCTGGAATGCGTATATCAAGGAGTTCAGGTTCAATCACGATGTCCCTGACCGGCCCTTGGACACTGTCGACTGTTCCGGCAATGATCCTGATCGTGACGCCGTTGTGCTGTGTGACTTCCGGGATATCAACTGCCCGCACATCACGGTAGCGTGGTGCCATCATCTTTTGGGCCGCAGGCAGGTTTGCCCATAGCTGAAAGCCCCACATGGTACCGGAGGGGCTCTCCCTGGGTAGTTCCTGATGGATGATACCGCTGCCGGCGGTCATCCATTGCACATCCCCGGCACCGATCACCCCTGTGTTCCCCATACTGTCGCCATGTTCAACAAGCCCCTCAAGGATATAGGTGATGGTCTCTATCCCGCGATGGGGATGCCAGGGGAACCCTGCCAGGTATTCATGAGGGTTGGAGCTATGGAAATCATCCAGCATCAGAAACGGGTCAAACTGGGGGGCCTGGTGGTAGCCGAAGGCCCGCTTGAGATGGACACCGGCTCCCTCGATTGTCGGAACACTGCTGAATGATGTTGCTACCTTGCGGATTGACATGCTGTTCCTTTCAATATGCGCAACTGTTTTTCCTTGTGGCATCTATTCCCCAGATGTGCCGACATAGAATTGAGGCGTTAATAGGTTTGGCAGGAGCTTTTGTCGGAAACCTGCCTAAAAGACCAAACAGTGAAAACTCGCATGGAAACGGGTGAAGCTGAACAGCGCTACAACCCTTTTTTCTCTAACCAGCGGAACAAGAGGATAGTACCGGCGATAAACGGCACAATCACAAACCAATGGTTGATCCCCAGCAATTGAGGCAGTGTGATCTTGCCGAAGTTACCCCAGGTGAGTACGCTGGCCTTCATGGCAGGAAACAGCTCGGCAAAGAGTGCTGCACCGGCCAGCATGCCGGCCACTCCCCAGAGCGCATCCCAGCGCCCCTCCGCAACAGCGCCGACCGAGGTGCCGGGGCAGTAGCCCAACGCACCCCAGCCAAGCCCGAACAGCAGGCCACCGATGATATTGGCCCCCAGAATGGTTGATTTGATGGAGAGCTTGGCCAGCTCCAGGTCAACCAGCAGATAGGTGCCGACCATGGCTACTGACACACTGGTCAGCATGAATTTGATGATGGTCATATCCTTGAGCAGCAAGGCACTGATCTGCTTTTCATAACGCAGTACCCGCCCCTTTTGCAGCAGGAAACCAAACAGAATACCGGTAATCAGACCATACAGCAGTTGGCTCATTGTGCACCTCCACGGTACAGCAACCGTGCCATGATGATACCGCCGATGAAAAAGCATGCCAATGAGAGAAAACCGCTTACCGCCAGCTGAAGCGAACCGCTCAGCCCGTGACCGCTCGGTCAGCCGTCGGCCAGGCGTGCACCGAACATGGCTACGGTGCCACCCAGAAAGGCAATGATCCCTCGCTTGCCGATACTGGGGCCAAAGCGTTCCTCCCAGAGTGCAGGCAGGCCCTGTAGACGAAAGGAGCCGTCTGTCAGCGAGGCTATCAAAGCGCCGACAAAGATGCCCACCAGAAACATCGATTGCCAGTCAACGCCGGGAGTATTCTTGATAAAATACTCCATCTGAGCCACCCGCTCAGGACTGAAAAGCTGTTCAACCAGGCCTGCTGTTTTCACAAAAGTGGTGGAGGCGCCAAAATACTTGCCGGCAAACCAGACCGATCCGATACTCACCAACCCTGCCAAGGCACCGGCCAGGTAAGGATTCCAGGGTTTTCCATCGCTTGACATTTCTTGTTCCCCTTTCTTAAAGTATCGTTCCCCCCGCATCAGACTTCTGTCTTGTATCCTTGTGTACCATACAAAAACGGCTTGGCAAGGCTTCACAGAACAGTTTACCTACAGAAAACACCCTCTCTCGGATGAAAATCAAGCCTGTGCTGATGCTGTGGACCACAGCTGTCCGCCGAAATGGGACTCTTTTCAATTCCGATGCATACCTTTCATCTTGAGCTATGGCCCCAACCGTTTTCGACTTCCCGATATTGATTGACACTCTCGTTGTAGATACATACATTAGCACCACTTAACACCCGCGTAATCTCACCTGTGTTGAAGCCCCTCTGATTTTAAATCCGGGACATGGGGAGAAAACACTTTAAATATGAGCGCATCATGTAAGTGTATCGGCACCGCATGCCATGATTTCCTGCTCAAACCGATCACTTCACGTCAGTTGGCCGACACCCTGAAAACCTGGCTGCAGGATCACCAGCCACACACAACTGAGACTGAGGTACCCCTTCCATGAATTCGATCAAACAGCCTGAACTCTACCACATAGGGATTGAGAAGTTTGATGATGAACACCAGCAGCTGGTGACGATGGTAAACGACATACATGCGCTTACCGATGACAACCAAAAGAACCGGAATATCCAGAAACAGATCATCACGTCGCTGGTGAAACTGGCCCGCGCACACTTTGCCGGTGAGGAAGAACATATGCGTCGCCAAAAGTACCCTGATCTTGACAAACATCACCAGTGTCACCGGATTATCTATGCTCAGTTGCTTGATTTGGAGCGCCGCTTTGCAAGCACCAGCGGACCGGTTCACAATCATGCGCTGCAATTTCTGTACAACTGGCTTGATGAGCATATCCTGACCGAAGATAAACAGTATGCTGATTACAGTTTGAAAGCGTACACTTAAAAACCATGCGATTCAGATCATTGCAATCCCGATTTACCTGGTACGGCATGGTCTTGATCCTGCTGATGCTGGTCCTGATTACGGCTGTCACCTACAGCTGGTTCAAGCACCAGACCGCGCGGCTGATTTTCAACCAACAGCTGACCCTGGTTACCACCACTGCCGACGGGCTTGATGACAAACTCTTCTCCGCCCATACCGCCCTGCAAAAAGTTGCCGCAGTATTTCCTCTGCAGTACCGTTTTGACCGCACCAATGCCCAACGCTGGCTGAATGATCGCACCGGCATCAGAAGTATTTTTACCGATGGCCTGTACCTGGCAACGCCTGACAACCAGGTGCTGGTTGAAGATGTAGAAGCAGGTCTGCACAGAGACAGGCTGCTTTCCGCAGACCACAGACTGCCGGCCGACTGCTTCAGGACAAAAGCATGCATATCCGAACCCTACCGCTGTGCTGAGCAGGGTCATACCAGCATCATGATGACCGCGCCGATCAAAGCTGCAGATGGCAACGTGGCTGCCGTGCTGGTCGGATCGATCAATATCCAGGCACCCGACAGCTTCTTTCAGCTGCTTGTGAGCAGAAAGGTTGGTACAAGCGGGTACCTGTTTCTGGTTGACCGACAGCATGCCGTTGTCGCGCATCCTGACCGGTCCAGGATCATGCAGAAAACTCGCGGTTCCTTTCAGGAATTTCTTGCCGGTATTCCCTCTCACGAAAATGCGGGCAGCGTTGAGATGACGAACATCTACGGTGTTCCTTCCATCATCTCGTTCAAAAATCTGCATGCAACCAGCCTGGTTGTGGTTTCGGTCGTGCCACAACAGGAGGCCTATGCACCGATCAACGGATTCAGGAATGTCTTAGTACCGGGTGCCGTCATCATTATGCTGATTGCAGCAGCAGCAATCTGGCGAATGACCCACTCCATTACAGCCGGTCTTGAAAAACTGACCGCCGGTATCGAACAGATTGACCCCAAGAATCTTGCAGAGACTGCACTGGTTGACCTGCAGACCGGAGACGAGGTGGAACGGCTGGCAGCAGCCTTTAATGCCCTGCTCAGTGAGGCAGGTACTGCCCAGAAACAGATACTGCAGGGGCAGGAACGCCTGCGCAGTATTACGGAATCAACCCCCAACGGCATTATTATGATCGATGCCGCAGGCATGATCACCTTCTGGAACCCTTCTGCCACCACCATATTCGGCTACGGCACTGCAGAGGCCCTGGGGCAGGACCTGCTGCAGCTTCTGGTGCCTGAACGCTATCGCACAGTCTGTCAGACCATTTTGTCACAGCTGGCCGCTACCGGTCATGGGCCAGCCGTTGGCAAATCCACTGAATTGACGGCACTGCACAGGGATGGACGGGAAATTTCGATATCGCTGGCACTGTCGTCATTCCAGCTTGATGGAGTCTGGCACGCAGTGGGGATTATACGGGACATCAGTGACCTGAAACAGTATCAGCGTGATCTGATTGAAGCACGCCATGCAGCAGAGGCAGCCAACCAGGCCAAGAGTCAGTTTCTGGCCAACATGAGCCATGAAATACGAACGCCTCTGAACGGGGTGCTTGGCATGACCCAGCTCTTACAGTTTACGCAGCCCACTGAGGAGCAGAAAGAGTTTATCGGGTACCTTGAACAATCAGGGAAAAACCTGCTGGCACTGTTAAATGATATCCTTGACCTCTCCAGGATTGAAGCAGGCAAGATGCATCTGGAAGAAACCGGGTTTTCACTGCAGGATTGTATTAATGACATTGTGGCAACACAACTGCCCCAGATCAGACAAAAGCCCCTGCAGCTTGACATAACACTGCCGGACACCCTGCCCCGGGTGCTGGTGGGTGATCCCCTGCGTTTGAAGCAGATCCTCCTCAACCTGCTGGCAAACGCAGTCAAATTTACCCCGGCAGGAACCATTGCCATCAAGGTAACCATACTTGCACAGGACCATGAGGTCATCAGACTTTTGCTGGAAGTTACCGACACCGGCTTTGGCATGGATGACGAGACACTGGCCCGCATCTTCTCCCCCTTTGAGCAGGGCGATAATTCAAACACCCGCATCCATGGGGGAAGCGGCCTTGGATTAACGATCTGCAGACGCCTTGCAGAGCTGATGGGAGGCTCCATCAGGGCTGAATCAGTGTTTGGCCAGGGGAGCACCTTTTATGTTGAGCTGCCCTTTGGCGTGGCTCACACCAGCCAGACTGCTGATCACCAGGCTGACCTGTCGGCTCAGACCGTTGCTGGTTCAAAGAGTCTCAGGATACTGGTCACTGATGACAACAGGCTGAATGCCGACACCCTTGTGGCCATGCTGAAGAAAATGGGGCACTCAGCGGAGATTGCAACCAACGGCAAAGAGGCACTTGACCGGTGGCACGCCGCTGCATTTGACTGCATCCTGATGGACATTTCCATGCCGGTCATGGACGGTTGTCAGGCAACAGCCACAATCCGCGAGCAGGAGCAGAAAATGGGTGGGCACACACCGATTATTGCCCTGACCGCCCATGCCCAGTTAGGTGACCGCGAGCGGTTTCTTGCCAGCGGCTTTGACGGCTACGTCTCTAAACCGGTGATCATGGATCAGCTGTATGCGGTGCTTGCAGAGGTTGTGAGGTCTGAACGAAAGAAGAGCAGCGCACTCTGAACATTCAAAACAGAAACATGAAAGGCCCGGTTTTCGCCGGGCCTTTCATGTCCCTAGGGATGGGTCTGTTCAGGGGGGATGTTAGCTTATCAGCCGTGATCCGATGTGACTGAGTGCGGGCCAGGCTATATTGAGCGCAGCACCGGCAGCAAAAATGCCGAACAGTGCCAGGGTAGTACCGATATATTTACGATCATTCAGATCAGAGTAACTCAGTTTCGCTTTCATGACGGTGTATCCTCCTTGATATCTTTTTCGGGTTCTATTTAACTCAGAAGTTTGGCCAGTCCACTGATGGCTCCTGCTGCAGACCAGGTGACAAAGCCGCCCAGAAACACGGTGATACCTGCGAAGATTGCCAAACTACCTTTTGCGGTGGTTTCTGCCAACAGGACCGAGTAATTAGTTTTCGCTTTCATGACATCCTCCTTATTGCGTAATGTTTCTTGTAGTCAGTACCGGAAGCTGTCCGGTTGTGTTGCTTATGTCTTTTCTATTTCAATTGCCGTGCCAAAACTTCAAAAGGGCTCAAGTACCAAAAAAAATATAATAACTACATGTTGTTGTAGAGATCACCCCCAACAGACTGCTAAACACAGGAATCATCATCTCAAATGCTGCAACTGCAACGGCAAGAAAAAAAACATCCATGCAATGCAGCTTCCAAGCGGCCTTGCACCATTACGTTGCACTGCAACTAAGTTGCAGTGCAACGTAATGGTGCTGGCTCCAGCAAAACCTGTACTGAACGTGGAACAGATACAAGACTGATTGGCCGGGTCGTAAAGGAAAGGAAAACCCCATGAACCAGACCGATATGACAGCTGCGTATCTGGACAATTCCGGGCGTGATGATCTGCTGAGCGGTGGTGTGAAAATGATTCCGGTCAACACCCCCAAAGGAACCTTTCGCGTGTGGACGAAACGTGTGGGAAATAATCCCGCCATAAAGGTGCTTCTCCTGCACGGCGGGCCGGGCGGTACGCATGAATACTACGAGGCCTTTGACAGTTACTTTCCGGCTGCGGGCATCGAATACTATTATTACGATCAGCTTGGATCAAAATACAGTGATCAGCCTGACGAGCCGACACTATGGGAGGTTCCCCGTTTTGTTGATGAGGTCGAACAGGTACGGCAGGCGCTGGGGTTGCATCAAGACAATTTCTTCCTGTTTGGACAATCGTGGGGCGCTATGCTGGCAATCGAGTATGCGCTGCGCTATCAGCAGCACCTGAAAGGCCTGCTGCTCTCCAATATGATGGCCAGCATACCAGCCTATAATGCCTATGTGCAGGAGGTGCTGATGCCGGGCATAGACCCTGCTGCACTGGCTGAAATCAAAGCATTAGAGGCTGCCGGTCGTTATAGCGAACCACGCTTCATGGAGCTGCTGGTTACCCATTATTACACCCGCCATGTACTGCGCATGCCGGTTGAGCAATGGCCGGATCCGGTCAACCGAGCATTTAAGCACCTGAACCAGAGCATCTATATACCAATGCAAGGGCCAAGCGAGCTTGGTGCCGGTGGAAAGATTGCCAACTGGAATCGGATGGATGATCTGCAAAAAATCACGGTTCCGACCCTGACCATCGGCGCCCGGTACGATACCATGGATCCGGATCAGATCAAGGCGATGGCAGACCGGCTCCCCCAAGGACGCTTTCTCTTCTGCCCGAACGGCAGCCATATGGCCATCTACGACGATCAGAAGATTTTCATGGAAGGCATTATTCGGTTTCTCCACGAACACGCCAATGGTTAGTAACCCTGTATCTTGTTCAACGTACCACTCACGACACCTGTTCTGCCCAGAACTGAAGGGTGTTGAGCGCCCTGATGCCATCGGTCTGCTGCCAGGGGAGGAGCGAACATTTGTGCACAAAGGAACACCTGACTTTTTTAACCCAGATTTTCCATTGGGGCACGAGATGCTGCCGCGATGGTTTGTGAGCAGATTTTCGTCCGTTTGACGAGGCAATAGCCGTAGCTATTGGTGAGAAAAACGGGCAAAAAGATGCCGGAAAACATCCGGCAGGGCTCGTGCAGGCGCTCTGCGCCACCTAATGGAATATCTGGATTTAAAGCAACGGATGTCACAAATACGACTTAGGGACTCTGAACTTGCTGCGATACCATTTTTCATATCTCCTACAAGCCGCCAGGTTACTGTTACTGGCATTCATGCTCCTTGGCATTTCCGTACCTGTTGTACAAGCACAAGCGTTGATGCTGGACGATACCGCAGAAAGCTATCCCCTTGGCGTCAACAGGCTGGAAGTTCTGGAAGACAGGACAGGCGCACTTACCATTGACGATGTCAGCTCAGAACGGTTGTCCGCTTCATTTACGCCATCCTCACAACCGATCCCCCACTTTGGGATGTCTGCAGCGGCCTACTGGTTCCGCTTCACAGTCCAAAGCCTGACCCGCAGCCAGGAAGCCTGGCTGCTGTTTCTTGATCAACCGGTCGCAGACGAGGTTGAGCTGTACACCCCCACCGGAACCAATTCCTTTGAAGAGCAGAAATCAGGGGTTTCACGACCGATCAGCATCCGCGAAATACGCAGCCGGAGTATTGTCCTGCCGTTGCCCGTGGATCAGGCTCCTCGCACCTTCTACCTTCGGGCACGTATTCAGGGGCGCGCACAGTTCCCTCTGACGGTCATGACCTACGAAGCTTTTCAACGTCAAGAGACCCTCAAGCAAAACCGTCTGGCGGCAGTGAGCGGTTTTCTGGTTGCGATGTCTCTGGTGGGGGCTGCGCTGCTGACATTTACCAGAGAGCGCAGTTACCTCTACTTTGTACTCTACCTGCTCAGTTATCTGATGACTATTCTGAGTATTAGCGGTTACTATTACGCTTGGTTTCTGCCAGAATATCCGCTGCTCCATCGCACAACCCTGCTGACCTTTGCGATCCTGATGAGTCTGACCGGGCTGTTGTTTACCCGCTCTTTCCTGAGGGTGAGCGATTTTTCGCCCCGGTTTGACCGGCTGTTGCACTGGATGACCCTGCTGAATACCGCCTTGCTCCCCGGCTATCTGCTGATACCGCCACTGTACGCCAAAGTTGCGCTAAATATGATGTTTTTCCTCGCTGCCGTTGTGTCGGGTCTGGCAGCCTTTGCCTGCTATCGCAAGGGATTTGCACCGGCACGCTACTTCCTGTTTTCACGTCTGGTGGTGTACGCGGGCTCACTGGTCTACGCCCTGATCAACTTTAAAATACTGCCTGCAGATCTGTTGCCCAACGACTACATGCTGTTGGTATTGATATGTGACGCTTCCTTCAGTGTCATCGCCCTGGCAGACCGGATCAACACCCAGCGACAACAAATCAACAGACTGGTTGACGACGTACGGCAAGAAATGGATGAGCGTACACATGCCCATCAGGTTATTGAGCACGAGATGGCCGAACGCCTGCGTCTTGAACAGGAGGTCGTCAGTATCAGTGATGATGAGCGGTTCAAGATCAGCCGGGCGCTGCACGATGGTCTTTGCCAGCAGTTGACCGGCGCCCGTCTGGCCTGTTCCTCGCTGAGCAACCGGCCGGGCGCTCAACCGGAAACCCTTGAACTGATGAAACCGCTGCAACGGCTCTTGGATGAATCCGTGGAACAGGCCTACGCTCTCTCGCGTGGGGCCTGGCCAATTGAACATGAGCCCCAGGGGCAGTTCACCTCACTGGATGCATTCATTCAACGGATCTCTGAACAAAGTTGTATCCCGATTGACTTCCATAACCAGTCTACCTGTCCGGAATGTCGTAATCCCCAGATGAGCCAGCTGTACCGCATTGCACAGGAGGCGATAACCAATGCCGTCAAGCATGCCCGGGCCTCGCGTATTTCCGTATCCTTTGATTGCAGCCCTGCAGAGGGGATCGTTGTTGAAATCAGGGATAACGGTGTCGGTCGGGCAGGCAGTGCCGGCAACACGCGCGGCGGTATGGGAATCAGGATCATGGCCCACCGGGCACGGTCAATCGGTGGAGAACTGGAGCTGCAGGATCTGCCGGAAGGGGGAACAGCTGTGATCTGCAGGGCACCCTGCAGCTGTGATGCACCATAGACGATGGAGGCTGGTTCGGCACCACTGCAGGTTACTGCTGTGCCATCAACTCCTTTACTATCTTTACCGTCAGGGTAGCTGCCTCTGATGGAAGCAGTGCCTCGACAGCAATGCCCGAAACAACACGGCTATTATTATGGTCAACCAGACCTTTTCGATTCCAGGCCTTTATCGCCGGTGCGGTGATGTAGGCTGAAAAGGTGTGGTGCATGCTGCCCGGCCGCTCTCCGATAATATGCACCACTGCCCGATGCGTGCCACTGTCTGACGGTTCGCTGAACAACAACTCGCCGATCCGGTACCCCACCCGTACCCTGCCGTTCTTCACCACCAGCAGTTCCGGGGCGACGCTCAGACCGGCTGATGCAAACGTGCTGCGCAGGGCATCCAGGTAGGGCACAAGGTTGCCTTTATCGATGAGGGAGTAGACATTCAGCCCGTCTGAGATGACCAGCTGCACCTGGACCCGTTGTGCATGCTGCTTCCGGAACCTTTGCAACAGACGGAGTGACCTTCCATCCAGCTGCTCACCTGTCTGGGGGTGCAGGATGTAGTCTTCACGATTTTTTGAGGTTGTTGACAGCAGGATTGCCCCGGGAAGCCGGACAGTAAAATCATCCGGCAACTCTTTCCTGACGCACTTCTTTGCATCAGCATAGACCGCGCGGATTTCCTGATCCAGCGCAACCGGCAGATCCCAGGGGTGCCGGCCATAACCCTCGGCCAGGGGCACCCCTCTTTTCCTGACCTGCGTCATCTTCATCCGCCCTTCATTAAGGATGGCCGTGTCAGGCCGGGTATCTCCCTTTGCACGGCAGTACTGCAGCCAGACCTGAAGCGGCTGTCCGAAATTGGCCGCAAGCTTCCCTCGTTCGCTTATCACACCCAGGCGCTGAAAAAACCGCCACATGGCGTCATTTCCCTTGTAACCGAAACGCTCACGCAGGCGGACGTGATCCTGGAATGCCGTAGTCATATAGCCAAGCATCGGATCCATCTTGGTGGGCAATGCCATCAGGTAGCCCGGATTGCAGGGCATGATCCGATCCAGACACCAGTCCAGATCATCCAGCGAAATATCCATATGGAGGGTCGTGCAGACATCGAGGCCGATGGTCACCCCCTGCAGCTTGGCCATGACAATATCTTCAAGGCAGCAGCGCACCAGCTGCTCCCTCCTGCGAAACACTTCCGGGCCGATAAAACCGGCCACATCATTGACATGCACCCAGGGGGCCGGTTGCCGCCCTGCCCGCTGCTGCGCCTCAGCAACCTTCTGCTTCAGAAAACGGGCAAAACCGTACTTGCGGGCCTCATGGATGATCATATCGGTTCCCTGGGCATGGCCATTGGTACAATCAGCCCCCTGGCCGGTCTCAAAATAGAAGCCGTACTGTCCGGTGCGCTCCGCTGCAAAGCCCAGCATCTGATCCAGGCTGATATCAAAGACCCGGTTGACCGCCGTGCTGCCGCCAATGCTCTGGAACCAGATACCGGTACTGCCCGGCTGCTGTTTTTCCACGCGGGCCTGAATCGCAATATGGGCCAACACAGAGTGCGGAATGATCTCCTCAATGCCAAAGGTGCGCCGGATATCAAGCAGGCAGTTTTCAATTGCAGCAATCGAATCAGGCTCGCTGCTGACCGGGTTGGTGCCCAGCACCACATCCCCCACCCCGTAGGAAAAACCGCAAAGCACCTGCCAGAAAATATCATCAGGATTATCGGTGGGAGAGTTAGGCTGAATCCTTGCCCCCATGTAGCCCCTGGCTCCAATCATACTACCCGGAAGGGGATTGAACAGCTTGTTCCCCACGGTAATCAGCTGATCATTATCCATCAGTTTGACCAGACAACCGGCAACATCTCCGGTCAGGCCCTCCAGCAGGGGACGGATCTCTGCTTCCGTCTGGCTGAGTATAAAATCCCTCAGCTCACGCAGCGTCATGGCCGCCAGCCTTGAGCAGGCAACAGGGTTAAGAACAGAGTTGATGATGTCGTACAGAGGGTCATCAAACAACGGATGGGATACGAGAGATTCAACACGAGTATTCAGCAGTAGTTGACGGGCGCGTCTGCGGGAGGTTTCTTCATTGGCGGCAACTCCGACGATCCGGTCACCCTCCTTGAAGTCGTTGGCAGCGCCGATGATCCGCCGATACAGCTCCCGATCAAAATCACCGGTCCGACGGCGAATATGGGCAAAGACATCCTCTTGTTTCTTCAGAGGTGGTATCCGGACTCCATCGTGCATGGCAGTAGCCCTCTGTACGGCTTCAACAGCGCAGGGAACCAGCATTACCCCCAGTGTCGCACCTGCACCGATGCAGAACTCCCGGCGGGTCAGGCCTGCTGACGGCGCATGAGATGAACCAGCATTTTTTTCATCTGAGACTTTCTTGATCGTGCGAGGTCCATCTTGTTTGCGGCAGGATATAGCACCGGCACAAAAGTGCCGTCAATCTGATTTCAGACGGGTTCTGGAGGTATCCCTTGACTATGACCCTGCAGCGGACATATCTATGGGCATGCTTGGCATACCACAGCAGCACAGGAGCAAACGGCTGATGACCGACAGCCCACTGCGCAATCTGAAGGTTTTTCTGGTTGACGATCATCCGGCAGTACGTCAGGGCCTTTCCCTGATGCTCAGTCAGGCCGAGGTTTTCATCTGCGGAGAAGCGGAGAGCATAGCCGAGACCCTGACGAAACTGGAACAGGCTGTACCGGATATCGTGCTGGTGGATATCTCTCTTGATCATGAAAGCGGCTTTGACCTGCTGCCAGAACTGCACAAACAACGCATTAAAAGCATCATCTACACAATGCACAGTGATGCGAGCAGCATTGAAAAGGCGTTCCGGCTCGGGGCAGACGGGTATGTCACCAAACGGGACGCCACAAGCGATCTGCTGGAAGCGCTGTCAGACGTCATGAACGGCAAACGCCACATCAGCAAACTGTCTGCCCAAAACCTTGCCGCCAGCATGATTGGCGGCTCTTCCGGCCAACAGCAGGTCCATCAGCTCAGCGACCGGGAGCTGGAAATTGTCGAACTGATGCGCCAGGGTTGCTCAACAGCCGACATTGCGCAGGAGCTGTTCATCAGTCCCCGCACGGTAGAGTCCTATTACGCCCGCATCATCGAGAAACTGAAGATTGACGGCATGAAGAGTCTGCGCCGTTATATCCACAGTGGTAAACCTGCACAACGATAAGCCGCAACATCCGGAACAAAAGCTCGCCAAGCCTGACCATATTCCCCGCTGTGCGTAAAAACCCCTACAAAAAAACCGCAAGAATGCTGACAGACAACCGTTGACCCTTTGTGTAACCCTGACAACAGACTACCAAAAGGAGTTCTGTCATGAGAACGCTGACTATCGCAATCCTGCTGGCCTCACTATGTTGCTCATTCCCGTCTGTCGCGCTGGCTGACTGCCCCGATGAAGGACGCTGCTGGATCTCCTGGGGAGGCTCATCAACCCAGTATCAGGAACTTGGAACCTTTAAGACCCCCACCTGCTGGAAGTTCGGCAAAGGCTGCCGACCCTGGCACTGCGACGGCTACAAGGACACCACGCCGGACTACTGGCTGAACAAATGTACCCAGACCTTCAATGTCAAACATACTCCATCACGATCAGGCGAAACACTCTGGGTCACCTTTAAAGGCGGTGTTGTCGGCAATTACTCACGGAACTTGCAGTGAAGCACCCGTGTAGTTTCATACTTTTTTATCTGGGAGGAACTGAACATGCTTGAACTTTCTCGTCGTGATCTCTTGAAACTTTCCGGAACAGCAATGGGTGGTCTGGCGCTGGGCAGCGTCTTGAGCGGCTGCAGCTCGGACAGTGTGGCGGCAACGGACCCGACGCAGCAGAATTCGCTCTTGGCCGGTCTCCCGACCTACACGCCCGGCGCTGAAAAGCTGGCAGCCGACGAGATGCGGATCTCCTTTATGGGAACCACCTGTATTCCGATGATCAGTCAGGCGGCGGTCAGTGTTTTTGTAGAGCTGGGCAACGGCGACTGCTTCCTGTTTGATATCGGTACCGGTTCTATGATCAAGTACTGGGCCATGGGGATCAACATGGACAGGATGTCCAAGATCTTCCTCGCTCACCTGCATGCCGATCATATGGGGGATCTGTCGTTTCTGTACGGATTCGGACCGTCCTACGGCCGCAACTGGCCGCTGTATGTCTGGGGGCCAACGGATTCTGGCTTCGTCTATACCGATCCGGTCGGCAACGTGCGCGGCCCCTTTCCCGATGGCACCAGGGCCTACTGTGAGGCACTTAAAAACATGATGTACTGGCATAATGAAAGTCAGGCCTTTCTGGCCACCAGCTATCAGGATTACCCGATTCCTCCCTATGACCCGGATCCGTCCCTGCAGAGAAGGGATGCCTATGATCTGGTGCCGATTGAACTGAACTGGAAAAAGACCGGAAAAGATGCCTTGGGCATTCCGAACAATGACAACGTTGCCTACAACTATAACGGGGTGAAAATCACCCATTTCCCGGCGGTCCATTGCCGTGCTGCAGCCGTAAGCTACAAGCTGGAGTGGAACGGCCTCTCCATGATCTACTGCGGGGATTCGCTACCCAACAACTACATGATTGATCAGGCCAAGTCAGGGGTGGATGTCCTGATTCACGAGATCGTGATGCCTGCCGACAAGTGGGTGGCCAAGATGGGGATTGACCCGACCACCCATCCCAATGCGGTACAACAGTCACAGAACGTTCAAGACAGTTCTCACACCCCTCAGAAGGCCTACGGCTATATCCTTGACCAGCTCGAGCAAGCGGGCAAGGCGCCCAGGCTGGCAGTGGGTACCCACTTCCAAGCCACGGACGACACGATCAAGTTGGCTCTTGAAGATATCCGCAAGTGGTACCCGCAGGGTGATGTCACCATCGCCTCAGACACCATGGTGCTTAATGTAACCAAAAGTGGCGTCACCCAGCGTCGGGCCGTTGTTTCCAACTACGCCTGGCCCAAGACCACTACCGCCATCCCGTATACCTCGCCGAATCGCCCCAAATACTGGAAAGTTGACCCGATTACCGGCAAAATTGATGGTGATGCAACGGCACAGCTCGATCCGGAACAATACAAGCAGGTTATTGATAAAAACCTGTATAACGCACGGTAATCAAAAAAACGCCTTCAGGAGTCAATCACTTCAGCAAACATTTATATCCACCGGTGGGATCGGCAAGATCCCACCGGTTCCACACCAGACGCTGCTTACGAACAGCAAGCAGCAGTTGACAATCGCTGTATTCACGTTACGCTTTTCACGCCCGTTCATTGTGCATTTGTCAGCCAGCCAAAAATGTACCAGGTAAAGGAAACCGCTCATGCTGACAGAAAGCTGTCTGTTGTTGCTTCAGAACACCAGTGAAGGTGGTCTGAGGATCATCCCTGAACAGACGCTGGCAGGTATGCTGGCCGGTGCGCTGCTGTTTGATCTGGCCATTGCCGGAAAGATCGACAACGATGCAACAGACCTGGTGGTGATCAACCGGATGCAGTCCGGCATACCGCTGCTTGACTTTGGCCTGGAGCTGCTTCCTGATGGCGATCAGCCGATTCCTCTGCCTGAGATGGTCACCACCCTGGCGGTGCAGGCAGCCCCCATTTTGGCCCACGGTATCGCCCGACTGCACTGGCTGGAGCTGCTGCGCAACAACACGCTGACATCGGATGGTCATGAGAAGATCCGCTCACTCCAAGCCGGGCTGCGCTCGCTCCTGGACGACCCAAGCGACATCCCGGATCCGGAAGAGGTCATGCTGCTGGGGCTGACTGAAGCAGGCCAGCTCTGGCCGGTACTATTCACACTGGATCAGCTGGCCGTTCACCAGCAACGACTACAGCAGCTGGCCCGGCTGGAGTTTATTCAGAGGGCACTGCTGAAAGCGGTGCAGGACTTCAGTGCGGCCGAGATCAGCGAGTTGGCAGAACAGCTCTCCAGAGGTCGTCTGGTCAAGCCATGCGCAACCGCAGCCGGTGGCGCCGGAGTCATCAAGTCGGCACTTGAGCATATCTACAGCCAGGTCGGCATTCTGCGCGGCACTATGGCACTGTCACAGGTAAATCAGTCCAGCGGCTACGATTGCCCCGGCTGTGCCTGGTCACATCCGGCTCACACGCGGGAACGGTTTGAGTTCTGTGAAAACGGAGCCAAGAGCATTGCTTCGGAAGCGACCAATCGCTTGGCTGATCCGTCTTTTTTTGCCGTCCATTCTCTTGAAGAGTTGCGTACTTGGAGTGATTATGAACTGGAACTGTGCGGCAGAATTGCTCAGCCCATGCTGCGGACACCTGACACCGGCTATTTCAGGCCTCTTTCCTGGGTGGCTGCCTTTACGTTGATCAGTAAAGAGATGCAGCACCTTGCCTCAGCGGATGAGGCGGCATTTTATGTTTCTGGAAAATCCAGCAATGAAGCGGCCTTTCTGCTGCAGCTACTTGCCCGCCGGTTTGGCACCAATAATCTGGCCGGCAGTGCCAACCTCTGCCATGAGGCATCAGGTATGGCCCTGACCCAAACCCTGGGTTCAGGTAAAAGTACCGTCACCAATGACGATCTGGAACAGGCTGATCTGATCCTGCTATTCGGTCACAACCCCGGTTCTAATCATCCCCGCATGTTGACCAACCTGCAGCGTGCAGTCAGGAACGGCGCACAGATTGTGGCGATCAACCCGCTGCCTGAGGCAGGATTACTGGGTTTCGCCAATCCGCGTGAGGTTGGTGGCCTGCTGGGCAAAAAGACCGATTTCGGTACGCTGCATTTACCAGTGCGGATTAACGGGGATCAGGCCCTTGTTAAGGCGCTGATCCTTGCCGTACTGGAGCTTGAGGACAAACAACCCGGCAGTGTGCTGGATCAGGACTTTATTCTGCAGCAGACCAGCGGGTTTCAACTGTTTTGCGAATCTGCCCGCAAGGAAAAGATGCCGCTCTTGGCAGCAGCCTGCGGTATTGAGGAGCTACGCATCCGTGAGGTAGCCGGATTGTTTGCCAGATCAGAGCGGGTTATTGCAGCCTGGTGTCTGGGGTTGACCCACCATACCAACGGTGTTGCCACCCTGCGGGACATCATCAACCTTCTGCTGTTGCGGGGTATGGTGGGTAAACCGAGCACCGGCTTCTGCCCGGTTCGTGGCCACAGCAATGTACAGGGGCACCGCACCGTAGGTGTCGGCACCCGGATGCCGGATACCTTCCTGGATTCCCTCGGTCAGATCTTTGGCTTCACGCCCCCGCGTACAGCCGGGCTTGATGCGACAGCAGCCCTGGACAGCATGTATAACGGACATATCAAGGTATTCGTCAGCTTGGGGGGTAACCTTCTTGCAGCGGCCCCTGACACCGCCCGAACAATACAGGCGATGCAACGCTGTAATCTGGTGGTCAACATCGCCACCAAGCTGAATCGTCAGCATCTATTGGCAGGCCGGTCTGCCCTGCTCCTGCCCTGCCTGGGACGAAGCGAAAAAGACCAGGGGATTGACGGCATCCGTTACACCACCTCTGAAGACACCACCGGAGCCGTCACTGCCTCCCGTGGTTGCCTTGAGCCGCTTTCCCCCCTGATGCGCAGCGAACCCTGGATTGTGGCACAACTGGCCCAGGCTATGCTGGCTGATGACTCTGCAATCCCCTGGGAACAGATGGCAAATGATTACGATCTGATCCGCAGCTGTATGGCCCGCGTTATCCCCGGCCTTGATGACCTGGCAACCATGGTTCAGGGCGAGGGTACCTGTCAACTGCCAAACCCGGCCCGCCAGAGGGAATTCCGCACCCCGGACAGCAGGGCACAGTTTACTGTCCAGGGCCTGAATATCGTCACACCCTCTACCGGCCAGTTTATCCTCACCTCCCTGCGCAGCCATGATCAGTTCAATACCGCTGTTTTCGGCCTTGATGACCGTTACAGGGGTGTTATCGGCACCCGCAGAGTGTTGATGATAAACCCGGACGACATCCGTGACCTGGGCTTCGTTGCCCACCAGGTAGTGGAACTGCAGAGTGAGGCACAGGATGTTCCGGCTGAAGCACGACGTTTCCGGCTCTATCCCTACAGCATCCCCAGAGGTTGTGTAGCCGCATACTTTCCCGAGGCCAACGTGCTTATACCGATGAGCCAGCGCGATCCGGAGAGCAGAACCCCTGCTTTTAAATCAACCCTTGTTAGCATCACCGCTGCCGGAGTACAGAATCCCTGCTGCTGATATGCCGTCAGTCCGGCAAGGTGTAGCCAACCGCTAAAGACAAAAAGGAGTACGCCACACATGAAAAAATTGACCCGCAGGGAGTTTCTGATCAAAACACCCCCCTCCATTTTTGCAGTGGCTTCGCTGGCAGGGGCACTGGGTACGCTCTCCTCCTGTTCTTCTGACTCCTCCGGCCAGACCCGGCAGCCGAACATCCTGCTAATAATGGTTGACCAGATGCAAACCCCTCCGGAAGGGTACGGCCCCGAGGAGGGGGTGGCTCAGGGTTTAAAAGAGATCCTCGGCTTCAGGCAGCTTTCACCGGATAACTCCTACACCAAATACTTTCCAGGCATGCTGCGCCTGCGTCAGCATGCAGTGGTGATGCGCAAGCATCACACTGCCTCGTCAGCCTGTGTGCCCAGCCGGACCTGTATCATGACCGGCCAGTACCCGACCATGCACGGCGCAAGTCAGACCGACGGTCTGTTCAAGTCTGCAAATGATGTACCCTGGCTTGATCCTGAAGGTCTGCCGACCATTGGCGACTGGTTCCGCGCCATCGGCTACAGCACCCACTATTTCGGCAAGTGGCACGTTTCAGAGGCGAAGGCTCCCGACTACCTCAAACCCTGGGGATTTGCCGACTGGGAACAATCTGTTCCTGAACCCCACGGCGGAACCGCTGACAACTCCGGTGCGTTTCGGGATGTAGAGTTTGCCAAAAATGTCGAGGAATTCCTTGCTGCCAAAGGCAAAGATACTTCAAACGTGCCTTGGCTTGCGGTTGGTTCACTGGTAAACCCGCACGACTGCAGCCTGATGCCGATCAACTGGGAGATGCCGGCCACCCCGGCTGATCCCCACGGCAGCGGCGTGGTTCAATGGAACAACTACCCGCCCCCGTTGAAGATTCCGGCTAAAGGAGAGACAAGCCGGATGGGCGGCACTGATCCTGCCGACCAGTATCGGGTTGAACTGAATCCTGACGGTTTTCCCCAGGACAACAGCCGGCTGCCGCTAACCTACAACGAAACCCTGGATGACAAACCCCAGTGCCACAAGGACTACGCCCTTAAATGGGGGCTTGCCTTTGCGGCAAAGACCGATTACGGCTTTATCGGCAAGCTCCCGGTCAGATCGCCGCTCCCCTTCCAACTGCAGGGAGAAAATGCGGAGGCCTGGTCACTGGCCTACAACCAGTTTTACACCTACCTGCATTACCTGACCGACCTGCAGATTAACAAGATGCTGAAGGCGCTCGATGACAACAAACTTACCGACAATACAATTGTGGTCTTTATCTCTGATCATGGCGAGATGACCGGGGCACATGGCGGTATGATCCAGAAATGGCACAATGCCTACGAAGAGACGATCCGGGTACCGCTGGTGGTTTCATCTCCCCTGGTAAACAGCAGTAAAACCGCCATGCGCGAGATCAGTCATCCAACCAGTTCGGTGGATCTCGCCCCGACCCTGCTGGGGCTGGCCGGGTATCATCAGGAGCAGATCCGGCTGATTATGGCTACGGTTGCCGGCAAACCGTCCTACACCCCCTTTGCCGGGGCTGATCTGTCAGACCATATCCTGGGTAAAACAACCGGAACGATCAGTGGACCGGACGGCAGACCACGACCGGGCGCCCTGTTTATGACCAACGACACCATCACCGAAAAAGCTGCCTACCCTCCGGATCCGCTGCCTGATCAATACGACCTGTTTCTGGAGTATGTTGAAAATGCAATTAAAAACGGGGCTCCGCTGGTATCGGGTCCGGTGCGGCAACCCAACAATGTACGTGCATTGTGCACCGGTGACTGGAAGATAGCCCGCTATGTTGATCCGAGAAAAAAAGAAGCAGATCAGTGGGAGCTGTACTGCCTGACAAACGATCCGATTGAAAAGATCAATCTGGTAGACTTCAAGACCGGTGAACTACGGAATGACGTCACCGTACCCGGTATGACCAGAGCAGAGCTTGTGCTGAAGAACCTTGAACTGAGGGTTGCCCTTGCTTCACAGGAAACAGCTCTGCTGTGAGCTGTAACGAACGTCGAACGGTGCTGCAGCATGGTTTCCACCTGATGGCAAAACCTGCCGGGCCAGCCTGTAATCTGCGCTGCAGCTACTGTTTCTACTATGAAAAAGAGCAGTACTTTCCGAATGGTCAGCCTTTCCGCATGTCTGATCAGGTACTGGAATCCTACATCAGAGAGTACATAGCCGCCCAGGCAGGCCCGGAGGTGGTATTTGACTGGCAGGGAGGAGAACCGACCCTCGCGGGCATTGATTTTTTTCAGCAGGCCTTGGCATTGCAGAAAAAGTACGCTCAGGGAAAAAAAATCCGCAATACCCTTCAGACCAACGGGACTCTGCTGGATGAGGGCTGGTGCAGGTTCCTCGCCCGCAACCGTTTTCTGGTCGGCCTGAGCATGGACGGACCTGAAGAGATCCATAATACCTGTCGGCTGGATGCAGCAGATCATCCAAGCTTCAACTCAACTTTTACTGCCCTGAAGCTGCTGCAGAAGCATGGTATAGAACTTAACATTCTTGTCACCGTGAATCAGCATAACTCCCGCTACCCCCTTGAGGTGTACCGCTTTTTCAGGCTGCACGGTGTGCGTTATCTGCAGTTTATCCCGATTGTTGAGCGGGCAGCCGGACAGACTGCCGTTGTGACCGAGCAGAGCGTTGAGCCGAAACAGTATGGCGTATTTCTGACGCAAGTGTATCAAGAGTGGATCCAGCATGATGTTGGGCAGATCTTTGTGATGAATTTTGAATGGATACTGGCAGCCTGGGCATGTAGAGAGCCAGGAGTTTGTTATCTTGCCCCGCGCTGCGGCGGGAACCTGATTCTTGAGCATAACGGCGATATTTTTTCCTGCGATCATTTCATGTATCCCGCCTATCGTCTGGGCAACATACATGATGAGGGAGGTCTGCAGCAGCTGATCCGTTCAGAGATACAGGAACATTTTGGTGCAGCAAAGGAAACCACTCTGCCTGGCTACTGTCGCAGGTGCGAGCTCCTCTTTGCCTGTCATGGCGGCTGTCCAAAGCACCGCTTTAACCGGACTCCCGATGGTGAACCGGGATTAAACTACCTCTGCCAAGGTATCAAGCTGTTTTATCAGCAGGCCAAACCATCCATGCACCAGATGCTAGAGCTCATCCGCAAGGGTGTGCCTGTACATAATGTTCAGCCAGCCGCATGTGTGAGGTAGTACGCGCACAAGCATGCAAATACAACAACTACAGAAAGTGAGGCCCATTATGATTCGCGTTTTCACAAACCTGGCTGCAGTGCTGCTTTGTTCATTCGTACTGTGCAGTTGTACGGCAAGCCATCAGGCCAGAAGCGTCAATCCAAAGAGCGCAGTGCTGGTCAACCCGGATATCCTGCAGGAAGGAAAGGACAATCAGGCCCTTTACCGCTATGTCAAACCCGGTTTTGATATCAAACAATATTCGGCAATGATCGTTGAGCCGGTGCTGATTGCCAAAGAAGGTGAACTTGGCGCTTCCGAGCGTCAAAATTATCAGCGGTTGGCAAATAACGCCTATGTCTATCTGGTGCAGGAGCTTGAAAAGGGGATCAAGGTCGTCAAAGAGAGCGGCAAGGGTACGCTGAACCTGCAGATGGCTATTCGTGATGCCGATTCTTCCAAGCCGGTACGAATGATAACGTCGTCAGCAACACCGATCGGCGCTGGCCTCAGCCTGGTTAAACTGACTGCTACCGGCAAGCAGTCCGGCGTCGGAGAGATAACAGCTGAATTCAGGGTTACCGACGATACGACCGGCGAACTCCTGGTTGCAGCGCTTGACAGGCGGGTAGGCAATAAATCGGTGCAGGGGGTCTGGGATACCTGGTCCAATGCTGATGACGCGCTGCGTTACTGGAGCACCTGGATCGGCTACCTGCTCTGTACCCACCGTCAGGGGAGCGGCTGCGTCAAGCCTTGACACCAAACATCAGGTCCCAGTCTCGCATCAAGGCAAGCAGCGAGCATACGGCGTACTGACACAGAACTACTTCAGGTTGTTATCAAGGCATGCCCATTGCGGCATGCCTTTTCTTTTGGCTGTTACCTGCCGGGCACCAGACTGGGCGCAAAAGCTGCTCTTTCCAAGTCGTGCTTCAGAAGTGTTTCTCAGGCAAACAGTGAGCTTACCGGCCTGAGCCTTGATCCAGCGATTGAGCAGGAGCTGCTGCTTTCTGGTAGGATATGCACAAAATTTTGCACAGAAAGCAATAGGTTGGCAAACAGACAGAACGTCTCTGGCGAGTTAACCATCGAGCCATTTTTAAATAACTCAACGCTGCTTGATCACTTCGCTCAGCTTCAGTCCCGCGAGTTGGGTAAGCGACCGTGACAGATAGTAGAACAACGCCAGCATAATAAGCATCGATGGCAGCGCGATTACCGGATAGCTCAGTAGGTTCATGCGGCCCAGTTCTTCGTTGAAAGCCTGGGTACCGGCCGGGCTGGTGACAATCCAGGTCGCCAGCAGATAGTTCATGATGGCAGAGAAAAGGAACGAGCCGCCCAGCATCCAGGTGGCGTACTTCAGGCGGGATTCAAAGGCCGGCATGTTGCCGCGCTGCTGAAGGTTCTCCTGGATGAGCTCGACATTCAGCAGTGCTGGACTCAACAACAGCACCTGCACCAGCGGCTTGCCGATAAAGACGGAAACGATAACGACCATGCCGATCAGACCGGGAATTGCCGCTTCCTTGACTGCCAGCCACTGCGTATCAAGTTGCAGTACGCCGATGCCACCAGTCAGCAGAATGCTGCAAAGACCCAGCACCGCAAGCATGTTGACCTTGCGTTCACTCACGAGCGACCATGCGCCCCAGAAGAATGGAAAAGCCAACGCCAGCAGGAAGGCATTAAGTGTACCCAGATCCTCCGGACCTGAGAGCTTCATCAGGATGAACGATGGCAGGATAATGGTAATCAACAGTTCGATCAGCGGATTCGGTTTGGTAGTTTCGTTCATAGAATTTGTTTCTTTCAATTATCTGATACTTAGTTCGTATTGTATTCGCTGTATCCGCCCACGCCAGTACGGCTTAGGTCCATCGTACAGCAACCATTCCACTTCACCATTTAGCGGAACTAACACGCCATCTTGCATTTCGTAGCCCCAAAAGCGACCTTGCCAAGGAACCGTAACTTGCACACCATCCACTGTACGGTGTCTTCCATCCGAACGCACTGAACTGATGAGCCCCTTGGAGTCAAATTGGAACACCAACTTGACCATAACCGCTCCATCGGTAAGTGTCGCGCTGGCGTGTGAGTCATCAATTGCTTCCCAAAACACACCCTGGCTTGGAAGAAGGGCTGTGGGATACCACGCCGCTTCAGCAAAAAAGCGCATCAACTCGCCATGTGCCAATTCCGGCGCGTTGGGCTGTTTCATTACTGTCAGCAGACCAAATAGCTTTGCCGTCAGGACACCCTCACCTGCAATATAGGCATCATGGACATGAGCAGTCATCCCTGGTGCCATACGAATACGAGCGTCCCAAATGAACCCTGGACGCTGGATGACGACGCTTTGGGTCGAACTGAACGGCTTCCATTGCTCTGTGGTCTCACCTATATTGAAGGTGCCAGCGTGTTCTATACTGACCGCTACGACCAACGGCTGACCTTCTTTCAAGACAGTACGAAAATAACGTTGAACCGGCGCAGGCAGCCCATCCAATTCGCGTGGATCATATGATGTTGGCGTAATCAGCACACGTGCCGCTTCCATTCTCGTATGAAGCTCTCTCGTGTCTGAATGCCAGCGGTTAGCACCGGCGAGGATTGCCACCGCTAGAACGAAAACCAGAAGAATGAGTACAACTGCTATTATTTTCAACCACATTTTTGACCCTCTTACGGCCAAATTTCACACCTTCTGC
>DIUB01000006.1 GCA_002422265.1 Geobacter sp. UBA6169
GGTCGTACTCGCCAGTACCGATGTGTTCCATTTTTTCTCCCAGATGACCGCCAGCTGTGTCAGGATCCTCCACCACCACCGCATCAGGCAGGCGATGGTACCGTTTTTCCCAGGTGCGGGCGATAAGTTGGGCTGCCCGTACAGAGGAGGCGATCGGTACCAGGGCCACATCAGGGGCATGGGCGGTCAGTTCAGGCAGGGAGAGCGGCAGACCGGCTCCGCAGACAATCACCTGGGCGCCTGCCTCAATGGCGGACTTGACCAGCGGCTCGAAATCGGACAACGCCACCATCACGTTCACACCGATAATGCCGTCCGGCGCAATTGCGCGGGCCTTGCGAAGCTCGGTCTGAAAGGCCTGGGTCTCGGCCTGAAAATAGTTGGTGCCGGTGTAGTGGTCGCTGTTCAGGGCGATACCGGCTGCCGCCACCAGGCCGATGCCGCCGCATTTGGCAACATGCCCGGCCAGGTTGCCGCCTGATATCCGGACCCCCATTCCACCCTGAATAACCGGATACCGTGCGGTGTGTTTACCGATCTTCAATTCTTTGGTCATGCTTAGCCCTCCAGTGCAGTACTGCTACCTATTCATATACAACAGCAGGGCAATACGGGGTGTAATAGTTATGTAAAAGCGTTGTTCTTGACCGGAGCGGTCGGACACTTCATAATGACGGGCCTAAACCTTTATTGTAAGGGAGGTAGATACCATGGATACAAACTGGAAGCTTGAAACTCTGGCTATTCAGGGTGGTTACGAGCCAAAGGCCGGCGAGGCCCGCATTGTGCCGATCGTGCAAAGTACCACCTTCAAGTATGATGATGCCGACTACGTGGCCAAACTGTTTGATCTTGAAGTGCCCGGCTTCTTTTATACCCGGCTGGGCAATCCGACTGCTGATGCCTTTGAAAAAAAGATCGCCCAGATGGAGGGTGGTGTGGCTGCCCTGGCCACCTCATCCGGCCAGGCTGCCATTACCCTGGCCATGCTGAACATCTGCCAGGCCGGACAGCATATCGTATCCGCCAGCACGCTCTACGGCGGTACCTACAATCTGTTTTCCTCTACCCTGCCCAAGCTGGGGATCGAGGTCACCTTTGTCAATCCCGATGCCCCGGCAGAGGAGATTGCCGCTGCCTTCCGGCCCACCACCCGCGCCCTGTATGCCGAAACCATCGGTAACCCCGGTATGAACGTGCTGGATTTTGAGAAATTTGCCAGCGTGGCCAAGGCGCAACAGGTGCCGCTGGTGATCGACAACACCATGGCTACCCCCTATCTCTGCCGCCCCTTTGAACTGGGGGCCAATATTGTGGTCCATTCAGCCACCAAGTATATTGACGGCCACGCCACCAGCCTGGGCGGCGTGATTGTAGATGGCGGCACCTTTAACTGGGATAACGGCAAATTTCCTGAACTGGTGGAGCCGGACGCCAGCTACCACGGCATGCAGTACGTCAAGACCTTCGGCCCGGCTGCCTACATCATCAAGGCGCGGGTACAGCTGATGCGGGATCTGGGGGCCAACGTGGCGCCGATGAACGCCTTCCTGTTCAACCTGGGGCTGCATACCCTGCCGCTGCGGATGCAGCGCCACAGTGAGAATGCCCTGGCACTGGCCAGGCACCTTGAGGCACATCCGGCAGTTTCCTGGGCCTGTTACCCCGGTCTGGCCAGCCACTCCAGCCACGGGCGGGCACAGAAATACCTGCCCAAGGGAGCCAGCGGCGTGCTGACCTTTGGTATCAAGGGGGGGGCAGCAGCAGGCAAGAAGTTTATGGAGGCCTGCAAACTGATCGCCCTGGTGGTGCATGTGGGGGATGCCCGTTCCTGCGTACTGCACCCGGCCAGCACCACCCATCGGCAATTGAGCGAAGAGCAGCAGCTTTCCTCCGGGGTCAGCCCGGACCTGATCCGGCTGTCCGTGGGGATTGAGCATATTGATGACCTGATTGCGGATGTGGATCAGGCGTTGGCAATCAGTCAGAAGTAACTATCTTAGCTAGGGGGTGCGGTTGGCTGCACCCCTGTTTTCGTACAGGATTCCCATGCTCGATATCGCCATCGGCACCTTCACCATGCGTCCCTATGTGTTCGCCTTTTTTGCCGCGTTTCTGCTGGCCTGCGTCCCCCATGTGGGCTGGAAAAAGACCCTGAGCTTTACCGGACTGGGCTACCTGATTGCCTTTATCTCCGAGAAGCTCTCCATTACCACCGGTTTTCCCTACGGCTGGTACTACTATATTGATACGACCAGCCACAAAGAGCTATGGGTCTGGGGGGTACCGTTCTTTGACTCACTCTCCTATGTCTTTCTGACCTATTGCAGTTACAGTACGGCACTATTCATCCTCTCGCCGCTGGCCACCCGCGGCTACGACCTGATCACCCTGGAAACCCGCGCCATCCGCCGGTCCTGGGCAGCCCTGGTGCTGGGAGCATTTCTGCAGACCTTTTTAGACATTATCATAGATCCGACCTCACACCAGGGGCACCGCTGGTTTCTGGGGCAGATCTACGGCTACCGGGAAGAGGGGATCCATTTTGGCATCCCGCTTTCCAATTACGCCGGCTGGCTGCTGACCAGCTTTATCCTGGTGGCCGCCTTTCAGTGGATCGACCGTCAGAAGGAAGAAGAACGACCGGCCGGCATCGTGCGGCTACCGTTTCGTTCACTGCTGGGACCGATTCTGTATCTGTCGGTGCTGATCTTTATCTGGACAGTGACTTTTTCGATCGGAGAATACCTGATGGCACTGACCGGCATTTTTATTTTTACGCTGCCAGTTCTGCTGGTAACGGTGCTGGCTCTGGTGCGGATCAACCGTTACCGCGAAGAGGAGTTGCGGGAACACCTGAAGGACTACCCGTGGTCTCCCCTGGGCAGGTGGTGACAGCTACAACATGCCGACAATCTGCTGCAGGCCAGTTCCCAGGCTTTTTGCTGCCCTGCCGCTGTTGGCTGCCAAACGGGCCAGTTGTGGAATGATGCGCGGTCTCTTCAGACAGGTGAACAATACACGGGGAATGCTGATCTGCAAGGCGTCGTTAGTCAATTCGTCCAGACTGAAGCCCAGTTCTTCGTCAGCGGCATCGCTTATGGAACGCAGCCCCAGAAACGGCAACCCTGCTGCGGCGGCCACTTGTGCCACGGCAGCAGTTTCCATCTCCAGCACCGGTGTCTGCAGCCCCATCGGCAGCAGGGCCGCAATTGCCGGTTTTGACTCCACCCGCTGGGTGGTAATAAAACTGCCCTGCCAGGTCCGCAGCCCGTGATGTTGTAACGCAGCTGACAAGCGGGCACAGCCCAGATCACTACCCGGCAGCGCCATTGCATGGAGACCCTGCTCATCCAGAGAAAACAGACGCTTGCACAACACCAGATCCGCCACATGGGCACCGGCATGAACAGCACCACAGAACCCGACCGACAGTAAAAGGGACGGTTGTTCTTCCAGCAGCAGGCGGGCCGCACGAGTGGCCGCTGCGCTCCCCATGCCCCCCTCAGCCACGCAAAGGCGGCGCTCCTGCAACAGCCCGCTGTACAGCAGCACTCCATTCTTCCGACAGCGGCTGACCTGCTGCATCACCCTGGTCAGGGCAACCCGCTCTTCAGGCATGGCCGTCACAATCCCTATCAAGCTACGGTTATGCTGCATCTGTTTATCTCCATCCCCTGTATATTCCCGATTATCTCCGCATCAAATTACTGGACAAAAAGCAGTGATTCATGTATGAGTCTAAATCTTCTTTGGAGAGGTGTCCGAGTGGCCGAAGGAGCACGACTGGAAATCGTGTGTACGCTAATCCCGTACCGAGAGTTCGAATCTCTCCCTCTCCGCCATTTAAAAAACAACGGGTTGGCTGCAAAGCCAACCCGTTTTTTGTATCCCTTCTCCAGCTATCGGCCAGGCAGCCTGCAGGACAGGTCTCAACCCTCAAGCACCTCTGTCGGTGCCTGCGGCAGTACAATCTTGAATTCAGCCCCTTCAGCAGTGTTGCTGACACGCAGTATGCCTCCATGGTTCTGAACAATCCGGCTGACTATGGCAAGTCCCAGGCCGGTGCCGTGACGCTTGGTGGTAAAGAACGGGGTCAGCAGCTTTTTCATGGTTTCTTCCGGAATACCGCCGCCTGTATCGGCGATCGACAGCACCATCAACGGTCGCCCCTGCTCCTCAATTCCTGCCAGCCCGACCCGAAGTCTGCCACCGTTGGGCATGGCCTCCTGGGCATTGGTCAACAGATTGATACAAACCTGCTTCAGCTGACCGGCATCCCCCAATAGCTTCCAGCGCCCGGCAGGCAGGGCCGTTTCAAGAGTTATTTTTCGGTCGTCAAGGGTCAAGCGGTAGTCTGCCAGACACTCCTCAACAACTGCCTTCAGATTACAGGGCTGGTAGCAGATGGTCGGCTTGCGGGAAAAGGCCAGAATGTCGCCCAAAAGCCGCTCCAGCCGGTGTGACTCGTTGATGATGGTCTCCAGATAATGTCGCTGCGGGGTGTCCTCCGGCAGGGTCCGCTCCAGCCGGGCGGCAAAACCGCCAATGGTGATCAGCGGGGTCTTCAGTTCGTGGGAAATGGAGGCGGCCATCTCGCCAATGGCTGCCAGATGGGCACCGTGCACCAGCCGCTGACGAGCCTCGCTCAATTCGGCATGGGCCTCTTCAAGGTTACGGTAGAGCCGCGTGTTCTCAATGGCCATACCGGCCTGATTGGCAAACAACTGCAGAACCTGCAACTGTTCTCCCGTGATCTTCTGCTGTCCGGAAGGGTTATCAACAATGATGATCCCGATCAGATTATTTCGAGTCACCAGCGGCACCGCAGCACAGGTACTGATGCCGAAACGCTCCACAAAATCACATTCGTCACAGCCCTGGCAGTCCAGATCAGCCAGACAGCATAATTTCCGATCATGCACCACTCTGGTAACCAGCCTACAGCCATCGCTCAGATCAATACGGGTGCCGCGCACATCAGCACAGAACGGTGATTGTTGCTGCAGTGTCAATGCATCCGCCTCAAGATCCCAGAACCCTGAAAGCGGGTTGTCCGGATCACTATCAACTACATGAAAACCAGCGGTATTTTCACGGCAGATTCCCAACATCCCCTGCAGCGTATTGGTCTTTTGATTGTAGAGAAACAACATGGAGCGGCCAAACAGGCCGTTGTTTTCACACACCAGTGCCGAGAGGATCAGATGCAGCAGCTTGTTCAACTTCATGGTGGAGAGCAGCGTGGAGCTGAAGAGATACAGCAGTGAGAGGTCTCCGGCTAGAGACAGGGGGACGGGCACCGCATCGGATGTCTGCTTTGTACTGGTGTCTGCCATGCCGGATTCCTGATGGCCGCAGCAGCAAAGATGGCCAGGGGGACAGCGTTAGGGCCGTTTTTCTTTCTGCTCTGCCTCAATCTTGCAATCAATACACTGGGTGGTCACGGGACGGGCCTTGAGCCGTGCCTCACTGATATCGCCCCCACAATCTTCACAGATACCGTAGGTGCCGTCTTCGATCCGCTCCAGTGCTTCGCGGATCTTGTTGCCCAGCTTGCGCTCACGGTCACGGATGCGCAACTCAAAGGTACGGTCGGACTCCTGCGTGGCGCGGTCAGTCGGATCAGGGAAGTGCGAGGCATCATCCCCCATCTCGTGCACCGTCTTGTCCGCCTCAGACATCAACGTCTTCATTTCGTCCAGGAGCAACTGACGGAATTGTTCAAGTTTCTCTGCTTCCATGCATTTCCTCACTTCAGCTATAATTTGCTGATATTAAGGACATTAACCGAGCAAGTCCAGTAAAAAGTATGTTACAGCAGCAACTCCAGGGCCTCCTGCACGGTGGAAACCCCCTGCAGTGCAATGCTACCTCCAGCCAGACGCCGCAGATTACCTTCCGGCAGCAGACACTGCTCAAACCCCAGCTTGCCTGCCTCTGATATGCGCGGCTCCGGCTGGGTAATGGCACGCACCTCACCGGCCAGCCCCACCTCACCGAAGACCACCGCATTGGCCGGCACCGGGCGGTCAAGGTGGCTGGAGGCCACTGCCAGCAGCATGGCCAGGTCAGCAGCAGGTTCGGTGAGGCGCGCACCACCGGCCACATTCAAAAAGATATCCTGCCCCCCCAGATGCAGCCCGGCCTTCTTCTCCAGCACCGCCACCAGCAGCGCCAGTCGGTTGCTGTCTGCCCCGATGGTGGTCCGGCGCGGTGTCCCGTAGCTGCTGGGGGTCACCAGCGCCTGCACCTCCACCAGCAGTGTGCGGCTCCCCTCCAGTGATGCAGTCACCACTGAGCCGGGTGCATCCAGCGGCCGTTCCGAAAGAAACAGCTCTGACGGATTGGCCACCTCAGCCAGACCGCCGGATTTCATCTCAAACACCCCGATCTCGTTGGTGGAACCAAACCGGTTCTTGACCGCCCTCAGAATCCGGTACGGATGCCCCCGATCACCCTCGAAATACAGCACCGTATCCACCATATGTTCCAACACCCTTGGCCCGGCAATGGCGCCGTCCTTGGTCACGTGTCCCACAATGAAAATCGGGATACCGCTTCCCTTGGCAAGCAGCATTAATTTACCGGCAGATTCCCGCACCTGGCTGACACTGCCGGGTGCTGACTCCAGTGAGTGGGTCCAGACCGTCTGGATTGAATCCACCACCACCGCCCGCGGCCTGATCTTCTCCACCTGGACAACGATTTCCTCCAGACTGTTCTCAGCCAGCACCAGCAGCGGCCTGCCGCTGACACCCAGCCGCTCGCCCCGCAGGCGGGTCTGGGCAGCCGACTCCTCGCCGGAGACATACAACACCGCTCCTTCGGCAGCCAGATGGTGCATAGCCTGCAGCAGCAGCGTAGACTTGCCTATGCCCGGATCACCACCGATCAGCACCAGCGAACCGGGCACCAGCCCGCCCCCCAGCACCCGGTCAAGCTCACCGATACCGCAGCTGAAACGTGCCTCGGCCTGAGGTGGCACCTCACCGATCGGCAGGGCCTGGTTCCTGCCCTGACCATGCAATCCGGCTCCCTTGGTCGCCCCCGGCTTCAACTCTTCGGCCATACTGTTCCAGGCCCCGCAATCAGGGCACTTGCCCAACCATTTGGGGGACTGGCAGCCGCACTGGCTGCAACTGAATACGGTCTTCTGACGCATTGTTATTCCTCTCAGACGCAATCACTGCCGTACACTACTTGGCGATTGCACTCTAACAAAGCACTCAACCGGCAACAACCACGGAATTGAATCTTGTATACTCGACGTACCGTTTGCTATAGTTACTGGTCATTAACCTGATACGCAACCAGGCTACCAAACGCCCTGAGGAGGAGTCACCACATCATGAAAAACACGGTTGAAATAAAGTCCGGCCTGCACTGGGTCGGCGTTCTGCACCCGGAACTGCGGGTCTTTGATGACCTGTTTCCCACCGAACACGGCACCACCTACAACAGCTATCTGATTCAAGGCAGTGAAAAAATCGCCCTGATCGATACGGTCAAGGGCAAATTCACGGACCTGTTCATGGACAAGATCCGCTCGCTGGTTGATCCGGCGGCCATTGACTACATCATCGTCAACCACGCTGAACCGGACCACTCCGGATCACTGGCCTACCTGCTGGATCAGTGCCCCAACGCCACCGTAATCTCAACCCAGGCCGGTAAAAACTTTGTAGCTAATATGATCCACAAGCCGTTTCAGTCACAGGTGGTCAAGGATGGCGACACCCTCAACCTGGGCGGCCGCACCCTGCGCTTTATCATGGCCCCCTTCCTGCACTGGCCTGACACCATGTTTACCCGGCTTGAGGAAGAAAACCTGCTGTTTACCTGTGATGCCTTTGGCGCACACTACTGCAACGTCAAGTACATCTTCAACGATGAAACCGAGGACTTTACCTCGGCCCGTCAATTCTACTTTGACTGCATCTTCCGCCCCTTCAAGGACAAGGTACTCAGTGCAGTAGAGAAGATCCGTCATGATGTGATCGACATGATCCTGCCCAGCCACGGTCCGATCATCCGCAAAGACCCCTGGAAGGTGATCCAGCAGTTTGAAAACTGGAGCAAGCCGACCTCATTCGGCAAAAAAGTAGTACTGCTGTACCTCTCCCCCCACGGCAACACTGAAAAGATGGCCAAGGCTTTTGCAGAAGGGGCCCAACGTGACGGCATTGAGGTCTCCAGCCATCACATCGTCGGCATGGCTGCTGATGAGATCCGCACCCTGATGGAAGAGGCCGATGCCCTGGTATTTGGTGTGCCTACGGTAGCCCGCGATATCCCGCCACCGATGTGGCATGTGCTGGCAAGCTTGAGCAGCGTCAAGCTTAAGACCACCCAGGCGGCCCTGTTCGGCAGCTATGGCTGGAGCGGTGAGGCCTGCAAGATGGCTGAAGAGCGGCTGAAAGGATTGGGGCTGAAACTTCTGGCCGAGCCGGTACGGGCCGTGTTTACCCCGACCGCAGAGGTCCTGGAGCAGTGCCGGGCTCTGGGGGCGACGGTATCGGAAGCAGTGGCGAGCAAAAATTAATCAAGAATCAATGGCGGCCGGATTATTACACAAAATCCGGCCGCCAATGAATATCAGAAGGAAAAGGAAAACAGGCCCTCACATCGTTTTGTTCTGAGCCTCCTGCGGTTCAGCTTTATTTGTGTTTTTCTTCTGGTATTCAGCCTTCCAGTAAGCCTCAACATCATCTATCTGCTTATCAGTAATCCCACCAAGAATATTAGCGACGACTTTGTATTTTTTGCCAGGCTGCTCTTCTACTTTGATGGAATTAAAACCAGCTAACCAGAACAGACCATTAAGTTTGGTAGACGTATCCAAATGTATGAGGTCTACTTTTACAAGCGTATTATCGGTAACAATAGCAATAGGGCCTTCATTGGTCTTTACCCAGTAGATGCGCCAGTAATAGTGAGAATGGTTGGGTAATCCGTACTGATTGTAGAGTGACTCTGTAAAATCCACCCTTTCACACTTATTAAAATATTTCCCGGGAGTACAGTTACTGTGTGAGGTGATATTTTTCCCATCATACGAGACGTTAAGCGCCACTGTCTTTCCCGTATCAATATTGAAAAGCATAAAGTCTTCTTTGTTAACCAACCCAACAACACTCCCGAGATTAACAACTGCATCAAAAAGCCCTCCAGAGCTGCCGGTCTTTGCTTTCTGTATTTTTTCCAGCAAAACATAGCGAGTTTCCTGCACATGGCCGTTCTGAAAATCAGCCAGCACAAATTCTGCCGGTAAGGTAGTGGTTTTTATCTCCTTGCCTGGTTCGTACACAAAACAGCTCGAATCCCTTGCCATAAGCAAACCTTTTCCTAACGGTACCAGCACATCTCCTGTAATCTTTTTTCCGGTAACGGTTCTCACCTGCCATGAACCTGCTGTTTTTACTGCTTCACCAATCAACACGGGCTCCGCTTTCGTACCTGCTCTCACCACTTTAATATCAAATGTGTTAGTGCCGGTCCTTACCAAATACGTAACATCACCGGTATGCGAATCTACCCCCACCTTCACTATTGTGCCTTCCGGGTCTATGTAGGCAACGCCATCAGCAGCAAACCCGCTTTTGCCCTTTGTGATCAACACTCCCGTCGGCATAGGGGGAAAAGCATTGATCCGGGCACACAGCTCATCTTCAGCAATAACGGGCTGTTGGACAACTACTTGTTGCGCTTGCATCACGTTATGAGCATTGTTTTGCTGATTCATCTGTGCCATCAATGCATTAAAAAAACGCATCTGCTGAGCACGCTCTTCAGGCGTTGGTTGTCGAGCAATCATGCAACCAGAAAGAACAGAACACATCAGTGCAAGCAGTAAAAGCCTGTACAACATCAGGCACTCCTTTCTATTAAAGGGGGATTTTAAATTACAACCATTGTTTTAAGGCACTTACGGCGATTTACAGTCGACTATTTCCAAACCTTCCAGCCAATATCAGTCAGCACAAGTTTTTGCTCATTTTCCGAAAACTCCTCCTTGGCATCCTTGTCCACAAGTTTCATCAACTCCCCAGGTGACGTTTTGCATCAGATTGTTGTACAAATACAAAAAAGCCCGACGCAATAAATTATGGCAGCAGCGATAATGCGGCAATATTGGCGGGCCATGTCAGAATCCTCTGAAAAAATTTCGGCGGATTGTACACAGGGAAAGTGGTTTCTTCAAGGGGTGATGTGATAAAAATCTTACAATTCACCTGCCTGTTCTCGGGGGTTTCTATTTGAAGTTTCTGTTCAGCTGGACTACGGCTGGTCTTCAGAGCCCCAGCTCCTGAACAGGCTGTGGCTGATTCCCAGCTGATCCAAAATCTTCCCCACCACAAAATCCACCAGATCATCCAGGGTTTGCGGCTTCTGGTAAAAACCGGGCATGGCCGGAATAATCCGCGCTCCACAATGGGAGAGCTTCAGCAGGTTCTCCAGATGGATGGCTGAAAACGGCGTCTCCCTCGGAACCAGCAGAAGCGGACGGTTCTCCTTCAGCATCACATCCGCAGCACGCTCGATCAGATTGCCTGAGATGCCGGCTGCGATCCGTCCGGCAGTACCCATGCTGCAGGGGGCGATGACCATCGCATCTGGGGCCGCCGAGCCACTGGCTTCCGGTGCCCAGAGATCGGTCACATTGCGGAGATTCAGATTGGCATCCGGCAGATTCCACAGCTGTTTGATCGCTTCACTTACACTCAGCTCAACGCCGGTTTCATAACGGCAGACCTCAATGCCGCTCTCGCTGGCAACCAGTGTCACGTGGTGTCCACCCCGCAACAGCTCTTCCAGCAAGCGCAGTCCGTAGATACTGCCGGATGCGCCGGTTATTGCAAGCAAAATGGTCATAGCTTTATTCCCCCCACGCCTCATGTCCCAGCGGTTGCCGATTCAGCTCCAGCACCACAAGGGCGATACCATTCACGTGCAGTGTCAAGCGCCAAGGTAATCTTACCCCGACTGATCTCGGAACAGTTTCACCACCCGGTTCTGGGTGGTGTTCTCTATCTGGCCGAC
>DIUB01000223.1 GCA_002422265.1 Geobacter sp. UBA6169
ATCGGGTTCCGCTTGTGGGGCATGGCTGAAGATCCCTTCTGCCCCTTGGTGAACTGCTCTTCTGCCTCCAGCACCTCAGTCCGCTGCAGGTGGCGGATCTCAACCGCAATCCGCTCCATGGAAGAGGCAATGATCGCCAGGGTGCAGAAATATTCGGCATGGCGGTCGCGGGGGATGACCTGGGTGGAGACCGGCTCCGGCTTCAACCCCATCTTCTCGCAGACATATTCTTCAACAAACGGATCAATATTGGCAAAGGTGCCCACGGCGCCGGAGATAGCACCGGTGGCAATATTTTCGCGGGCGTTCTTCAGGCGGGTCAGGTTGCGGTCCATCTCGGCATACCAGGTGGCCAGTTTCAGGCCGAAAGTAACCGGCTCGGCATGGATGCCGTGGGAGCGCCCCATGCAGACCGTATCCTTGTGTTCGTAGGCTCGCTCCTTGATGGAGGCCAGGATCATCTTCAGGTCTTCCAGCAGCTCGTCCGCAGCCTGCACCATCTGTACCGAGAGGCAGGTGTCCAGTACGTCGGAGGAGGTCATGCCCTGGTGAATGAAACGGGCCTCCGGGCCGACAAACTCGGCCACCGAGGTCAGGAAGGCGATCACGTCATGCTTGACCTCGGCTTCAATGGCGTCGATCCGCTCAATGTTGAAGTTACCCTTTTCACGGATCACCGGGATTACTTCTTTGGGGATAACGCCAAGTTGTGCCTGTGCCTCGCAGGCCAGGGTCTCGATCTCAAGCCAGATGCGGAAGCGGTTTTCCGGTTCCCATATTCTTGCCATGTCGGGGCGAGTGTAACGAGGTATCATGGGGTAACGCTCCTGTATTGATATGTAATGCTACTTCTAAGTTAATATACGCAACTTGATTAAAAACCATGATGATAGCACTCGGATGACACGGATGAGGCGGATTTGCGCAGATTTTTCAGACATTTTATTAAATCCGTGTAAATCCGTTCAAATCAGATTTTATCCGCGTGCTCGTGTCTTGTTAGCTTCCTATAACTCCAGCACCGGTCCGGCCTGGTACTGATCACCGATCACAATCCGGGGGGCGCAGCGGTTCTGGTCTTTCAGAAACGAGGCGGTGGTTTCCGCTACCTTGTCCGGGTGGTTGTTGACCTCGGAAAGGTGAGCCATCACCAAGGCATCCAGACCATCGTGAGCCAGGTCATGCAGCAGTTCCAGCGACTCCTGGTTGGAAAGATGCCCATGGCGTGATTTGATCCGTTGCTTCAGATTCCAGGGGTAGGGGCCACTCAGCAGCATCTCCGGGTCATGGTTCGATTCCAGGTTCAGCGCCCGGCAACCTTTGAGTTTTTCCCGCACCAGCCGGGTTACCATTCCCAGATCAGTGGCGGTACCAGCCTTGCCTTCTGCGGACTCAAGCACAAAACCAACCGGATCGCAGCAATCATGGGATACCGGAAACGGATCAATCAGAATATCCCTGAAGGTAAAAGAGTAGCCGGTTTCAAACTCCAGCAGTTTTGCCTTGTGCAGGTAGCGCTCGGCGGTCTGGCGTGTGGCATAACTGACCAGTACCGGCAGGTTGTGGCGTCGGGCAAAGGAACCGACACTGCGGATATGGTCGCCATGCTCGTGGGTAACCAGCACGGCATGGATTGAGTCCGGTGCAATCCGGGAGGCCAGCAAGCGTGCAGTAATCTCTCTCAGAGAGAGTCCGGCATCAATCAACAGGCGTACGCCACCGGTTTCAAGAAAGAGGCTGTTGCCTTTGCTGCCGCTGGCCAGTGAGCAGATTTTCATCCGATGCTATATACAGGAAGATGCCGGGCTGTGGCAAGGTGGACGTGGAACTTGCCGGAATAGCAGCTTATCCCCGCGGGTGCAGGTCGCGGTGCAGCTGTTTCAGCCGTTCACGGGTAACATGGGTGTAGATCTGGGTAGTGGAGAGGTCGGCATGACCCAGCATCATCTGTACGCTGCGCAGGTCGGCACCATTTGCCAGCAGGTGGGTGGCAAAGGAGTGACGCAGGGTGTGGGGGGAGATGCTGGTGCGGATACCGGCCATCAGCGCCCGCTTTTTGATGATATTCCAAAAGGCCTGGCGGGTCATGGCCTGCCCCAGGCGGGAGAGGAACAGGATCGGGTTGACCTGTTCCGGATCCTGATGGCAGCGGACCTGCTCCAGATAATCAGCTACACGCTGCCGGGCGACGGCACCGATCGGCACCAAACGCTCTTTGTTTCCCTTGCCTATGGTCATCAGATAGCCGATCTCCAGATTCACCTCCCGCAGCTTCAGGTTCACCAGTTCGGATACCCGTAATCCGGTGGCATAGAGCAGTTCCAACATCGCCAGATCCCGAATATCCTCCGGTTTTTTTCCGCAGGTCGCACGCAGGAGCACTTCAACCTCGGCAGCGGACAGAAAAGAGGGCAGCTTTTTGATGGTCTGGGGTGATTCAATCAGGGTGGACGGGTTGGTGGTGGCGTAGCGTTCCATCAAGAGAAAGCGATGGAACATCCTGATGGCAGACAGCAGCCGGCTGCGGCTACGGGGGGAAAGACCCCGCCGGCGTTCCAGTGCGAGAAAAGCGGCGATATCAGACGGCAGGATCTGGTCGGCTACTTCCCGTTGCAGCTGCTCCAGATAGTCAAGATAGCGTCCCAGATCGGCACTGTAGGCATTGCGGGTGTTGACGCTCAGCCCCCGCTCCACAGTCAGCCAGGCCAGAAACAGGTCAAGAAAACGGTTCATTGCCAGTTGTCAATGGCACCGGCCAGCGAGGCGCGAATCTCTTCCAGCTTGCTTACGTCAAGAATCTTGTGCCCGAAGATGTCGCGTACATAGAAGACGTCAGCCACCTGATCAACCTTGGTGGAGATCTTTGAGACGCCGATGTAGAGGCCCAGCTGGTTGAGGGTGCTGGTGATCAGGTAGAGCAGGCCGACCTTGTCATGGGCATAGATGTCGACGACTGTGTACTCGTCCGACACCTCATTGTCGATCTCGATCCGGGTGGGGAACTGTCGGGCAGACTTGGCGGGCAGCAGGGTGGGGCGCTGGCGCTTGTCCACCAGATCGGCCACATTGGCGGTACCGTGCAGTACGGCAGTCATGTCGGCCTGTACCTTGTCCCAGCGGTTTGTGTCAGTGATCAGAAAGCCCTGCGGCGAGTTGACCTGCAGAATATCAAGTACCTTGCCGTTTTTGGCGGTATAGATCTGTGCCCCCAGGATGTTAATGCCGTTGGCCGCCATCACCCCGGTGATTTTGGAAAACAGTCCGTAGGTATCAAAGGTACAGATGATGAAATTTGAGTGGCCGCTGTCCGGTTCGTGCTGCAGGCGCATGACCAGATTCAGCTCGTCAAGCTGTACCAGCAGCCGCAGGTGGTCTGCGATGGTCTGCAGGGGGGTGGAGAGCAGGTAGCGAGTCGGCAGGGCACGCAGCTCTTCTCTGGCCGTCTGCTCTGGGATATCATATTCAACCATCTGCCGTACCGTGCGCCGGATGGTGCGTGCCCGTTCGCTGCCGGCCTCCAGCCGGAAATCACCCCGCTCAAGGATGTTGAATGCCTTTTCATACAGTTCGTTAAAGAGCATCGCCTTCCAGGTGGTCCAGACATCAGAACCAACGGCCCGCACATCGGCAATGGTCAGCAGAAAGAGCATCTTCAGGTTTTCACTGGTACCCATCTGGCGGGCAAACTGCATGATCATCCGTTCATCTGCCAGATCCCGCCGCTGTGAGATATGGGCAAACACCAGGTGCTGACGCACCAGAAACTCCAGCCGCTCGCTGTCTTCTTTGGAAAGACCCATCCGGCGGGCAATGGTGGGGATCATGTCGGCACCCTTATCGGCGTGGCCGCCCCCTTCACCTTTGCCGATATCGTGGAACAGTACCGAGAGTATCAGCAGCTCGCGCTTACCGATCTGTTTTGCCACCATGCAGGGCAAGGGTAGTTCTTTACAGGCCTCGCCGTTCAGGATTTTTTCAATCTGCTCTACGGCAAAGAGAGTGTGAATATCAACGGTATAGATATGGTACAGGTCATGCTGCACTTTGCAGTAGATGTGCTCAAATTCAGGAATAAACTCGTTCAGGAATTCAAGGTGATGCATCTGGCGCAGGGTGTCGGATAGTCTTTTTTCAGAACGCAGGATGTTCATGAACGACTGGTTGACTTCGCGGTTGCGGCGGAATTTGTCGTTGACCAGGTGTAGCGAACGTCTGACCAGCCATTTGACCCGGATATTGAGGCTGACATTGTGCTTTTGGGCCAGTTCAAACAGTTGCATCAGCAATGGCGGGTTTTTCTCAATTACCGACTCATCCGGGATGATCAACTCTCCCTTCAGGACAAAGCAGCCCTGACCCACCGGTCTTCGCACAAAATATCCCAGTACCTTGAGTGCCCCTTCATCACGCCAGACACAGCGGGAGACCAGCGATGAGGCAAAATGCTCCACCCGTGCAGCATGGCGGTAATAATCCCGCATAAAGTCTTCCACCGCCAGCACCCGGCCGCGGTCCTTATAGCCCAGGAATCCGGCCAGATGTACCTGCAGGTCAAAGTTCATCTGATCTGATTTCCGGCGGGTATGAAAATGCAGCTCATTGCGCATCCGCCAGAGGTGATCTAGGGCAGAGCGATACACCTCCATCTCCGCTTCCGACAGTACGCCCTTGATCACCAGTTCTTTGGGGTCGTCGAACTTGTACTTGACCTGGGCTACCCAGAGGGCGGTCTGCAGATCCCGCAGACCACCTTCACCCTCTTTGATGTTGGGTTCCAGCAGGTAGATGGTGGCTCCGTACTTGCTGCGCCGGTTACGCATTTCAGCAATTTTTTCCTTGATAAACTTGTCGCTGGCCTTGGGGAGGATCTGGGTATAGACGGTCTTGCGCAGGGTGTCATAGAGTGGTTGATGTCCGACCAGATAACGGCAGTCAATCAAGGCAGTCTTGACGGTCAGATCCTGCAGCGCCATCTCACTGCAGTCTGCCGTGGTGCGAACCGAGTAGCCGACATCCAGCCGCAGATCCCACAGGATGTAGAGCAGTTTCTGGGCAAAGGCTTCTACGGTTTCCACCGCAACCGTGCCGTCATGGAGAAACATGATATCGATGTCGGAGAAGGGATTCAGTTCCCCCCGCCCATAGCCGCCGACCGCAACCAGCGCCAGATGGGCGTCCAGTTGGTGTGTCTTGGCTTCCAGGTCGGTCAGAATGTTTCTGAACAGGGCACATACCATCCGGTCCATGGCCGCTGCCAACAGATGCACCACCTCGGTGCCGCCGGCACCGGCATCATGTTTGCGGCGAATCTCGGCATGGCGGGTGGCCAGGTACTGTTTGCAGGCATCAAGGATCTGCTGGCGCCGCTCTTCAAACCCTCTGCCGTCAGGAACGGGAAGCAGGGCTGTGGCTGAAATCTGGCCGGTGTCCATGGCTGGTTACTCCTGTGGGTCAGGCAATGGCCGGTTCTACAGCCAGCCTTTGCGTTTGAAGATGTACAGCGGCAGCACGGCTGATATGACAATCATGACCAGGGCAACGGGGTAGCCATAGGTCTGACTCAACTCCGGCATATACTGGAAATTCATGCCGTAAATGCTGGCAATCAGCGTGGGCGGCAGAAAAATCACCGACATCACGGTAAAGATCTTGATCACCTTGTTTTGCTCAATACTCAAAAAGTTGAGAAACAGGTTCTGCAGGTAATCAAGCCGTTCAAAGTTAAAATTGGCGGTCGTGATCAGTGAATTGACATCCTTGATCATGATACTGAAATCACTCTTCAGCGAGCTGGGGATCTTGCCGCTCTTCAGGAGTGAGGAGAGCACCCGCTGTTTGTCGGTCAGGTTTTCACGGATGGTGATGTTGGTGGCCTCAAAGTCCGCCAGGCGTGAGAGAAACTCCCTGGTGTCATCGGCGCTGCCCGGATTAAGGCGTGCGATTCCGGCAATCTCGCGGGAGACCGCCTCCAGGGTGTCGGCGTCGTCTTCAATCCGCATCTCCAGAATCCCGCCCATCACCCGGGCACCGTCGGTATAGTGACTGGGATTCAGCAGCAGCTTGCGGTTAAAGTCACCAAAGACCGGCAGCTCGATAAAGCGGATCGTCACCACAAAATTATCCTTCAGGGTAAAGGAGACCGATTCGTTGCTGGCGGAAGTCTCCTGTTTCACCAGAAAGTAGGTGTTAATCGTGATGCCGAACTCATCCTCCCAGTACCGGGCAGAAAATTCGATCTCTTCTGCCTCCTGCCGGGTCGGCAGGTCCAGTCCCAGTTTCTTGTCCAGCTCGCTGACTTCAGTCATGCTGGGGGAAAGCATATCCACCCAGATCAACTGTTTTGACTCGATCAGGTCAATCTCGTCGCCGCTGATCAGGTGGCTTGAAATCACGCCGTTTGCATTGTAATAGACCTTGATCATGACGAAAGCCTCCGGGAAATGTTGAGCAATTTGGTATAGACTCCGTATTGGCGCTTGTCAACCGTTGAACAGTGGGCTGCACCGCACGGCTGGCCACAATCGTGCAACGTTTCCACCATTTCTTTTTTACGCCCGGTCTGCTACAGTTCGTTCATTATGTCCGAGAAACTGATCTGCGCCAATAAACGGGCCTTCCACGAATACCATATTGAAGAGCGGTTTGAGGCCGGGATTGTCCTGGTGGGCACCGAGGTAAAATCCCTGCGTGCCGGCAAGACCAATCTGACTGATGCCTTTGTGCTGGTACGCAACGGCGAGGCCTGGCTGCATAACCTCCATATTGCTCCTTATGACTTCGGCAATCGCCAGAACCACGATCCCGAGCGGCAGCGTAAGCTGCTGTTGCATAAAAAAGAGATCGACAAGCTGCATGCCAGAATCCGCCAGGACGGCTGTACCGCTGTGCCACTCAGGCTTTATTTCAAAAGCGGTAAGGTCAAGGTAGAGGTGGGGGTAGCCAAAGGCAAGAAGCTGCACGACAAGCGCGAAGACCTGAAAAAGAAGGATCTGAAGCGTGAACACGCAAAAGAGTTTAAAATTAAGGCGCGATAGCCTATACTGATTATAGAAGGTCTTTGAAAATTGGGGGCGTAAAGGTTTCGACGGGGGAATGAACTCCTGGGTTGCACCGGGTCGGGGCAGGTGGCCGACCTTAATAAACCTGCACGGCATTATCTGCCGACAATTATTACACCGAACCTGTTGCACTAGCTGCTTAACAGGCGTTCCCGACTGAGATGTCGGTGGTAGGAAGGGAACGTCATTTACTACCGAATAGGATCGCGTAAGCCCGCTACGCAGTCC
>DIUB01000189.1 GCA_002422265.1 Geobacter sp. UBA6169
AGATCACCGGCATCTACTCTGTCACCCAGGGGGGCGTCTCCCCCCTGGATGGCCGCACCATCCGCCCCGGCGTCTACTTCACCTGCGCCGCCGCTGATGTTGCCGGGGTAGAACCGGGCTGGGATGTAGATGTCCGAGGGCAAATCCTGCCCGTCATCGCCGCCGTGCCAGACGGCGCAGGCTTTATGGAGCTGTACCTGGGAGACCCGGACAATGATTAACGAACTGCAACTGGTGGAAGCCATAGCCACACGGCTTAAAGAGCAGCTAACCGCTGCCCACCCGCAGTACCGTTATGCCTGGGTGGTGGATTTCCCCGGCAAGCCCGAAAGCATCACCGGTGATGTCATCCGGGTCAAGCACCCCAAAGGTCTCTATGCCGTCCGCTACATGGAAGGCGAAAACGGCGCAGGGGCAGAAACCCTGATCACCGGCGTCTACATCTGGGCCACCAGCCCGGAGATGGAAAGCCGCCTGGCAAGGGCTGCAAAAATCATCATCGCCAACCACAGCCCCGGCGGATGCAGCGCACTGGTGCTGCATAAAGATGAGCCAGTCATCAGCGAAAACGGCGTCAGCGTGCGGGTAGTATCGTTCCGCTGTCAGGTAGCATCACCGCGTATCATAACCGATCCGGCGGCAGCATTGGCCGCACTTAACTTGTAAACAACCTAAAGGAGGGCAGACATGTCCCGCACCGTTGAAACAGAATTTTTTATGGGTCAGGGAATTGTACTTATCTCTGAACTCGACGCGAATTTTAACCCGATTGGCTACAAAGAAATGGGCGATGTTTCTGATTTGGGCTTTGAAACCAATGTAGACAACATTGAGTACAACGAAAATCAGTCTGGAATGCAAAATGTTGCGTTTTCCAAAAACACGAAAAGCGTAACAAATGTATCCATGACCACCCCCAGCGCCACAAAAGACAATATGGCGCGTTTTGTCAGTGGCACCCTTGCCGATGTTGCCGCCGGTACCGGCGTCACAAAATCGATTACTGCAAAACTCGGCCTTTCTGCCAGCCTTGGCAAAATCAAGGTCAGCAGCGTCGTGCTCAAAGGCACAGGTGATGACAGCGCTATCACCTATGTCCTGGACAAAAACTACACCGTCAACACAGAAACCGGCAGCATCTACATCATGACCGCAGCAGAGCAAACCGCCGCATCGGCTGTTGCAACCATTGCTGATGGCGACGTACTGGAGGCAACCTTCAACCATGCCGCACAGAGCACAATCGAAGCCTCCTCTGCAACTGGCAAAATTGTGGCTGTCAGGTTTGAAGGAATGAACACCGCTAAAAACAACGAACCGGTTTTAGTGGAAATTCCAAGAGCCCAGTTTGATCCGGCAAAAGGCTTCAAGTTGATAAGCCAGGAACTGCAGATGTTTGAACTGTCAGGCAAGTGCCTGGCTCCGCACCCAATCAAGCCGTACAAAGTCACGATGCTGGCGTAACACCACGGATGCTTTTCAAGCTGCTCACCCCTGGTGGGCAGCTTGGGAAAGCCGCCGTACCCCGGAGATCGCCGCCATGGCCCTTGTAACCCGCACAATCAGTAACGCCGGATCCCCGCTCACCGATGTCAACGGCGGGCTGCTGGCCAACACCGTAATCCGGTTTACCCTGGTCAACGACCGCAGCTACGCTGCCGGCACGTTTGACGTAGAGACCGGTGAACCGGTAGCCCCCGGCCCCTACGTTGCCATCACCGATGAAGCCGGGCTTTTCTCCGTTGCCCTCTGGCCCACCAGCCGGGGCCTGGAACAGCGCTTCTACCTGTGCGAAATCGCCCCGCAGTCTGACACCGTAGACTTCCCGGCCTTCAAGGCCCCGCTTGCAGAAGACGCCGACCCGATTTCTTTCCTGGCCTTCCGCCTGGGTGGAGATGCTGTTGCAGAATGGGAAACAACCGCCTTTACCGCCCATGTTGAAAACAGCGCCATACATGGTGGCGGCGGATCTGCCAACATCTACTATCAACCCGAACCGCCTGCAAGCCCCACAGACGGCACCGCCTGGATTGATTCAGACGAAACAGGCGGACAGTTCCCCATCACCGTCAACGCCGACTGGAACGCCACAAGCGGCCTTGCTGAAATCCTCAACAAACCGACATTCGGTACAGCAGCCGCAGTAGACTCCACTGATTTTGCACCAGCAACGCATGACCACGATGCTGATTATGAGCCATCTGGAGCAGTAGCAGGTCACGAATCAACATACAATCATTCCCTGCTACACGCCCCCGGCTCCGACGATCAGGATTTAAGCGGGTACAGCCTGAACACGCACGGTCATGACGCAGACTACGAAGCAGCAGGAGAGGTCGCAGCCCATGAGCTTGCCTTTGACCATACGCAGCTACACACCCACGGTCAGGCGCTGGAGACTACCGATAGCCCTGAGTTCGCTGATGTAACCATTACCGGTCTGACCGGTGCAGTTATCGGAACAGCTCCCACAGTGGGAGAGGCATTAACAGCCATCGACCACATGCTGACCATAACCGGTGATGCGGTTACCAGCCACACCGGCCTTGCCGGTAGATCACTGCCAGACCAGCATCCTATCAGTGCAATCAGCGGGTTGCAGGCCGCGCTGGATGCTAAAGCAGGTGCTGGTAATGTAGCTTTTCCGGAAACTCAAGTTCCTAGCTCAGACCCTAACACTCTAGATGATTATGAAGAAGGGACTTTTACGGCAACGCTAATTGGCGCATTTACTCCTCCAACTAATCCTGTAACCACTACTGGTTATTACACTAAAATAGGTCGTGTTGTTTTTATAAATATTGCGTTTACCAATGTAGATACATCTGGCGCAGGTGGCACTATACAAATATCTGGACTACCTTTTAATGCCTCTGCAAATACTATTTTTATAGGTTCAGCGTTATTGTATGGATTCGGTTCTGCTGTTGCTGTATCGCGTGTAAGCAGTGGCGACACTATTTTCTTGTTAAATGCTGTAACTCTAGCCACTATACCCATAGTAGCCGGTACAGGAAAAACATTGTATGTGTCACTACAGTATAATGTGTAAAAGGACTTACAATGCCAACACTCAAAGTATGGGACGCAACAGCAAGTGAATGGATCAGAGTATGTGGAACTATAATCACTGCTCCGCAACTAGAGTTTTTATCCCACGTATCTGTTGATCCAGACACCGGTCTACCACTGTGGGATAGCGGCCCGTGGCCTGGTAGCGGATCAGCGCCATCAGCAGCCGCTGCCATGCTGCTGGAAGACGGTAGTTACCTGCTGCTCGAAGACGGATCACTTTTGTTGTTTGAATAAAGGAGAGTTGCTATGCCAGCAAAAAAGATAAGTGAATTGCCAATATCTGCTGCTATCACCGGAGCAGAATTAATCCCACTGGTGCAGTCAGGTGATAACGTACAAGCAACAGTGCAGGATGTTGCTAATCATGTCGCTGGTCTGATACCTGCCGGTGCTGATGGCGCGGATGGAGTAAATGGTGTAGATGGGGCAACGATTGTTTCAGCCGCTTTTGTGGCAGACGACCTTGTTTTTACCAAAGACGATTCCACAGAAATTGCTATCGCTGGGGCAAAAACTGCATTGGCTGGAGCGCCTGGAGCAGATGGAGCGCCAGGAAGTGCTGGAGTATCAGCCTACGGTGTGGCAGTTGCGAATGGCTTTGTTGGCGACGAGGCCACATGGCTGGCTACACTGGCAGGTCAGGTTGGCCCTCAAGGGCCACAAGGCATTCCAGGAGTTGATGGGGCTGACGGAACTAATGGCATTGACGGAACGGACGGTGCTGACGGGGCCTCTATTGTATCAGCGGCGTTTGTATCGGATGACCTTGTATTTTCACGGAATGACTCAGTAGACGTAACAATTGTCGGAGCTAAAACAGCCCTGACTGGCCCCGCTGGGTCTGATGGAGTTGATGGAGTTGATGGAGTTGATGGCGCGTCTGCATATGAAGTAGCTGTAGCCAACGGCTTTGTCGGCACAGAGGCAGCATGGCTGCTGTCTTTGAAGGGCGACACCGGAGCGACAGGTGCAGCCGGAGCAGATGGTGTTGATGGAGACATGACCAACCCCATGACCACAGCCGGAGATATCATCATTGGCGGTGCCTCTGGTGCTCCGACACGGCTGGCAAGGGGCACTGACGGTCAAGTGCTTACTTTGACAAGCGGGAGTCCTG
>DIUB01000178.1:0-3886 GCA_002422265.1 Geobacter sp. UBA6169
AACTTTGTCTTTTTTAGTGCTTGCTTTTTCAAAAAGTAGTGGTATGTTTTTTGAGGTTGGTCATTGACCGCCGCACTATCCCACCCAAGGAGGACGCATGGATATCCTCGACCTCAGCCGGCTGCAGTTTGCAGTTACCACCATGTTCCACTTCATTTTTGTTCCGCTTACCCTGGGTCTTTCGGTACTGACTGCCTGGTTTGAAACCAGATATGTACAGACCGGTGACGAGACCTACAAGCGGATGACCAAGTTCTGGGGCAAGCTGTTTCTGATCAACTTTGCCCTGGGGGTGGTCACCGGCATCACCCAGGAGTTCCAGTTCGGTATGAACTGGGCCGAGTACTCCCGCTATGTGGGGGATATCTTCGGCGCACCGCTGGCCATTGAGGCTACCGCCGCTTTCTTTCTTGAATCGGTCTTTATCGGTGTCTGGATCTTCGGATGGGACAAGTTGTCTAAAAAGGCCCACTGTGTGTCAATCTGGCTGGTGGCCTTCGGTACCAACCTCTCGGCACTCTGGATTCTGATTGCCAACGGCTGGATGCAGAAGCCGGTCGGTTTTGTACTGCGTAACGGCCGGGCCGAGATGACGGATTTTCTGGCAATTGTTACCAACCCATACGCCTTGATCAAGTTCCTGCACACGGTTACCTCCGGGTACGTGGTTGCCGGTTTTTTTGTGATGGGAATTGCAGCATGGCACCTGCTGAAAAAGAATGAGATTGATTTCTTTACCCGCTCCTTTAAAACCGCAGCGGTATTTTCGTTTGTTGCCAGCCTTTTGGTTGCATTGTCAGGTGACTTCCATGCCGTTGAGATTGCCAAGACCCAGCCCACCAAGTTTGCGGCCATGGAGTCGGTCTGGGAGACCCAGAAAAATGTGCCGATGCATTTGTTGCTGGTGCCTGATACCGCTCATGAGCGCAATGCCGTGGCCACCGCTTCAATCCCCGGCGGCCTGAGTTTTCTGGCATTCCACGACACAAATGCCGAGATCAAGGGGTTGAAGGATTTCCCCGTAGAAGAGAGGCCGCCGGTGCTGCCGGTGTTCCTCAGCTTCCGCTTGATGGCAGGTTTGGGGGCCTTGATCACAGGCCTTGCGCTGCTCGCCATGATACTGCCTCGCTGGAAGCATTTTGTAGATTTTAAGATTTTTCTCGGTCTGATGGTGCTCGCACTTCCGTTGCCTTATCTCGCAGCACAGTTTGGCTGGCTGGTGGCTGAGCTGGGACGTCAGCCCTGGTCGGTCTACGGTGTTCTCAAGACTGCCGACAGCGTGTCGCAATCGGTTTCCCTGATGCAGGTGGCCGGTTCATTGATCGGTTTCACAGTGCTTTACGGCTTGTTGGGAGCCATTGATATCTATCTGCTGGCAAAGTATGCCAGAAAAGGGCCTGAACCGGAAACCTCAGGCATGATCCCGGCCAAGGAGGTGGCGTAACATGGAAATGCTGCAGATTACCTGGTTTGTCCTGTGGGGAGTGCTGTGGGCAGTGTATTTCATGCTGGACGGTTTTGTTTTTGGAACCGGTTTCATGTCCGGCATCATCGCCAGAAACGATACCGAGAAGCGGCTTCTGATCAACAGCGTGGGGCCGGTCTGGGATGGTAATGAAGTCTGGCTGCTGACCGCCGGCGGTGCCACTTTCGCCGCCTTTCCCACCACCTACGCCCTGATGTTCAGTTACCTCTACACGGCGTTGCTGCTGCTGCTGTTTTCCCTGATTGTGCGGGGTGTTTCCTTTGAATTCAGGGGTAAAATTGATAACTCGGAGTGGAAAAAGGCCTGGGATACCGCTATCATCGTATCCAGCTTTTTACCGGCGCTGCTGTTTGGTGTGGCCTTTGGCAACATCTTTATGGGGCTGCCGATGGATGCAGCCGGTTACCACGGCGGTCTGCTGTCGCTGTTGAACCCCTACGGTATTGTGACCGGTCTGTTGTTTGTCATGTTGTTTGCCGTGCACGGGTCGCTTTACACTACGGTCAAAACTACGGGTGAGCTTTCGGCACGTGCCTTTGCCATTGCCAAGCTACTCTGGATCCCGCTGCTGCTGATCGCGGTGATCTTCCTGGGCCACACTGCCTACGCCACCAAGCTGTATGACAACTATTTGGCAGCTCCGGTGCTGTTCATTGCGCCCGCCATTGCCGTACTGGCCCTGCTGGCCGTGCAGTACTTCATGATCAAGCAGCAGGCCCTGAAGTCCTTTGCTGCCTCCTGTATTACCATTGTTTTTGTGGTGGCAACCGGTGTGACCGGCCTGTTTCCGAACCTGATCCCCTCCACTCTGGATCCGGCCTACAGTCTGACGATCTTTAATTCATCGTCAAGCCAGTACACCCTGACCATCATGACCGTGGTGGCCTTTATCTTTGTGCCGACGGTTATCCTCTACAAGATCTGGGCCTACCGCCTGTTCCGTGATCCGGTGACGGAAAAAGATCTGGTGGATAACCGCGAGGCGTACTGAACAGGGTCTTCAGTTGTGGTCTCATAAGAACACAAGCCGCCTCTGGTTAATCTGGAGGCGGCTTGTGTGCGTTTGACAACATGCGGGGCTGTTGGTATTGTTTACATCATGAGCGCCCACCTGCTGTACCGAGATCGAATAACGATTGGAGAAAGCCGGTTTGTTGAGATGGTTGTCTGGCAGGTGTCGGAACCGCTCAAAGGCAGCCTGCATTTTTTCAAATACCGGCTGGCCTTTGTGGTAGATGGCAGGTGTGTTCTGCGCTACGATAATGAAGCCGGGAAAGGTGATCATCGGCACAGCGGCGGTGAAGAGCAGCCCTACAATTTCACAACACCGCAGGCCTTACTATCTGATTTCTGGCATGATGTTGATACCTGGAGGGATTCAAATGGCAACCGTAACCCTTGAAATAGCTGATCGTGCAACAGTGAATCAACGTTTTCTTGATGCCTTTAACGGTAATCAGCAGGGGCAGTATATCAGTTTTGAGACACCGGAGCAGCTCTTCAGGACCTTAACCATGAAACGGTGGGAATTGTTGCAGGTAATGACCGGCGCCGGCGCCATGAGTGTCCGTGATGCTGCTCGCCGTTTACGTCGTGATGTCAAGGCGGTGCATGGAGATGTGCAGGCACTGCTTGCAGCAGGTCTGCTTGAAAAAAACGAAATTGGTCAGATTCTTTTTCCCTATGACGCGGTACATGTTGATTTTATGCTGAAAGAGGCGGCATAAAGGCTAAGGCTATTGCTTTAACAGCTGTTTTAACCACACAAGCCGCCCCTTGATGACCGAGGGCGGCTTGTGTGGTGATGTTTTGTCGCGGATTATGCGGTTACGCCCCGGCCTGCACTGCTGTGATGGCTACCACATTCACAATATCCTCCACCGAGCAGCCGCGGGACAGGTCGTTGACCGGCTTGGCCAGGCCCTGGATGATCGGGCCGACCGCCTCGGCCCCGGCTACCCGCTCCACCAGTTTATAGGCGATGTTGCCGGCGTCAAGATCAGGGAAGATCAGCACGTTGGCCTTGCCGGCCACCGGGCTGCCGGGAGCCTTTTTCTCACCCACCTTGGGCAGCAGGGCTGCGTCGGCCTGCAGCTCGCCGTCGATCTGGATATCGGGCTTGATGCTCTTGGCGATCTCCACTGCCTTGGTGACCTTGTCCACGTCAGCATGGCTGGCGCTGCCCTTGGTGGAGAAAGAAAGCATACCCACCCGGGCCTCCACATCCAGAAATGCCTTGCAGTTGCCAGCCGTGGCCACCGCAATCTCGGCCAGGGCCTGGGCATCGGGATTGGGGTTGACTGCGCAATCGGCAAACAGGATGATGCCGTTTTCGCCAAAGTCGGGGTTCTTGGTGACCATGAAAAAGTAGGAGGAGACGGTCTTGATGCCGGGGGCCGG
>DIUB01000178.1:3936-6083 GCA_002422265.1 Geobacter sp. UBA6169
CGCAGTTCAACAAAGTCGGCAACATACTGGTCAAGTTTGGGAGAATCGGCCGGGTTCAGTAGCTCAACACCGGCAAGGTTGATACCTTTGGCTGCAGCCTCGGCCTGAATCTTGGCCGGATCGCCCAGAATAACCAGTTTTGCCAGCCCTTCCTTGACAATCTTTTCAGCGGCGTACAGCATCCGCTCATCATAGCTTTCAGGCAGTACCACGGTCTGCTGATTCTTCCTGGCCTTCTCTTTAATCTGGTCAACAAGATGCATCGTATAACCTCCCTGTGATAATAAACCCACAAAAAGCAGTTGCACGCGGAGACACGGAGACGCGAAGAGTGAAATCATATACTTGATTTTCTCCGTAAGCTTTGCGGCTCCGCGTGAGTAACTGCCGTTTTCAGGATAAAACAAGTTTTTGCTAGATACCTGAACCTGGTGGTGGCGTCAATAAAAAAAGCCGCGAAAACGCGGCTTTTAGTGATGCTAAACAGTGTGCTGAGCCATCAGGCGTTCAGTGCTGCCACCACTTCGTGCAAGGCCTCTTCAACCCGCTCGTTGTCTACCTGACAGGTGCCGACTTGGAAATGGCCGCCACCGCCGTTTTTCAGCATCAGTGAACCGACGTTGACCTTGGAACTGCGGTTGATGATACTGTGACCTACGGCAAAGACGGTGTTCTGTTTGTTCAGGCCCCATAGAATACGCACCGAGGTAAACACATCAGGGTAGAGACTGTATTCTACAAAACGGTTACCGGTAACGATCTCATCCTCATGGCGCAGATCAATGATCAGTACTTTGCCGTCAATGCGGGAATTTGCCTGAATCATCTGCTTGTAGAGCGCTTCCTGCTGGTTGTACCGCACCACCCGCTCCTGTACATCCGGGTTCTTGAGGATCTCTTCAATTTTCATGGTACGGCACATCTCGATCAGTTCTTCCATCAGCTGGTAGTTGCTGATCCGGTAATCCTTGTAGCGTCCCAGGCCGGTACGGGGGTCCATCATAAAGGAAAGCAGGATCCATCCCTGCGGGTTCAGAACCTCGTCCACGGTCAGGTCGCCGGAATCGGTCTTGTCCACGGCGATCATCATATCCTCGATACCGGGAAATTTGTCGGCACCGCCGTAGTAGTCGTAGATCACCCGGGCGCAGCTTTTCTCCCAGCGACTCTCGCCTTTAAAGTCGTACATGAATTTGAGTCGCTCATCCTCGCTCATATGGTGGTCAAACCAGAGACCGCAGCCGGGGATGTAGGGGATGTTGGCCAAGACATCATTTTCTGTGGCCTCAACCTTGCCGTCCTGCACATCCTTGGGATGGACAAACTTGTACGAGTCGATAATGCCGGCTTCCTTTAACAGTACGGCACAGACCAGTCCATCAAAATCAGAGCGGGTCAACAGTCGCATACAGACCTCCTGAGTGGTTTTTAAGTGTGAACGCAGTATATCAGAATTTCACGCCCAGCGCATCTGCCACGGTGTGAATATCTTTATCCCCCCGTCCGGAGAGACAGACCACAATGGTCTGGTCCCTGGGCAGGGTGGGAGCCAGCTTGAGGGTATGGGCAATGGCGTGGGACGATTCCAGGGCCGGCATGATCCCTTCTTCCCGAGTCAGGCGCTGGAACGCGGCAAGCGCCTCATCATCGGTGATGGCGACATACTCGGCCCGGCCGGTATCCTTGAGCCAGGCATGTTCCGGTCCCACACCGGGGTAATCCAGGCCGGCCGAGATGGAATGGGCGTTGGCCACCTGGCCGTGCTCGTCCTGCAGCAGATAGCTGCGCTGACCATGCAGGATACCGGGGCGACCGGCACAGAGCGGCGCGGCATGGGCACCGGTTTCGATGCCGTAGCCGGCAGCCTCCACACCTATCAGCCGGACAGCAGTGTCCTTGATGAAGGGGTAGAACAGTCCCATGGCGTTGCTGCCGCCACCTACGCAGGCAACCAGGACATCGGGCAGCCGTCCCTCAATTTTTTTGTGCTGCTGTTTGGCCTCAGTGCCGATGACGGACTGGAAGTCACGCACCATCATCGGGTAGGGGTGTGGGCCAGCCACAGTGCCGATCACATAGAAGGTGTCTCGGATGTTGGTCACCCAGTCACGCAGCGCCTCGTTCATGGCATCTTTCAGGGTGGCGGT
>DIUB01000178.1:6115-15357 GCA_002422265.1 Geobacter sp. UBA6169
CCGTGCTGCCCGGCCCCGGTCTCGGCAATCACCCGTTGCTTGCCCATCCGGCGGGCCAGCAAGCCCTGGCCGATGGTGTTGTTGACCTTATGGGCGCCGGTGTGGTTCAGGTCCTCGCGCTTGAGGTAGATTTTCGCACCACCCAGTTGACGGGTCAATTTTTCAGCAAAGTACAGCGGTGACGGCCGACCGACATATTGACGCAGGTAGTACTGGAACTCCTGCTTGAACTCCCGGTCGTTGCGGTAATGGGCGTAGGCCTCTTCCAGTTCCTTCAGGGCCGGCATCAGGGTTTCCGGCACATAGCGGCCGCCGTGGATGCCGAAGTGGCCGCGTTTATCGGGTTGTTTCATGGTTTTTCCAGTCCTTTACAGTGCGTATAAACCGCCGTACCTTATCCGGATCTTTTGTACCCGGTGCCGACTCAACTCCGCTGGATACATCAACGGCGTATGGACGTACCTGGCGGATCGCCTCGGCCACGTTGTCCGTGGTGAGTCCCCCGGCCAGTACGATCTTGTGACCACGTTGTACCGCTTCCCGGGCAATTTCCCAGTTAAAGCTGGTTCCGGTGCCGCCATAAAACGATGGCGAGTAGGCGTCCAGCAGACAGGCCGCCGGATGATAGCCGGTGATCGGGTCAAGACAGGTCAGGGAACGGACCCGAAAGGCCTTCATGACCCGCTGTTCAATTTTGCGGCAGTAGTCTGGCATCTCATCACCATGTAGCTGCACTATGCCCAGGCGGCAGAAGCGGCTGACCTGGTTGACGGTCTCCGGCGCTTCGTTCACGAACAGCCCCACCGCCTGCACAAACGGTGGCAACAGATTAATGATCCGGGCCGCCTCTTCCGGAAAGATATGCCGGGGGGATTGCTGGTAAAAGACAAACCCCAAGGCATCCGCACCTGCTTCAACGGCGGTCAGGGCATCCTCGGGGCTGGTTATGCCGCAGATTTTTACGCGAGTCATAAAAAAGGGGCAAGGGGCAAGGGGCAAGGGTATAAAAATTCTTGACCCCTGACCCCTGACCCTTGACCTTGTTTCAGATGTTTACCTTGGGTAGATGCTTCAGTGACTCCTGCACCAGTTCTGCCGGGTATTCATAATCATCCAGATTGCCGGCCAGGAAATTGTCGTAGGCAGTCATATCCATGAAGCCGTGGCCGGAGAGGTTGAACAGGATGGTCTTCTCCTTGCCTTCTTCTTTGGCCAGCAGCGCCTCGTCAATGGCGGCCCGGATGGCATGGGATGATTCCGGTGCCGGTACAATCCCCTCGGTCTTGGCAAACAGGATCGCCCCTTCAAAACAGCCGGTCTGCATCACGGCCCGGGCCTCGATCAGGCCGGCATGATAGAGCTGGGAGACCAACGGTGAGTCACCGTGATAGCGCAGGCCACCGGCATGAATGCCGGGCGGCATGAAATCGTGACCCAGGGTGTACATCTTGGCGATCGGTCCCAGTTTAGCGGTGTCCCCATAGTCAAAATCATAAACCCCCTTGGTCAGGGTCGGGCAGGAGGCCGGTTCCACTGCCAGGCAGCGCACCTTTTTGCCGTTTGCCTTTTCCGACAGGAACGGGAAGGCCAGACCGGCAAAGTTGGAACCGCCACCGCAGCAGGCGATCACCACATCTGGATAGTCACCCACCAGTTTGAACTGCTCCAACGCCTCCAGGCCGATCACGGTCTGATGCATGCAGACATGGTTCAGCACGCTGCCCAGGGCATAGTTGGTGTCTGCATGGGTGGCGGCATCCTCCACTGCCTCGGAGATGGCCAGTCCCAGGCTGCCGTTTGAATCAGGATTCTCAGCCAGGGCAGCGCGGCCTGCCTCGGTCTGATCTGACGGTGAGGGATGCACGGTGGCCCCCCACATCTGCATCATGGATTTACGGTACGGCTTCTGGAAGTAGGAAACCTTGACCATGTAGACCGTGCATTCCAGCCCGAACAGGGAGCAGGCCAGCGACAGTGAGCTGCCCCATTGTCCGGCACCGGTCTCGGTGGCCAGACGCCTGATGCCGGCCTGTTTGTTGTAGAAGGCCTGTGGAATGGCTGAGTTGGGCTTGTGGGAGCCTGCCGGCGAGACCCCTTCATACTTGTAATAGATCTTGGCCGGGGTTCCCAGTGCCTTTTCCAGGCGGTGGGCCCGGAACATTGGGGAAGGACGCCACATGGTATAGATGTCTCGAACCTCGGCGGGAATGTCGATCCAGCGTTGGTTGGACATCTCCTGCTCCAGGATGGCAGGCGGGAAGATGGCCAGCAGTTCCTCAGGGGTGACCGGCTGGCCGGTGCGGGGAGAGATGACCGGTGCCAGCGGCCCTGGCAGATCGGGGATTATATTGTACCATTGCTGGGGTATCTTGTCTTCCGGCAGCAAGATCTTCGTTTGCATAGTATATCTTCTCCTTTTACTCCAGATTATCCTCAATACGTATCAGCCGGCTCTGCTCGCTGATGAAATCAAACTGGTCGATCTCTGCCAGGGCCGCGCGAATTGCCCCTTCTCGCGCCTCATGGGTCATGATCACGATCGGCACTGCTTCACCGCCGTTATGGCGAGCGGTCTGCACCATTGATTCGATGCTGATACCGTTTTTGCCCAGCACACCGGCGATATTGGCCAGAACGCCCGGCTGGTCCAGGGCGGTAAAGCGCAGCATGAAGCTGGTAACGATCTCTTCCATCGGCTTGAGCGGCAGAGTTGTGATGCTGGTGTCCAGAAAGCCCAACGGTGCGGCGCGGCGGGTTTGTACGCCGGCAGCAATACTGCGGGAAAGGGCGATCAGATCGCCCACAATGGCGCTGGCAGTGGGGTTCTGGCCAGCCCCCCGACCATAGAACAGCACCGGGCCGACAAAGTCACCGGTCAGCCGGATGGCGTTGAATACCCCGTTTACATCGGCAAGTGGATTGTTCAGGGGAATCATGGTGGGATGAACCCGTACCTCAAGCTGGCCGTCATCAGTCAGTTTGCCGATGGCCAGCAGCTTGATCCGGTAGCCGAACTCGGCGGCATAGCTGATGTCAATGCCGGAGATGCCGGTGATCCCTTCGGTATGGATGGCGTTAAAGTCGATGGTGGTGCCGAAGCAGAGCGAGGCCAGCACTGCCAGCTTGTGTGCGGTGTCGGTTCCTTCGATATCAAAGGCAGGGTCCGGCTCTGCATAGCCCAGTTCCTGGGCGCTTTGCAGTACCTCGCCGAAGTCGGCCCCCTCCTGGGTCATACGGGTCAGGATATAGTTGCAGGTACCGTTCATAATGCCAAAGACTGAATTGAAGCGGTTTCCGGCCAGGTTGCCTTTGATAGCCGACAGCACCGGAATACCGCCCCCCACGGCCGCCTCAAACTGTACTTCTACCCCCTTGCGGGCTGCAGCAGCATAGATTTCGTCACCATGCAGGGCCAGCAGCGCCTTGTTGGCGGTTACAACATGCTTGCCGGCCTCAATCGCCCGCAGCACAAAGCTCTTGGCCGGTTCATAGCCGCCGATCAGTTCGATCACAATGCTGATCTCGGGATCGTTGAAGATATCGTTGACGTTAGTGGTCAGCAGGGCCGGATCAACCGCTACCCCGCGGTCGCTGGTAATGTCCAGATCTGCGATCCGCTTTAAGGTTATACGGCGTCCCACCTTCTGCTGTACGGTGTCTGCATTGTCCTGCAACAGCCTGACCACCCCTGCACCGATATTGCCGAAGCCGATCAGGCCAACCTTGATCTCGTCATTCATTCTGTGTCACTCCGCTCCTCGTCCTTGGGGCAGGACTCCAGTTCATCCAGGATGCCGTTCACAAAGGCGGGAGACTCCTTGTCACCATATTTTTTGGCGATCTCGATCGCCTCGTTAATGCTGACCTTCTTGGGGATGTCCCGCCGGAACATCAGTTCATACGCTGCCAGCCGCATGATATTCAAATCAACCCGGGGCATGCGTGACAGGGCCCAGTGCTTAGACCGGGCTACAATGGCCTGGTCGATGGCCTCGCGCTGCTCCATCACTCCCAGCACCAGAGCTTCGGCAAACTCCCGGGTGCGCTGACCTGTCTCAACCCCTTCGCGGAAACCGCGCAGGGTGTCCCGTATAGTACCTTGCAGGGTGTCCTGCGCATAGAGCATCTGCAGGGCAAGTTCACGTGCTTCACGACGAAGTCCCATGCTATTTCAGTGCCTTGATGACGTTAACGGTTTCAATGGCGGTGACTGCCGCCTCAAAGCCCTTGTTGCCTGCCTTGGTACCGGCTCGCTCCACTGCCTGCTCAATGGTGTCGGTGGTCAAAACGCCAAAGGCAACCGGGATACCGCTGTCCAGCGAGACCGAGGCAACCCCTTTGGAGACTTCAGACGAGACATACTCAAAGTGGGGAGTAGAACCGCGGATGACGGCGCCCAGACAGATAACAGCGTCAAATTTCTGTGACGCCACCATGGTCTTGGCTGCCAGGGGGATCTCAAAGGCGCCGGGGATGCGCGCTACGGTGATGTCAGTTTCTGCAGCGCCATGGCGTACCAGGGCATCAATGGCCCCTTCCAGAAGGCGTTCACAGATAAAGCTGTTGAAACGGCTGACCACAATACCGAAGGTAAGCCCCTTAGCGTCAAGATTGCCTTCAATAAACTTAGGCATATACATACTCCTCTGACATCTGCGGATGACTTGAAAGGTACTTTCTATAGCATATTTTGACTGAATGGGGAGAGATTTTCCTGCAGCGGCTCTGATCTTTCGGCCATAACCCGGCAGTCTCTTTCTTCATTCAGAACATTCTCAGTACCAGCTCCCAGCCTGCCAAAGTGACAAAGGAGAGCGGGATGCCGATCCCCAGCAGCATGGTTACCAGCGGCGGGTCCAGGTCATGATCAATGGCCACGATGCCGGCGGTGATCATCGGCGCCATGGCTGCCTCAAACAGGGTCACCTGCACAGCAGGGCCGCGCAGCCCCAGAACGCCCAGGTAGAGCAGAGCCAACAGCGCCGGTCCCAGCAGCAGTTTATAGCCCAGACCGGCAGCCAGCCGCAGCTTGAGCCCTTCAAGGGAGGCAAAGCGCAGTTGGAACCCTACTGAGACCAGGGCCAGCGGTGTGACGGTATCGGCCAGCTTGCGCAGGATCATGACCGTCCAGTCGGGAAACGGTACCGGCCGCAGGATCAGTGCCAGTACCAGTGCCTGGAACGGCGGGAAGAACAGCACCTTGCGGGGCATGTCCCGTAGAGACGGATTACCGGATGAGTAGATCGATGCCACCAGCACCCCCAGGGTAGAGAGGGTCATGAAGGTGCCCAGCTGGTCAGCCAGAATGCCGACCCCCAGCAGTTCCTTGCCGTAGTAAGCCTCAATCATCGGCAGCCCCACAAAGGAGGTGTTGCCTAAACCACCCAGCAGGATCAGGGCTCCTACGGTACGGCGCGGCAGCTGCAGCAGACGCCCCAACAGGGCAAAAAAGCCCCAGCTCAGCAGAAACAGCAGCCAGGGCATCAGCGGGGTCATGATCATGGAACGGTCAAAGCTGATGCCGTGCAGATAGAGCAGGGCCGCAGCCGGCAGGGCAATATGGATCACATAGCCGTTAAAGGCGGCCGGTGTTGCCTCAGGGAACCGTCCGGTCCAGCGCAGCCCCATGCCTGCCAGCAGGCAGACGATCATCAGGATGATGTTGCCCATCTAGCGCACCTCAACCTGCCAGGGGCTGCTTTCACCCCGCAGCTCCGGACGGTACATCGGCCAGAGAGCGGTGGGCAGCGCCGTGACCTTGCCTTTCAGTTCCGGGTAGACCACAAACCGGAACTCATGGCTGCCTGCGGGAAGCTGGCTGATAAACCAGGCCATCAGGGTATCGCGACGCTCCTTGTGGTCATACCAGCCGCGATAGGATGTCTCGCCTGCATAGCGGGGGTCACGGTCTGCCTGACGGACTTCAAAGCCTGCCGGCAGGTAATCTTCCAGAATCAGATACTCAAGGGCGGCACTGTTTTTGACGGTCAGCCGGACCTCCAGATCTTCGCCAACCGTAACCGGATCACCCGGTTTGAGCGGTTCGTATTCGTGTCGCCATTGTCCGTTGTGCTGCACAGAACTGATCCGGTAGATGCTACGCTCAACCTGCAGGCCCTCGGCCCTGGCACGCTGCTCAAGCGGCACACGGTACTGCAGTGAGGCACCCAGATAGGCGGTTCCGGCAGGCCCCTGCTTGATCAGTTGCAGCCTGTTTGTCCCGTGTTCGGCCGGGATGTTCAGAACTGCGCGCCCTTTGGTCAGGCGGCCCTGTTCAACAATGAACTGCTCCAGCGGTCTGTTCCCCAGTAACAGGGTGGCGGTATAGCTGGCCTGCTGTTCGCCTGTTGCTCTGACATAGTCGGTCAGGGCGATAACACTGACTGCTGAGCTGCTGGTAGTTCGCCACCAGCCACCGTACTGCTGTCGTGTCAGGTAGCGGGCCAGGGCAGGAGCCAGCGTGCTTTTGGGAGTGATCCGGCTTGTTGTCGCGAGCAGGGCAGCGGTTGTTTCAATGGATGAACCGCCCCAGCGCCAGCCGGTATCGCTTTCCGGCAGCCAGGCTGCCTCCCGGTCCTGCTGCAGAAACGGGGTCATGGCCTGCAGCAGGGTTGCGGCGCGGACCTTTTCACCCCGGTTGTAGAGTGCCTCAGTAAAGGCGATCAGCGCCTCGGACGGCAGGGTGTTCAGCGCTTCCTCCAACTTTTTTTCCGTGGCAGGACTGCTGCCGCCGTGGGCGGTCAGGGCACGGTACAGCACGGCAGCCTGTGCAGGAGTGGCGGAGGACAGCTGAATCTCCAACGCTTTTTTACCCTGATTAAGCAGCTGCTCATCAACGGTAACCCCGGCCTGTTGCGCCTGTGCCAGCCCCTGCATGACCAGTGCGGTCATCTCCGGACTGCTGGGGCCGCTCTGCCACCAGCCCCAGCCGCCATCCTCATGCTGGAAGTCAGCCAGTCGCCGTAAGCCCTCAGCCAGGATATCCGGCAGCTTCTGAGCAAGCAGGGGGGAAACCTGCTGCTTCTGCTCAGTCAAGAGTCGCTTGACGTAGGCAGCCGGAACAAAGCGGGACACGGTCTGCTCCACACAGCCGTAGGGAAAGGCGATCAGCTGTTCAAGTGCAGGCAACAGGCTGTCGGTGATGGTTGGCGCAAAGGATATCTGCAGGGTGGCGCTGCCGGCGAGGGCGTCAGCCGGGACGGTCAGGTCTGTCTGCCCCTGCCCGCTCTTCAGGCTGATACCGGCTGCCTGTTCCCGTTGCAGGGAGCGGGACAGCACCGGGAAGGTCAGCTCCAGGGCATCTTTGCCCTCGCTGCCAGCAGCGGTCAGCCGCAACATGGCTTGACCGGGCTGCTGCGCCGTAACCTCAATATTCTTGCGCAACGAGCCGCCTGCCGGAACAATTCCGGTAAAGCCGGTGTCGCCAAGCAGGGTCAGACCGGTGGCCTCAAAGCGACCTTTAACCTGCTGTTCTTTGTTGCTGGCATCGTTCAGCAGCCCCGGAATCTCCAACCGGTCGCCGGCCACCATGAAACGGGGTGGCGCCAGACGGGCCATGAACGGTAGACGGCTGATAAAACTGCCCTGTCCGCTGCCAAACTGCTGCTCTGCTGTATGCCCCACCGCAGTGGCGCGCCATGTGGTCAGGTTGTCCGGCAGTATTGCCTCAGCAACCACCGTACCATTGCTGTCGCTGGCCAGCATTGGCAGCCAGGCAGCCGTGTCCTTGAACACCTTGCGGACCTTGATCCCCTTCAGGTCATCGTCACCGGCCAGTTTTGCCAGATCCTTTGATGCACCCCCCAGATAGAGCCGGGGGAAGGAGTGGATCGTGCGGACCAGATGATCCCGTTGTCCACGGAAGAAGCGGTAGATCTCCTCGCGGGTCTCCGGTGCCACGGCAAAGATCGCCTCATCCACCAGGGCCAGCGAGATCTCGGCTGGAACCGGCTTGCCTTCAGCCTTACTGTTGATGGTGATCTTTGCGGTATCGCCAGGGCTGTAGATCGGCTGCTGCGGCGTAACGGTCAGATCCAGTTTGCCTGGCTGATGGTCAACCTTTAACATGCCTTGCTGCTGGTAAAAACGCCCATTATAGATGGTGCTGGCTGAGACATGGATGTTGGGGGCCAGCTCTTTGGTGACCGGGATCTCAACCACCTGCACCGCAGCGGTGATCGGGATAATCCGGCTCTGATGGATGCGGCGACCTTCAAGGGTCAGCAGCAGTGAACCCCCCAGCGCCGGTGCCCGGAGGATCAACCGGGCAGTCTCACCCGGCTGGTAGCTCTTTTTGTCAAACTCCGCCTCAAGCTCGCGGTAGCTGCCGGCCCAGCTGCTGCCCTGTTCCCAGACCCACGTGTATGTCTCATCATAGCCGCGACGCTTGCCTTCATCAAAGGTCTCAGCCCGCAGTCGCCAGTAGTCAGAAGAAGGGAAACGGTAGCTGATCCGGGTTGCCCCGTCCTTACCGGTGCGATCATGCAGGGTGGTGACGGTCTTCCAGCTATAGGTGCGGCTCTTTGTGTCATAGACCTGCTTTTCAATGATCAGTGCAACCGCTGTATCGGGTTTGGCAACCCCCTGCCAGTCAGCCACCCGCAGGATAAAGCCGGCCGATTTACCCGGTTGCAGCAGGTACTGCTCGCCCTTGATCCTGATATCCAGCAGCGACGGCACCACGGTCAGGCCGGCTGAGCCGCTTACTTGGCGGGAAGAGTTGTCGGTTACATCAGCCTCAATGGAATAGCGTACCGGCTGTTCATGGTTTTTGGCTGTTACGGTGATGGTGGCTTCACCGTTGGGGTCCAGCGTTGCCTCACCTTCGCCAATAAACTCATTGTAGCCGTCATACTGGTATGATTCTTCGCCAAAGCCGCCACCGGCACGTTCGCCGGTGTACCAGGGCAGGCTGTAGACCCGCCAGACTACCTTGGCATTTGCCACCGGTGCGCCAAAGTAGTAACGGGCTGCAAGCTTGACCGGGATCTGGCTACCGGATAGCGGAAACTGCTGATCCGCAAGCAGCTTTACCTCAAACTCCGGCTTGCGGTACTCCAGCACCTTGAAGCTGCCCTGCCATGAGTCTTTCCCATTGCTGGCAGAGATGCGGTATTCCCCCAGGGTGGGGGTTGTTGGCAGGCTGAACTGACCATGGAATGAACCGGATGGTGAGCTTTTGACAGCCTCTTCAAACACAGTCTTGTCACCTGAATCAGTCACCTTGATGGTGATCTGACCAC
>DIUB01000178.1:15396-15557 GCA_002422265.1 Geobacter sp. UBA6169
CCCTGTTGTTTGATGTCCCAGAGGGCGGTGCCATCTGCCGTGCTGGTTGCCGCAACCCTGGCTGGGTCTGTCCCATAGAAGGCCACCCTGGCAAGGGGCTTGCCGCTCTTCAGGTCCAGGGCCTGCAGCAGGGTCCGGTCAGGCGCGGTCTTGGCCACCAG
>DIUB01000177.1 GCA_002422265.1 Geobacter sp. UBA6169
CGTTTATCTGTTGCAATGTGAGGAAACCGTATACCTCCGGCTCCCTTTGCCCCAACAGGTTCAGATTTGGTCCATGCAGTATCAGTATACGCATCTGGTTACTCCACTGACTGAATCAGGTCCAGCGCTCTGGCGCTCAGCAGAAAGCGCGCCTTGCCCTGGTTCGCAGTTCTGGAAAGCACAAAGAGGGCAAAAAAATCGTCATTCAGAATCCGTAAAACCATGCCGGCATTGGTGGTGGTGATGGTCATCTCCTCCATGTCACCGGCCCCCACCACTTCGATGGTGCGACGGATATCCCTGATAACCGTGGCATACTCCACCGCCATGGCCTGCGCATCGAAATCGGGTTCTCCCCGGCGCACCTCGTCAACAGCCATGCAGTCATAGCCCATCAGCATCACCGCATGGGCACCGTCAACCTGCTCAATCATTGAAGTCAGAATTTCCCTTAGCGACATGCCTGCAACCTCCGGATATTCTCCAGCCACCCCTCCAGGATTGCAACTGCGCCATGATCTGCACTGCCGTCAGCTGCAGGCGCAGCCTGCATGGCAACCGCAGTGGCGGCCGTTTCCGTGGACTGTTGTTCCAGACTGGCAAGCCCGGCGGCAGCGGCGGCGTCGGCAGGATTCCGCGCCAGTAAAGCCTGGTAGATATCCCGCGCCTTATCGCTAAACCCCTGGGACCGGTACAATTCGGCAACGGTTGCCGTTATAATCGGATCATCGTCAGCCTGCTGTTCAGTATCAAAAGCAACTGCCCCGGCATCCGTATCGCTTGCCGGAACAGGAATAGCAGCGATATCCCAGGGATCGGTTTTGCGGACAAGCGGCGAGGCGGTACGCAGCACCAGTTCATCCTCCAGAGACTCATCAGGGAGGTCAGAAATCATGTCCTCTTCACGCAACTCAATCAACTCCAGGTTGTCATCCCCAAGGGCAGTGTTATCCCAGACCGCCTGTTCAAGCTCAGCCAGCTCAGCCTGAAGCTCCTGATCATCCGGGTAAAATTCCAGAACTGTCTGTAACGCCTGAAGGGCCTCAGCATACCGACCCACGGCAATACAGAGCTGGATACGCATCTGCTGGGCTTCCAACGATTCCGGCACTGCAGTTGTGACCACAGCAAGGGCTTGCAACGCCTCATCAACCAGGCCCTGCTGCTGACAGACCCTGGCCAGAGCCATCTGACCGGCAACAAACCCCGGATAGCGGGCAACGCCGGCTCTGGCTACGGACAGGGCATCATCCGCCTGACCCGCTTTCAGGTACAGCTCCGCTAGGGCCGCAAAACAGTACGAAGCAGGATTATCCCGAAGCCGTTCCTCGTACACACTGACCTCATTGCGGAAGGAATCTGACGATGGCTGCATTGTTTCCCTCACCTCCCTGCGTTACAGGCTGCGGCCAGTTCGACCGGCGTAATCATATGCACCAGGTAACCGCCAATGCCACGGTTGCAGATATAGCTCAATGTTCCGGAACGGTTCTTCTTGTCGCTGATAAGCGCTGCTGCCAGCAGCGCAGGATCAGCATCCGGCGGATCGACCGGCAGCCCCAACCGTTGCAGCAATGCAACAATACGGTCCCGCTCCTCTTTTGTGCAGAAACTTAATCTTAAGGAAATATCCGCTGCACAGGCCATCCCCATGGCAACCGCCTCACCATGCACCAGATCGCGGTATCCACCAAGGGTTTCAAAGGCGTGGCCCAGCGTGTGACCATAATTAAGCACTGCCCGCAGCCCTGCTTCACGTTCATCCTGCTCAACCACAAAGGCCTTGATGCGGCAACAGCAGGCCACCACCTCCACCAGCAGATCCGGATCGCGTGACAACAGCCGCTCCACGTTGGACTCAAGCAGCTCAAACAGGGCAGCATCCAGCACAACCCCGTACTTGACCACCTCCGCAAGTCCGGCCCGGTAATGGCGTTCAGTCAGAGTACGTAGCGTATCCAGATCGGCCAGCACCAGCTGCGGCTGATAAAAAGCGCCGATCAGATTTTTGCCGCGGGGATGGTCGATGCCGGTCTTGCCGCCGACACTGCTGTCCACCTGGGCCAGCAGGGTAGTGGGCACCTGCACAAAGGGGATGCCGCGCAAAAAGGTTGCGGCAGCAAAACCGGCCAGATCGCCCACCACGCCGCCGCCCAGCGCCACAATGAAACTGCGGCGGTCAAGACCGGCCTCAAGCAGCCGGTCATAGACCATTTCAAGGGTGGCGCCGGTTTTGTATTCTTCACCGTCCGGTATTTCAATAGTAACCGGCGGAAAACCGGCGGCTGCAAGGGATGTGGTGACAGCCCCGGCATACAGCGGGGCAACGGTGGGATTGGTTACAACAGCGGCCTGGCCTGCAAGTCCAGCCTCTTTGCAGGCAAGTCCGATGCCCGCCAGAAGAGCACTGCCGATCCGGATGTCATACTTTCGGGAATCAAGCTGAATGGTGATTGTTTTCACAGTGCTCCTGATGCGTTCACGGGTAATCTGCGCAGGATTTCAGCCGCAACATCTTCCAATGTTTTCCCGGTAGTGTCAATTCTTATGTCGGCATCGGCATAGAACGGCTCCCGCTCCTGCAGAATGCGGCCCAGACGTTCTTCCCGCGACTCCTCTCCATTAAGCAGGGGCCGGTCATCGGCCTGCGCAAGACGCTCTGCCAGGGTGGCAACCGAAGCGGTCAGGTTGACCACCCGGCCGATCATCCGCAAAAGAATACGGTTCTCTTCCCGCAGTACCACGCCGCCTCCGGTTGAGAGCACTATCCGCCGCCGGTCAGCCAGGGTGGCCAGTGATGCGGTCTCCATCTCCCTGAACACCTGTTCGCCGCCACCGGCAAACACCTCGTTAATGCTGGAACCTTCCTGCTCCACAATAAGAGCGTCAAGGTCAACAAAATCATACCCCAGCTGCCTGGCCAACAGGCGGCCCACACTGGTTTTACCGCTGCCCATCGGCCCGGTCAGTACAATGTTGGCATCCATCAGAAGCTCCTTATGGATGCCAGATAACCATCCCGGTTACGGATAATTTCCTCCATGGAATCACCACCAAACTTGTCCAGCACAGCTTTGGCAAGTTCGATGGCCACCACCGCCTCAGCCACCACCAGGGCAGCCGGAACGGCACAGGTATCGGAACGTTCCACCGACGCCTCGTACGGTTCATGGGTTATAATGTCCACTGACCCAAGCGGAGTATACAGGGTCGGAATCGGCTTCATGGCCGCCCGCAGAATCAGCGGCTCACCGGTGGTCATCCCCCCTTCCAGGCCGCCGGCATTGTTGGTGGGACGAGTATATGCGCTTACAGCGCCACGCTCCATGGCAGTCCGGTCATACTGGATCTCGTCATGAACCTTTGAGCCGGGTCGGCGGGCCGCCTCAAAGCCAAGCCCCACCTCCACCCCCTTTATGGCCTGGATACTCATCAGCGCCATGGCCAGGCGGGCGTCAAGCTTGCGGTCCCAGTGGACATGGCTGCCCAGTCCGGGAGGAAGGCCGCAGACCTGCACTTCAACCACCCCTCCAAGAGTGTCGCCAGCTGCCTTGGTGTGATCGATCAGGCGCTTCATCTCCACTTCCGCAAGCGGGTCACAACAGAACAGTTCCGAGGCAGCGGCCCGCTGCCATAGTTCGGTAAAGGGGGCTGCAACCGGCCGGGCAGACACGCCCCCAAGTTCAGTTACCATGCCGCCGACAAGTATGCCAAGCTCCTCCAGAAACTGACGCGCCACCGCCCCCACCGCAACCCGTACTGCTGTTTCACGGGCGCTTGATCGCTCCAGAATATTACGCAAATCCCGATGTCCGTACTTCATGCCACCGGCAAGGTCGGCATGTCCGGGACGGGGACGGGTCACCGCTTCCGCCATACCGTCATGCTCTGCCAGGGACGACATCTTCTCCAGCCAGTTTTCCCAGTCCCGGTTTTTGATCACCAGTGTCACCGGCGAGCCCAGTGTTCTGCCCCAGCGGACACCGGAAAGGATCTCCACCCGGTCCTGCTCAATCTTCATCCGGTCACCCCGGCCATAGCCCTGCTGACGGCGGAACAACTGCCGGTCGATCTGTTCTCTGGAAACCAAAAGCCCGGCAGGCAATCCTTCGATAATGGCGGTCAACTGTGGACCGTGCGACTCACCGGCAGTAATGTAGCGCATATCGTGACAAGGCTCCTTACGATCATATAAATTGAGATGTGCAGATATAGCGTAAAGACACTGGCCGTGCAACCTTCCCGGTGTATCCGCGACAAAAGAATGTTTAACCGGGATATTCAGACCGGCAG
>DIUB01000146.1 GCA_002422265.1 Geobacter sp. UBA6169
AGAATGCCTATCTTGAGCGTGTGTCTCAAAAATATGCCTTGCGGATGGCCGAGGACACCTTTGTGCCGACTCTGTCGCTGACCACCGAACCCAAGCTGTCCGGCACTGCCGGAAACCTGGGGGCGGCATCAGGCGCTGCAGCCGGTGCCACAACGACCACCACATCCTCCAGCCTCACTGTGATAGAAAAAATACCGACCGGTGCCACGCTGACCCTTTCCGGCACCTTTGATACCTCGCAGCGCAATGTGACCGGCAAGGGCTGGAAAGTAACCCTGGAGCAGCCTCTGCTGAAGAATGCCGGCCTTGACGTGAACCTGGAGCCCGTCCGGGCTGCCCGTGAGGCGGAGCTGGGTAATATCCTTTCTCTCAAGTCAACCCTGATTACAACCTTGACCGGCGTCATTACCGCCTACCGCAGCTACGCCAAGGCGATTCAGTCGCTGGAAAACAATCGGCAATCGTTGCAGCGCAGTAAAGATCTGCTTGCAACCAACCGTGAGCTGATTGCAGCTGGGCGGATGGCAGCGATCGAGATCATCCAGTCTGAGGCAGACCTGGCCCGCCAGGAATACGACCTGCTTGCTGCGGAAAACAGTCTGGATGCCACCCGGCTGGCACTGACCAAGGCCATTGATGTGGATAAAAACAGGCGTATCAGGCCGGTGCAGGAAACTACGATCCCGCCGCTGCCGTACACACTGGAACAGGCCCTGCAACTGGCCTTTGAAAACCGGCCTGATTATCAGCAACTGCTGCTTGATTACGCCAGAACCAAGCGGGCCGTCACCATAGCCAAACGGAATACGCTCTGGGATCTGAGCCTGACCGGCAACTACTCAAACGATTACCTGAGCAGTAACGGCAGCTGGTATACCGGCATGCAGCTGACTATTCCGCTGGACAACCTCTACCGCAGTTCTGCAGACCGGCAGGCCTACCTTGTCGCCGATATCAACCGGAAAAAATTTGAAAATGACCTGGGCAAGCGACGGGAAGAGATTGAGATCGAGATCCAGGATGCCCTGCGCTCGGCCGAGATGAGCCACCGCCAGATCAAGCTGGCCACCCTCTCCCGAACCCTTTCAGAGAAAAAGGTCGAGATAGAAACTGAAAAGCTCAAGGCCGGCCGCTCCACCAACTTCCAGCTGGTCAGCTTTCAAAACGATCTCAAGTTAGCTCAGAAAAATGAGCTCGATGCCATTACCGGCTATCTGAACGCCCTGACCACCCTTGACCAGACCCTGGGGATCACCCTCGACCGCCTGGGGATTGCGCTTGTTGATCGAAACTGAACGGAACCACCATGGAACGTGACCCTGTTATAGCAGAAAGAATCCTGAGTGATATGTCGGATGGTGTGATGACCATCAACTGCGAGGGACGGATCATCACCTTTAACCGGTCAGCTGCCGGTATTCTGGGAATTACCCGCGAAGAGGTGCTGGGACGGTCTTTTGCCGAACTTTTTTTGCAGGCAGAAGAAAATGACGATTTCAACCAGACTGTCCTGGATGCGATCTATGAGGCATCAGCCAGCCATAACCGGGTGGTGCCGTTTACCCGTCACGGCATCACCGTCACCCTGGCGTTGACCACCACCTTTCTGAAGGATGATGAGGAAGCTGATGGGCAGCAGGGGGTCATTGTTGTCTTCAGCGATATCACCGAACTGCAGGATCTGCAGCAGGCTGAAGCCCGCCTGACGGACGAACTGAAAAGCAAGCACCGTGAACTGCAGCAGGCCTATCTGAAGACCGAGCAGAGCAACGAGCAGCTCCAGGCTGCCCTTAAAAAAGTACAGGTGATCAGGATTGCGGCCACTGCGTTCAGCATTCTGCTGTTTCTGGGGATAGGCCTGTATGTCTGGAATCGCACACCGGCCGTTTTCAAGGCGCCGGCTGTGGCTGCTGCCAAACCCGGGGCAGCCGTCTTCGTTCCGGTCACCCCGCAACCGGTCTCTTCCGGCATCGCCCTTACCGGTAAATTAATGCCGCTGCAGATGGTCAACCTTACCAGTCCGATCAGCGGCAAGGTGGAGCGGGTGCTGGTACGTTACGGCGATGTAGTCACTGCCGGTCAACCGCTTTTGACCATGGATACCAGTGAAGCCCGGATTAAATACCGCGAGGCACAGGCGGCCTATATCAAGGCTCATAACAATTTCAGTCAGATGGAAGGATGGGATGCCGGCAGCGAGATGGCGCGCGCCCATCGTTCACTGGCCAAGGCCAAGCTGGCGCTGGAGAATCAGAAAAAGACGCTGGACGAGTCGGAGCGGTTGTTTAAAAAAGGGATTATCCCGGCCACCGAGTATGAATCCGCCAAGACCCAGTACAGTAATCAACAGATGGATTACCAGGGGGCGCTGGAAGAGCTGAAGGCTGCACAGGATAAAGGTAACGCCGAAAGCCGTAAGGTATCCCGTTTTGAGCTTGAGAACGCTGAGGCGCGGATGAATCAGCTTGAGCGAGACCTGGCTGCTGCAACGGTTGTTGCACCGGTTGCCGGAATTGTTATGAAACCGCCTGCCAGCGGTCAGTCCAAAGATGGCCGTATTGTGGAGCGCAGCGCCTCTTTCCAGCAAGGAGAGTTGCTGCTGGCCATCGGCGATCTGTCCGGTTTTTCAGTATATGCCAAACTGGATGAGGTGGATGTTACCAAGGTCAAACTGGGTCAGCAGGTGCGTATCAGCGGCGATGCCTTTCCCGGAGAGCAACTGAGCGGCAGTATCCAGAGTATTTCTCCCCATGCCGAAGAAGGGGATGCTGGCAAGGCAGCCCCTTCCTTTGGCGTGCGGATTGTGGTTGAGCAGGTCCCGCCGGAACTGAAAAAGCGGATCATGGTCGGTATGACCGCCCATCTTGAAATCATCGTCTACCAAAAGGCTGATGCCCTGATGGTACCGATCGCTGCGGTTCACGAGGAAAACGGCACGCGCTATGTGCTGCGCAGGAAGGGTGCAACCGCTGCCGACCCGTCGGAAAAAGTAGTGGTGAGTACTGGCTACACCACCCAGGATGCGGTGGAGATAACCGCCGGTCTGAAGGACGGGGATCTGATCGAACTGCCGGGTGCCTCTTCAAACGGGAACAGGCCCTAGATGCTGACCCTGCGCGACATACGCAAATCCTACCGGATCGGCCCGACCGAAGTTGACGTGCTGAAAGGGGTCAACCTGGAGGTGCAGCAGGGGGAGCTGCTCTCCATCATGGGGCAATCCGGCTGCGGCAAATCAACCCTGATGAACGTCATCGGCCTGCTGGATCGTCCCACCTCCGGCAGCTTCATGCTGGACGGCGCCGAGGTCTCCTACACCGATGATGACGCCCTCTCCGAGATCCGCAACCAGCGGATCGGGTTTGTCTTTCAACAATACTTCCTGCTGTCGCGCCTGACTGCCCTTGAAAACGTGGCCCTGCCGCTGATCTATCGCAGCACCACCGGCACGGACCATCACCATCGCTGCATGGATCTGCTGAAACGGGTCGGCATGGCTGATCGGGCCCATCACCGCCCCAATGAGCTTTCAGGCGGCCAGCAACAGCGGGTGGCCATTGCCCGTGCCCTGGTGGGCAGCCCTTCCCTGATTCTGGCCGATGAACCGACCGGCGCCCTGGACACCCAGGTGGGCGGCGAGATCATGGATCTGTTCAAGATCCTGAATGCAGAAGAGGGGATCACCGTGGTGATCATCACCCATGATCCCGGCATTGCCCGTCAATGTAAACGGGTGGCGCGGATGCAAGACGGGGTGATCCTGCCATGATTGTTTCCGCCAACCTGCAGGAGGCAGCCCGTAGCCTGCTCTCCGCCAAACAGCGCACGATCCTGGCTCTGATCGGTATTGTGATCGGCATCGGCTCGGTTATTGCCATGGTCTCGGTCGGCAGGATTGTGCAGGACGAGGCGCTGCGGCAGTTCAAAGAGATGGGTACTGATATCCTGACCATTGAAAAGGATTTCGGCGGCTCACCCGGCGGCGGTCCGTCAAAGGCACCGGCTTCCCTCAAGCTGGCTGACGTTGCGGCCATTCCCCCTGCCTGTCCGGCAGTCGCCGTCGTGGCCCCCTCGGTACGGGGCTCCGGAGAGATCAGTTTTGCCGGCAAACGGCTGGAACGGGCCGCGCCGATGGCGGTTACGGCCAGTTTTCTCGATATCAACAAGCTCACCATCCGTGAAGGACGTTTCCTGTCAGATCTTGATCAGCAGAGTCAGTACTGCGTGATCGGTAGCGAGGTGGCTGACGAGCTGACCAAGCTGGGTGCTCGACCGTTGCTTGGTTCCAGAATCAGGGTCGGTACCCATCTGCTGACTGTAATAGGTGTTACCAGTGAAGTGCCGACCGGCGGCATGCGGCGTTTTGAACCCAACGAAATGATCTACGTCCATATCACTACCGGCCTGCGGATCTTTGCCAATGCCGAGCTCAGCACAATCATGGCGCGGGTGAGACCCGGCGCGACCAACGATCTGGCCCGCGAACAGCTGGCAGCCTACTTCAGCCGCCTGAAAGGGCCGCAGGTCAGGATCACCAGCCCGGAAGAGATCATTGCCCAGATGGAAAAACAGATGCAGATGTTTACCCTGCTGCTGGGGGCCATCGGCAGCATCTCCCTGATTGTCGGCGGGGTGGGGGTGATGAACGTCATGCTGGTTTCGGTCACCGAGCGGCGGCGGGAGATCGGCATCCGTCGCGCTCTGGGGGCCAAACGGGGCGATATCCGTGGACAGTTTCTGATCGAGTCGGTGATCCTTTCGCTGGTGGGCGGGTTGTTCGGTATCGTCGTCGGGGTGGGAGCCTCATGGCTGATCGCCCATTTTGCCCAGTGGCAGTTTTCGCTCTCTTTGGGGGCAATCCTGCTGGGGGTGGGGGTCTCCAGTGGGGTCGGGATCTTCTTCGGTTTTTATCCTGCCCGTCAGGCAGCCCTGCTGGATCCGATCGTGGCGCTGAAGTCGGACTGAAAAAAGCCACCAAAATTGGCAGTCAACCAAAGAAGTTGGCGGTAGTTATGCGCTCAACATGTTGATATAATGATTTAATTGTTTTGGCACGGATCCTGATAATAACTGGTCATGCAACAGAAAAAGGGGGAGATAAAAGATGAGTTACTTGCAGATGGCAGTTACTTGCATGAAGCACCACAGCCAAATCGGTCTGGTATGTTGTTTTATGCTGTTCTGTGTCGGGCAGGGTGTTGCATCGGCAACAGAGTATCAGTTCAACTGGAAAAGCGAGCTCACCGAAGGATCCGTTGGTATGTGCAAGATCAAGGTCAGCGGCCAGCCAACGGTCGGGGCGTCAACGACTATCAACAGTTGGGAGGGGGTCAGCCTGCCATTCAGCAGCTACACCCCCCAAAGTCTGTTTGCAAAATACAAGTACAGTCCTGCAACCGGCTGTGCAAAACTGATCATTGATGCAGTCTGCCATATCAAGCCTGAGGGGACAGAGTGGATACACAAGGTGGAGGTAACCCCCTGTCAGAATCGTACCATCGGCATGCATGATAACGGTATGCGCCAGTACTAAGGAGGCTAGCAACAATAACATGAACATCTTGCAGGCCATCTTTGGTTGCAGCTCAATCATAAAATCCTCGACGTAGCTCTGGCTACGCCTGCGGTTTTACTCAATCGCTGCAGCCAAATCTGACCAAAATCTGAGCGCAATTTTGTCCAACGTATTATTGCTATCCTCCTAA
>DIUB01000109.1 GCA_002422265.1 Geobacter sp. UBA6169
TTAAGACCCAACCCGGCTGCTGTTCTGACGCTCGCCTGCCGTGCGCTTTCACGTGCCTCATCCAGGGCCTTGTCTGCAGCTGTCACCTGGGCCTTGGCCTTATGTACCTCCAGATACTGCTGGAAGATCCGAAACGCTACCTGCTGGCGCACCAGCTCAGCAACGGCACTTTGACGCTCAGCTCCATACCGGGCAACGGCACTGCCTGCCCATGCCCCCGGTGCCAGCAACGGTTGCTCAAGCGTCAGCGCAGTCCTGAAATCACTGACCGGAGCCGGATTTCCCAAGGTATTCATATCAGCCATGGTAAATCGTCCCTGGTTCAGCTTCATCATAAAGGTGTTGACCGGCACGTTGGAACGGGTCCAGCTCTCCTCAAAGGTCAGGCTGGGCAGATAGTGCAGGGCAGCCGCCCTGGCCCCCGAGCGGGCTGCCTCTGCCTGGAAAGCGGCTGCACGCGACAGGTTGCTCTGCGACAGGCCACGGCTGACCGCCTCCTGAACCGTGACCTGCTCAGGGTCGGCCAGTGCGGCACCCGTTGTCAGCATGATCCCCACTACTGCTGTGACAAGCTGCTGTTTCACCATACACACACTCCAGTATATATATTCAAAAAATAATATATATCAAAAACACAAGATGTCAACTCGAAGACAAAAAAACGCCGGCACCGGTGTTACCGGATACCGGCGCATATAAAAACCTGCATCAGTTGCTGATTACTTGATGATAACAAACTCTGCGCGACGGTTTTTCGACCAGGCAGCTTCATCGTGGCCGTCAACAGCAGGCTTTTCCTTGCCGTAGCTGATGGTCTCAATCCGGTCAGCGGCAACACCCAGCGTAATCAGATATTTTGCAACTGATTTCGCACGACGGTCACCCAGGGCCAGGTTGTACTCGTCAGAGCCGCGCTCGTCGCAATGCCCTTCAATCTTTATCTTGGCATCTGCAACCTTCTTCAGCAGGGCTTCAGCATTCTTGGACAGTGCATCACGGGCATCCTGGCGCAGGTCAGACTTGTCAAAGTCAAAGTAGACTGCCTCAAGCACGACTGCTTCGCTAGCCTTGGCTGCAGTTGCGGTCTGCTCCTGCTTGGGCGGCTCAGGCTGGGGCTCAGGCTGCTTGACCGGCTCTACCTGCCGAACCGGCTCCTGCGCTTTTACGGTCTGCTGCTGCACAACCGGCTCATCCTTCTTGACCACTTCCTCCTTGGCACAACCGGAAGCCATCAGGGCAACCATACCAAGTGCAACCACCATTCCTTTCAATCCGTTCCTCATCGTCTCCTCCTTGTACGCAGCGTATTGATCGGCTGAACATGCCAAAATCTGATATGCGTTGGATTATACATCCCTTTAATCTTTTTGCAACCGGAACCGGTATTTTTTATGGATTTTGCGGCACCCAGACCGGATGCTGGCTAAGCCCGCCATTACGGCTGACCTTCGTCTGGCCTGAACCGTCGGCGCGCATCACATACAACGCCTCCGGCCCACTGCGCCTGGAACTGAAGACGATCAACCGGCCATCCGGTGACCAGCGAGGGCGTTCGTTATTCCCCTCAAAGGTCAGTTGCATCTCGTTACTGCCATCCGCATTGGCCACAAAAATCTGAAAACCTCCGACTGATTTGGCGTAGGCCAGCTTATCACCTTTGGGAGACCAGGCCGGATTGACCGTATAAGCCCCTCCGGTTCCAAAACGCTGAACATTGCCTCCGTTTGCATCCATGGTGAAAAGTTGGGGTTTGCCCAGACGGTCCGACACAAAAGCTATCTTGCTGCCGTCAGGCGACCAGGCCGGCGAGACATTGGCGGCATGGGTCACGGTCAGGCGATTGGGAGCAGAACCATCACGGGCAACCGTATAGATCTCGGTATTGCCGTCCTTTGAAAGGGCCAGGGCAATCTTGCTGCCGTCCGGTGACCAGGCTCCGGTAATGTTCAAACCACGCCGGGTGGAGACCGGTACCTCCACCACTCCAGTCAGACCCCGCTTGTAAAGGTCAGGATTGCCACGCTTATAAGAGGTGAAAATAATTTCTCGGGTATCGGGCGAGATATCTGGCGAGATGGTTATCGAGCGATTGCTGGTGAGCTGTTGCGGGTTATGGCCGTCCCAGTCCATCAAAAACAACTCTTTTGATCCGGTCTTGTTGGACACATAGAGAATCTTCGAGGTAAACGGCCCTTTTTCACCGGTTAGCGCACGCATGATTTCGTCACTGAAGCTGTGGGCAAAACGTCGCAGGTCCTTTTCTCGTCCCAAGAACCGTTTCGACGTCAGCATTTTTTTGGCCGGAACATCGTACAGTCGAAATTCCATGGTCAGCTCTTCGCCCCGCAGTTCGTATTCACCACGGATCAACAGATCATAACCGGCAGACAGCCAGGGGACAAAATCAATCGGGGTCAGGGCAAGGCCATTCAGCAGCGGGGCTGCATCCTTGACCTCAGCCGCCACCAGGCCGGACATGGTCAGGTCAAAGCTGTGGACCGCTGCCGCTTCATTGGCCAATGCAGGACGGATGGTCGCTCCCATCGGCTGCGGCGGCACCACGGCCAGCCTGAGCTGGCGGTTTCCTGCAGCGGTTACCTCGATATAGGTGCTGCTGGCAGTACTGTCATGCCGGACTGCAAAAAGCAGCAGGCAGGCCAGCAGCAGCAGACGCAGAACAGTCATTGCTGGGTTACTCCCTGGGGTTTGAACACAAAGGCCCCTTCATAGACTGCCCGGTTGGGGGGCGGAACGATGCTTTGCTCGGCAAGGATGATCGCACGGGTAACCGAAAGCTCAAATACGCGATCACCGCTGCTTTTCTCGACACGGGACCTGATAATTTTGCCGTCTCCGTCTATGGTCAGCCGTACCATCACAAACGGATTTTTGGACTGATAGCTGATGGTCTCACGAAATGCATCTTTCAACCGCGAGTGCAGGTAGGCGGTGTAGTCGCTGCCGGACTCGGTGCCGGTACCGCGGGGCATACCAACCTTGCCCCGTGCTGCCACCCGCTGCCGCAGCTCTTCAAAGGCTGCAGCCTGACGCTGCGCATCAACCTTCCCCTCGAGCGAGGCCAGTCGTTCCTGAAAGGTAGCAGAGGCGGTGGCGGGAGCCGCGTTCTTGTCGGTTGCAGCCCTGGACGGGGCTGCTGACGGAGCGACCATGGCTGCTGGCGGCGGCGGTACCGCTGCGGCAGGCTGCTCCTGATCACCACTGCCGGCAACAGGGCTACCTGCACGGGGATCAGCCACCGGCAGGGTCACCACATCCACGTAGTAAGTGGTTTGTACCGGCCCCAACTGCGGCATCAGAGAGCCCCACCAAAGGGCGGCGGCAAAGACGGCACCGTGGAGGATGACCGACAACAGGGCGCTCAGTCCGAAACCGGCATCCTTATGCAGCGTGGTCTGATACATGGCAGTTACTTCTGGGCCGGCTCCGTAACCATCCCCAGCCGTTCTATACCGGCCCCCTTGATCTCGGCCATGGCCCGCACCACCTCGCCATAGGGAACCCCGGCATCGGCCTTGAGAAAGACCTCTTTCTTGGTACGGGTGGCAAACATCTCGGCCAGCTTGGGCCGCAGGTCGCCCCCCGGCACCTCGTCCTTGTTGATAAAGGTTCGCCCGTTACGGTCAACAGTCACAATCACCGTATCTTCCTGGGCGCTCATCCCTTTGGTATCTGCCTTGGGCAGATTAACCTGCACCCCCTGCTGCATCATCG
>DIUB01000036.1:0-2189 GCA_002422265.1 Geobacter sp. UBA6169
CCCTCAGAATACCAGATCACCTTCCGGATTACCGAAGGGAATCTGGTCCGGATCAACGACATAGCGTTTGAAGGTGTTACCGCTTTTAGTCCGCGCAAGCTGCGTGGCGTAATGGAAACCAAGGAAAAATGGTTCATGAGCTGGCTGACCGGAGCAGGCACCTATAAGGAAGAGGTGCTGAAAAACGATGTCCTGCTGCTGACGGACTTTTATCTGAATAACGGCTACATCAATATCAAGATTGGTGAACCGGTAGTCACCATGTCTGAGGACAGTGAATCACTGCTGGTCTCCATTTCCGTCACCGAAGGTGATCAGTACCGGATAGGCCGGATAGAGTTCAAGGGCGATCTGCTCTACCCGGAAAGTGAGTTGCGTCAAAAGCTGCTCTCCGAGCCGGGAGAGATTTACAGCCGGGGTAAGCTGCGGGCAGATATCGGTACCCTGACCGATATGACCGCTGACAAGGGCTATGCCTTCAACAATGTCATTCCCCTCACCACCCCGGATCCGGATAAAAAGACCGTTGATCTGTCTTTTGAAATTGAAAAGGGGGGGCTGGTCTCCATTGAGCGGATCAATGTGGCGGGCAACAGCAAGAGCCGAGACAAGGTTGTTCGCCGGGAGATGCGCTTGATGGAAGGGGAGCTTTACAGTGCCACCGGTTTTAAGCGCAGTAAACAGAACCTGATGAATACCGGCTATTTTGAAGAGGCAAACATTTCCAGCATCAAGGGGAGTGCTGCCGACAAACTGAACATCAACGTGGATGTCAAGGAAAAGCCCACCGGAGCGTTTTCCGTCGGCGGCGGCTACAGCTCGCTTGATGGCCTTATCTTTCAGGGGTCGGTTTCCCAGGCAAACTTTTTGGGGCTGGGGCTGAAGGCCAACGTATCGGCAGCCATTGGCGGCCGTTCCAATACCTATTCTCTGGGGCTGACCGACCCCTACTTCCTGGACAGCAAATGGACTTTGGGAGCTGACATCTACCGTTCCGAGCGTGACTACACCGATTACAGCCGGCGATTGACCGGTGTTGATATCAAGGCCGGCTATCCGATTACGGATTTCATCAATACCTTCTGGATGTATAAATACGAGATCAAGGATATTTACTATCCCACGGATGCCTACAGAACCTGGAACGCCATTGATCCGGGCAACTACCCGCTGGACCAGACGACCACCAGCGCGGTGTACGCCAGCATCACCAACAATACCACCGACTTCCGTTTTGACCCGTCAAGCGGCATGATCAACACGCTTTCAGTTGAATACGCCGGTCTTGGCGGCAACAACAAATTTGCCCGTGAGATACTGGATAACACGATCTACTATCCTATCTGGAAGCAGCTTGTAGTGTCGGCCAGAGTCGTAGTCGGCGCGATCCATCAAACCCAGGGCGCGATTCCAATTGATGAAAAGTTCTATCTGGGCGGCATCGGCACACTGCGCGGATACGAGGCGCGGACGGTCAGCCCTCGTGACGCCAACGGCATTTACATTGGCGGTGAAAAAGAACTGTTCAGCAACTTGGAACTCAAATTTCCCCTGCTGCCTGATTTTGGCATCAAAGGAGTTGCCTTCTTTGACTATGGCAACGTCTGGACCAGCGGCATTAAGCCGCCCGATCTCCTGATGAGCTACGGCGCCGGTATCCGCTGGGCGTCGCCCATGGGGCCGCTGCGACTGGAATACGGTATTCCGATTAATCCTCGTCCAGGTATAGACAAGAAATCCGGCCGCTTTGAATTTGCAATCGGCAATCTGTTCTAACGGCATGCATCACACATGCTTGCAGTTTCATCGACCACTCCGTCAGGAAGGGAGTGTTTGTTAATACATGTGTAAACACACAAGGAGAGATGTAGCATGAAAAGATTTGTTCTGTCGGCGCTGATGGTGATGATCTGTTCCAGCCTGGGATGGGCTGCTGAAATCAAGATCGGTTATATTGATATGCAGCGGGCCCTGAATCTTTCAGAGCCTGGACTGCAGGCTAAAAACCAGCTGCAGGAACGGCTGAAAGCCTACCAGCTCCAGATCAATGTCAAGCAGGAAGAGTTGCAGAAGCTGAAAACCGACCTGGAGAAGCAGGGCATGACCCTGAACGAGGCGGCACGGGCTGCCAAGGAAAAGGACTATCAACAGAAACTGAAGGATTTTCAGCGGTTCACCAAGGATGCCGA
>DIUB01000036.1:2272-3779 GCA_002422265.1 Geobacter sp. UBA6169
CTGACCGATGCCTTGCTGAAGGCTCTGAACGAGGCTGTCAGGACAAAGAAATAGCTTGTGTGAGGCATACCGCAATGCAGATGACCAAAACATTGCAGGAACTGGCCGAATACTTGGGGGGCGTTGTACGTGGTGACGGATCGCTGAGGATCACCGGCCTTGCTCCCCTTGACAACGCCGGACCGGGCACGATAACCTTCCTTGCCAACCCCAAATATGCAGCCAAGGTGGCCGAAACAAGGGCCGATGCAATTCTGATGGCACCGGGCGGTGAAAGCTATGGCAAAAATGTGCTGGAGCTGGCAAATCCTTATCTGGGCTTTGCCAGGCTGCTTACCCTGTTCTACACGCGCCCTCACCCGGTACTGGGGGTCATGCCGGGGGCGATAGTCGGTACCAATGTGACCCTGGGCGCAGGAGTGAGTATTCATGCCGGAGCGGTGGTCGGCGCCAATGTGGTCATCGGTGAGCGGACGGTGATCCATCCCGGAGCGGTGATCTATGATGATGTCACCATTGCCGACGACTGCGTGATTCACGCCAACGCCGTGGTCAGGGAACGCTGCCGGATCGGCAGCCGCTGCAAGCTGCAGCCTGGTGCGGTGATCGGCAGCGACGGCTTCGGCTATGCGCCGGACGGCAGTTCCTACTACCCCATTCCTCAGATCGGCATCGTGGTGCTGGAAGACGACGTGGAGATCGGCGCCAACGCAACGGTTGACCGGGCAGCCCTGGAAGTAACCCTGATCAAGCGTGGTACCAAGCTGGATAACCTGGTGCAGGTAGCCCACAACTGCCGGATCGGCGAAGACTGCATGATCGTCTCCCAGGTGGGGATCGCGGGCAGCAGCAGTATCGGCAATCATGTTACCCTGGCCGGACAGGTGGGGGTGGTAGGACATGTCTCTATCGGTGATAATGTCATTGTGGGAGCCCAGGGCGGCGTTCCCGGCTCTCTGGCCGCCAATGCCCATTACAGCGGTTCACCGGCCATGCCCCACCAGGAGTGGCTGCGGGTGATGGGAACCCTGCCCAAGCTTCCGGATATGCGCAAAAAAGTGACTGAGCTGGAAAAAAAGATTGCCGGGCTGGAGACCCGGCTGGGGAAGGGGTGAGCTATGGAACCAACGTTGCCAATGGATGTGAATGATATAATGAAGATTCTGCCGCACCGCTTTCCGTTTCTGCTGGTGGATCGGATTGTGGAGCTGGAGCACGGCACAAGCTGCGTGGGGATCAAGAATATCACCATCAACGAGCCGTTCTTTCCGGGACATTTCCCGGGCCACCCGGTTATGCCGGGAGTGCTGATCGTTGAGGCCATGGCCCAGGTGGCCGGTATCATGGCCTATCTGGCTTCGGACGAGGAAACCAGGAAGAAGGTCAGCTACTTCATGGCCATAGAAAATGTCAAATTTCGCAAACCGGTGGTGCCGGGGGATCAGTTGCGGATTGAGATTACGACGACCCTCAATCGTCGCGGCATCTGGGGGGTGGATGGCAAGGC
>DIUB01000053.1:0-7938 GCA_002422265.1 Geobacter sp. UBA6169
ACCCTGATGGTGACCCATGACCTGCCCACCGCCTTTGCCACCTCGCAACGTTTTTCCCTGATCCACGAAACCAGACTGGCCTTTGAGGGGACCGAGCAGGAGTTGCGGTCCAGCCCGTTGGCCAACGTGCAGGAGTTTCTGCAGCCGACCGATGCGTCGCTGTTTGTGTGAGGAATATGACCATGGAACGAAGTAACCAGATCGGCTGGGCCCAGGTACGGGCCGGCATATTTATCCTGATCACCCTGCTTTTGCTGGCTGGCGCTATTCTGCTGATGGGGCAGAAGACCAAGCTGTTCGTCTCCACCAGCACCATTCGGATCACCATGCAGAACGTGGTGGGCCTGAAGGAAGGGGCACCGGTCTGGCTGGCCGGGGTGGATGTGGGGGTGGTCAAACAGATCAGGTTTGAGAACCCGCGCAATAGCAATGAGGTGCTGATCGTTGCTGAAGTTGACTCCCAGGCCCACAAGAAGATCGGGCCGGACTCACTGATCACCATCAAGACCCGCGGTCTGATGGGTGAAAAATATGTTGATATCCTCCCCTCGGCAAGCTACCACGACCAGCCGGTTACGCAGCTGAACGGCAAGCCGGTGCATACCATTGATGATGTGGCCCAGAAGGCCGGCGTCACCTTTGACAAACTGAACAGCATCGTGGACAGCGTGCAGTCCGGCAAAGGAACCCTGGGACTGCTGGCCACCGACACCAAGCTGTACATCAACGCGGTGCAGCTCTCCAACGAGCTGAATATCCTGGCCGGCAATATCAACCGGGGCCAGGGTACCCTGGGCAGACTGGCCCGCAGCGGTGAGCCGTATGACAAGCTGATGCAGATCTTAAGCCGGGCAGACAAGACTCTGCACGATATCCAGGCTGCCGATGGCAGCCTGAACCGGCTGATCTACGACAAGACCCTCTACACCCGCCTGGTTGCCCTGGCAGAAAAGAGCAACCAGGCAGCCGATGATGTCCGGGAGCTGAACCGCAAACTCACCTCCAGGGACAACACCCTGGGGATGCTGTTGAATGACAAGGAGTTGTATGATAAGGGACTGTCGCTGATCAGCCGGGCCGATAACTCCATGAAGGATCTGGAGACACTGACCGCTCGGATCAAATCAGGACAAGGAACCGCAGGAAAGCTGATCAGCGAGAAAGAGCTGTACGAGAAACTGAATCAAACCGTTGAATCACTGGATGCGCTGGTGAGCGACATCAAGAAAAACCCCGGCCGCTACGTCAAGTTTTCACTGTTTTAGGAGGAGATGCCGTGACACGTCTTACCCGTTGTACTGTGGTGCTGTTGCTGCTGCTCATATCGGCTCTACCGTTGCAGGCAGCCAATCTTGATGAGAAGGTTATCGAGCATACGTTCAAAAACGGCCTGAAACTGCTGATGGTGGAGCGGCACAGCTCACCCACGGTCTCGGCCTGGATCCGCTTCAAGGTGGGCAGCGCCCACGAGCGCAGCGATGAGCGGGGCATCGCCCATCTGCTGGAACATATGTTGTTCAAGGGAACCAGGACACTGGGAACCAGAGACTACGCTGCCGAAGCGCCGCTTTTGGACAAGATCGAGCAGACGGCCCAACTGCTGCTGGCTGAAGAAGCCAGGGGTGATCAGGCCGATAAGGCACGGTTGGCCTCATTACGCGCTGAGTTGGAACAGCTGGAAAAGCAGGCCGGGCAGTATGTGATCAAGGACGAGTTCTTTGAGCTGTATGCCCGCCACGGCGGGTCCGGTTACAACGCCTTTACCAGCAAGGACGGCACCACCTACCTGATCTCACTTCCCGCCAACAAGCTTGAGTTGTGGGCCGCGATTGAGTCGGACCGGATGAAAAATCCGGTGCTGCGGGAGTTCTACACCGAGCGTTCAGTGGTAATGGAGGAGCGGCGGCGCTCCTACGATGCCGAACCGGCGGCCAAGCTGTGGGAGACCTTTGTGGCGGCCGCCTATAATGCCCACCCCTACGGCCAGCCGATCATCGGCTGGATGCCGGACATCCAGCAGCTGTCCCGTACCAAGGCCGAGCAGTTCCTCAAACGCTACTACGCCCCCAATAATGCCGTCATCGCCGTGGTGGGTGCCATCAAGCCGAATGAGGTCATACAGCTGGTGGAGCGCTACTTTGGCGACATCCCCCCCGGCACGCCGGTGCCGGAGCTGGCGATCCGTGAGGAGCCGCAGCGGGGAGAACGACGGATTGAGGTGATCGGCGACGCGCAGCCTGAACTGGTGATCGGCTTTCACAAAACCGCCTTGGGAGCCCCGGAAGACTATGTCTTTGATCTGATCACTGCCATCCTGAGCCATGGCCGCACCTCACGGCTGTACCGTTCACTGGTGCTGGAAAAGCAGCTGGCCACCCAGGTATCGGTCTTTGATGCGCCGGGGCAACGCTACCCCAACCTGTTTGTGTTGTATGCCACCCCCCGCGCCCCCCACACCGCTGCCGAACTGGAACAGGCGCTGCTGGCTGAACTGGAGCGGCTCAAGAACGAGCCGGTCAGCCCTCGCGAGCTGCAACGGGTCATGAACCGGCTGGAGTTTGAAGAGGCCCGTCGGATGGGCACCAATGGCGGACTGGCCCGCAACCTGACCGAATATGAAGCCACTGTCGGCAGCTGGCGCTACCTGACCAGCTACACCAGCAGAATGGCCCAGATCACCCCGGCTGATATCCAGCGGGTGGCCCGGCAGTTTCTGACCCGTGAAAACCGCATCGTCGGCACCCTGGTAACTCAGAAGGCAGGAGGTCCCCTGCAATGACATTCCGCATCCTGTTGATCCTGTGCCTCCTCTGCATCGCTCCGCTACACGGTCTTGCCGCAGAACCGATCAATCCACGCAGCATGACCTTTGCGCCACTCAGTTTCACTATTCCGAAATCAGAGCGGGTCCTGCTCAACAACGGTACCCCGGTCTACCTGCTGCAGGACCGGGAGCTGCCGATTGTGACCGTCTCGGCCATGATCCGAACCGGATCGGTCTATGATCCAAAAGCCAAGAGCGGTCTGGCCATGCTGACCGGTGCCCAGCTGCGCAACGGCGGCACCCGCTCCCTTGCGCCGGCCGCATTGGATGATGAACTGGAGTTCATGGCCTCCTCGGTTGAAAGTTCCTTTGGCAGTGACATGGGCACGGTCAGCCTGACCGGCTTAAGCAGAAACCTTGAGCGGGGACTGCAGCTGTTCAGCGAGGTGCTCTTCCATCCCCGTTTTGATGACAAACGCTTCCAGCAGGGCAAGAAACAGGCCCTTGAGGCGATCCGCCGCCGGAACGATGACCCCAAGGAGATTGGCGACCGCGAGCTGGCAAAGGCAATCTATGCCAATCACCCCTTAGGCCAGGAGCCGAACGCTGCCTCGGTGAACGCCATCACCCGTACCGACCTGCAGCAGTTTCACACCCGTTATGTCCGACCCGATAACATGATCCTGACCGTCTCCGGTGATTTTGACCGCAAGGAGGTGCTGGAGCTGCTGAACCGTCTGATCGGCTCGGTCAAACCGGCCGGTACGCTGCAGCTTCCTGCCATCCCGCCGGTAACGCTGCAGTTCTCCCCGGCTGTACTGTATGCCCCCAAGCAGGTCAATCAGTCGGTAATCCGGCTGGGGCACCTGGGGATCAGCAAGGATGACCCGGACCTGTACGCCATCAGGGTGCTGGATTTCATCCTGGGCGGCAGTTTCACCTCGCGGCTGACCATGGAGATTCGTACCAACCAGGGGCTGGCTTACCATGTGGGCAGCCACTTTGATGTAGGACGCCGTTTTCTCGGCAGCTTTACGGCACAGACCGAGACCAGGGCGGACGCCACCGCCAGGGTGATCGGGTTGATGACCTCCATCATTGAAGGGGTACGCAAGGAGCCGGTCACCGAGCAGGAGCTGCACTTGGCCAAGGAGTCAATCGTTAACTCCTTTCTGTTCGGCTTCACTACCCCGGCTTCGATTGTGATGCAGCAGGCCCGGCTGGAGTTTTACGGCTACCAGCCCGATTTTCTGGATCGTTATCGCGAACGGATTGCAGCGGTTACCCGCGAGGATCTGCTGCGGGCGGCTCGCACACATCTGCGACCCGATGCCTTCAAGCTGGTGGTGGTGGGCGATCAGCAGGCCTTTGATCGTCCGCTTGCTACCTTTGGCACGGTGCAGACAATCAAACTGCAGTAAGGGCACTAAAGTTTATTTTTGCGTCTGCCGAAAGACAAACTAATGGAGGCTATGCCATGAGAATAGACAACGCAACAACTGCTATCTTCGGTGCCCAACCGGTCATGAAAACCGTAAAGAGTGAGGCAGCACGGGAGACCAAGTCAGCCAGCACTGTACAGAGTCCTTTTAGTGTGCAACTGACCAATATGGTGGATAAACTGTCCGGTGTGCAGCCTTCAAGCGGTGAGGTTCGTCCGGACAAGGTGCAGCAGATCAGCAGCCAGCTGGCAAACGGCAGCTACAACATCAGCGGTCAGGATGTGGCAGCCAAAATGATGCTGGCACTGCAGGCCTGATTTTTACACCGGGTCAGCAACAGAAGCAGCAAGGCCCTGTCGGATTATCCGACAGGGCCTTGCTGCTTTTCACTGAAGTATGCTTCCATCGCCTGCAGCAGGTCATCCAGCGTGGCCTCGGCAGGCTCAATGCCCACCTTAATCCCCAACTGTCTGCAGGCCCTGGTAGTTACCGGCCCGATGGAGGCCACCCCTACCCCTGACAGGAGCTGTTGCAGCCGTTCTGCACCACCTGTCAGCGCTGCCAGATTACGCACTGTTGAGGGAGCGCTGAACACCGCTACATCCAGTTGATGCTGTTCAAGTGCCTGTTGAGCCTGCTCCGGCAACTGATCAGGCATCAGATTACGATACACCACCGGATCAACCACCACGGCCCCCATCTCCCGCAACTGCTGCGGAATCAGGTCACGGGCACCGTCTGCCTTGGGAAACAACACCCGCTTACCCTGCAGATCAATCTGCTGAAAAACCGCCACCACCCCTTCGCCGGTAAACTGATCCGGTATCAGACCGGGCAGTATCCCCAACTGCTCCACTGCTTCAGCGGTTTTGGGGCCCACTGCACAGACGTTGCAACGGGACAGGAGCTGAAAACCAAGCCCCAGTTCCTGCATCCGGTCAAAGAAAAACCTGACCCCGTTTACCGAGGTCAGGATCAGCCAATCAAAGCTGGCCAGGCTCTTCAGCGCCTCATCAACCNNCTGAAAAACCGGCTGCCTGCTCTGCGGCGCGGGTCACCAGTACCCGGCAGCCCTGCAGGGGGTTAGTGGACAATTTCCCGTTGGTAGACATCTTCCAGGATTGCCTTGCCGCCGGCTGCCAACAGGCGGTCGGCCAACTCGATGCCCAGTGCTGCAGCATCGGCTGTGGTGCCGCTGATGCAATCCCGCACGGTCTGGCTACCGTCCACCGAGGCAATGAAGCCCACCAGGGTCAGGGTATCGCCACTGACCGTGCCGTGGGCCGCAATCGGCACCTGACAGCCCCCCTCACAGCGTTTGAGCAGGGCCCGCTCGGCAGCAACCGCCGCAGCAGTATCAGCGTGGTTCATAAAGGCTAGCGCCTCGATTGTGGTCTGATCGTCCAGACGACATTCCAGCCCCAGTGCCCCCTGACCGATGGCCGGGATAGAGAAATCAACATCCAGCAGTTCCGTAACCACATCCGTGAAACCCAGCCGGTTCAACCCGGCTGCGGCCAGGATCACCGCGTCCAGATTGTCTTCCTTCAGCTTGCGGATACGGGTCTCCACATTGCCGCGGATGATCACCATTTCCAGATCAGGCCGTGCCTTCAGCAGCTGGGCCTGACGGCGCAGGGCACTGGTGCCGATCCGGGCTCCCTGGCGCAGTTCGCTGAACGTGACACCATCAGAGATAAAGGCATCGCGGGGGTCTTCCCGTTTGGTAGTCACCACCAGACCCAATCCTTCCGGAAACTCAGTCGGCACATCCTTCATGCTGTGGACCGCCAGATCAATCTCTCCCCGCAGCATTGCCTCTTCGATCTCTTTGACAAACAGACCTTTGCCCCCTACCTGGGCCAAAGGTACGTCCAGAATCTTGTCCCCCATGGTCTTGATTTTAACCAGCTCAACCTCAATGCCGGGGTAGACCCGCTCCAGCTCTGATTTGACCCAGTTGGCCTGCCAGAGTGCAAGCTGGCTGGCGCGGGTACCGATACGTAAACGTCGTACAGTCATGTTGTTGGCTCCAGGGTTTTACAGGATAAGGTACAATCTTGGTCATCTTCACAGAAACAGGCTCGGTTACGACCTGCCTGCTTGGCACGGTACAGGTTGCGGTCAGCACAGGCCACCAGCTGGTCATAAGCCTGATGGTCGTCAGGGCGGGTCGTGCAGCCGCCGATGCTGACAGTAACGGTGGGGGCTACCGGAGAATCGGCATGGGCGATCTGCAGCCCGTTGACTGCTGCAATGATCTTTTCTGCCACATTTCTGGCGCCGCTGCAGCCGGTTTCAGGCAAAATGCAGCCAAACTCCTCGCCACCATAACGGGCCACCAGATCGCCGCCCCGATGTGCCACCTCCGCCATGACCCGTGCCACATCGGTCAGGCAGTCGTCACCGGCCAGGTGCCCGTAGGTGTCGTTGTAGCGCTTGAAATGATCAATATCAATCATCAACAGTGAAAGCTCGTTGCCGGTACGCAGTGCCCGGTGCCACTCCATCTGCAAGGTTTCGTCAAATCGACGCCGGTTGGGAATACCGGTCAGGCCATCCAGCAAAGCCTGACTGGCCAGCATATCCTGGTAACGCTTCAGTTTGAGGTGATTGTGTACCCTGGCTTTAATGATCGGAGCGCTGATCGGCTTGGTAATATAGTCGATAGCGCCCACTGCAAGCCCTTTGGCCTCATCAGCCTCTTGCGACAGGGCGCTGACAAAGATGACCGGAATATCACGGGTAACCGGATCCTCCTTCAGGAGACGGCAAACCTCATAGCCATCCATGCCCGGCATCATGATATCCAGCAGGATCAGATCCGGACGTTCCTGCAGTGCCCGTTTCAGGCCGTCTTCGCCGCTGGTGGCGAACATGATGTCATGTTCATCCATCAATAACTCGGAAAGCATCCGGATGTTGATCGGCGTGTCATCAACGATCAGTATGGTCTGCCGGTCTTGGTTCACAGGCGATCACCTCTGGTGCAGCTTACGGTATCCCGAGTTTTTCTGCAAGCCTGCGCAATAAGCGTGCAGCTTCAGCAAACTCCAGACGCCTGATTCGGTTGTGCAACTCCTGCAGTTCATCATCCACCGTTCCGGAAAGCCGCTGCTGCAACTGTTCAAAATGCCGCAGCGCAACCATGTTCTGTTTCTCCAGCAACAAACCCAGCTCGCTGACCAGAGAGGCCAGCTCTGCAGCTGTTGCCGGCTTCGCAGCAGACGCGGCTGTTCGCTGGCGGTTCCGGGTGACCGCCACTCGCTCTGCCGGTCGATCAACGGCAGGTTCATCGAGCAATAACGTGAACGGAATCGTAAAGGCAAAGGTACTGCCCTTACCCGACTCGCTGGCAAAACGCAGCTCACCCCCCATCAGGTGAACCAGCTCACTGCTGATGGACAGCCCCAGGCCGGTACCGCCAAAGCGACGGGCAATGCTGGTATCTGCCTGGGTAAAGGGCTGAAACAGGCCGGCCTGATACTCCTGGGGAATACCGATGCCGCTGTCTGCCACCTCAAAGCGGATCACGACCGTCGTGCCGTGCCGCCCCTGTTCAGTGACGCGCAGCAGGATCCAGCCTTGCTCGGTAAACTTAATGGCATTGCCCAGGAGATTATTGAGGATCTGCCCCAGCCTGAACGGATCACCCAAAAGGCGTCCCGGAAGGTTCGGATCAGCCTCAAGCGTCAGCCGCAGTCCTTTCTGCTCAGCCTTGATCCTCAACAG
>DIUB01000053.1:8055-21301 GCA_002422265.1 Geobacter sp. UBA6169
CATCGGCGTGCGGATCTCATGGCTCACAATTGCCAGGAAGCGGGATTTCGCCAGGTTGGCCGTCTCAGCAGCCTGCTTGGCGTGCGACAACTCGCTCTCCGCCTCTTTACGTTCGGTGATATCTACCACCAACCCGACAAAGTTGACCGGTTTGCCGTCCATATCACGGATAGCAGCCACCGATAGATCCACCCAGACCGTCCTGCCGGTACTGGTCAGATAACGTTTCTCAAGACGGTAATCATCGCGTCTGCCTTCCATGACCTGTTGATAGAGCTCCTGCTCAATGACCGCATCTTCCGGGCAGGTGAAGCTGGCAAAGTGTTTGCCGCGCAGTTGTTCAGGCGTTGATTCCAGCAGGTCGGCAAAATTGAGGTTGCATTGCAACAGCTCTCCGTGCAGGTCGGCAAAGGCGATCCCGGTGTTAGCCCGTTCAAAGATGCTGCGAAAATGGGATTCGCTCTTCCGTAAGGCCTCCTCTGTCACTTCCAGATCATGCAGACGCTTGACCAGCAGTATCCCCAGCGCGAGACAGACCGCCAGCAGCAGCAGAGCGGCTGAAACATTCATCACCAGACTGTGCTGCCACCCCTTCAGGACTGATTCACGCGAAACCGTCACCACTGCTATCAGCTCATTATACGGCGCACCAACCCTCGCATATCCCACCTGACGTTCCTGCTCGTCATAACCTGACTGCCGGTTATGGAATACACCTGAAGGGGACTGGTTAAGCCGGGTGTTGAGCAGTTCCTTGCCGGAGATATTGACCTGATAGGCACGGTCATCATGGGGTGAAGCCATCAGCAGCCAGCCGTCGGTGCGCACCAGCGCCGCCTGCAGATCAGGACGGGTGGCGATTGACTGATAAAAATTGTCAAAATAGTCCAGAGGGAACGAAACCACCACCACACCGTCAAAGGAACCGTCGGGACGGATCAGAGGACGGCTGATGGTAAAGATCATCAGACCGAGCACCTTGCTGAGTACGGGACGACCCAGGTGCAGGGTGCTGCCGGAAGCGCTGCGATGGTGACGGTAGTAGTCGCGGTCAGTGACGGAAATAGGTTTTTGGGGGAAGTTGGCGGCCGTGGCCACAGATTGCCCCGCAGCATTGGCCACCAGGATCGTGCCGATCTGACGCAGGCCGCGGGTCTGTTGCTGCAAAAACTGGTGCAATGACTGTTCCTGCCAGCTCTGAATCCCGCCTTTTTGTCCGATGGCAGCGGCTACCCCGGCAATAATCCGATCAACCTCTGCCAGTGACTGATAGGTATGCTCGGCCAGTGAACGGGCATTTGCCAGAACCTGACGGTTGGCAGCATCCAGTGACGCATCGCGCTCCCGTAGGCTCTGCCAGAGCAGAAAGCCGCAAGTAAGCAGCGCAAGCAGGGTCAGCAGGCTGACCAGCATGAGCTTGAGACGGGCTGGAGTGCAGCGCATCAGTGCCCTTTCTTTCGCCGGATAACGGCGTTAACCTTCCAGGTCAAGCAGATCATTGTCGGCCTGCTCCTGCTGCAGATCAAACAGGGTACGCAGGGCATCCAGATAAAGATCATTCCGATTACCCTGTCCTGCCTTTTTCAGCACACTGGTGGGATGGTGCAGCAGCTTGTTCATATAGGCGGCGGTCAAGGCATCCAGCCGTTTTTCGGCATCAGGCGGGGCATCTTTCCAGCCGGTCAGGGTCCGTTCAAGCTCTGCCTTGCGCAGTTCTTCAAACCGGTTACGCAGCGCTACAATGGTAGGCGTCACCTCCAGNNCGTCAAGCTCGTTGACTGCCGGATCAATATCACGGGGCACCGCAATGTCGATCAGAAACATCGGCCGCATCCGGCGCCTTTTGACCACCTCTTCCAGATCCGGCGGGGTGATGATGGCGTGGGGGGCACCGGTGGAGGTGAGGACAATATCAGCCTTGTGCAGATGCAGAAACAGCTCTTCAAACGGGAATGCCTCGCCGCCGAACTCATCAGCCAGCTTCTGGGCTCGCTCAAAAGTACGGTTGGTAACCAGCACCCCTTTGGCACCGTTACTCAGGAAGTGGCGGGCTGCCAGCTCGCACATTTCGCCGGCGCCGATCAGCAGCACCGTGTTGTCTGAGAGATCACCGAATATCTTGCGGGCCAGCTCCACAGCAGCAAAGGAGACCGAGACCGCTGACGATGCAATTTTTGTCTCGGTGCGGACCCGTTTGGCCACTGAAAACGCCTTGTGCAGAAAACGGTTGAGGATGATGCCGGATGATTTGTATTCAGCGGCATAGCCGTATGAAGTCTTGATCTGCCCCAGTATCTGCGGTTCACCCACCACCATCGAATCAAGGGAGGAGGCCACCCTGAACACATGGCGGATCGCCTCTTCACCGTGGTAGCTGTACAGGTGCGGTTCCAGCAGCTCATAGGACAGATGGTGATAGTCGGCCAGAAAACGGCGGATGCGGGCAACACCGCCGGCGATGTCGCGGGTCGTGGCGTAGATCTCCACCCGGTTACAGGTGGAGACAATGATTCCTTCCACAATCCCTTCCAGACCCACCAGTTCCTGCAACGGTTTTTCGATATTGTTTGGGGAGAACGCCACTTTTTCGCGGATATCAACCGAGGCGGTTTTATGAGACAAGCCAACAACAATGATATTCATGGATCAGCAGCCCCTAGGTATAGCTATGCAGACCGGGCAGCCAGAGATTGACCCCGATAAAGGTAAACAGCATGATCAGAAATCCGATGATGGTCAACATGGCTGCCCGCTTGCCGCGCCATCCGGTGGTCAGCCGTCCGTGCAGCAGTGCAGCGTAGATGAACCAGGTGATCAGAGACCAGGTCTCCTTGGGGTCCCAGGACCAGTAGCTGCCCCAGGCCTGCGAAGCCCAGATGGCACCGGTAATGATCGCCACCGTCAGCATCGGAAAGCCAAAAGCCAGACAGCGGTAACCGATGTCGTCCAGTATATCCAGCGACGGCAGCTTCAGAAACAGATGCCCCAGCTGCTTCTTCTTGAGAAAATGGGATTGAATCAGGAACAGTACTGCCACTGCGCCGGAAATGGTAAAGCAGGCGTAGGCGCCAAAGGCCAGAATGGTGTGGGAGTAGATCCAGGCCGACTGCAGGGCCGGGTTCAGCGGCCTGATCTCCATCGGCACCGCACCTGCCGCCAGGGTTACCAGCAGGGCAAAGGGCACCACAAACGAACCAAGCACCCCCACCTTGTAGCGATACTCGAACAGCAGGTACACACCAACAATGGCAAGGCCAAAAAAGGAGAGCGCCTCATGCATGTTGGTGATTGGCAGGTGACCGGCTTCAATAAAGCGGTGAATCTTGGCCAGGCAGTGGGCCAGAAAACCGGCCAGCAGTACACGGCGGGCGATCACCGCCTGGCAAGGAGAGGTACGCACCAGGCAGGCCAGGTAGAACAGCGAGGCGCAACCGTACAGGGCAAGGGTCAGGTAAAAGGATATCAGGGTCATGGCAGTCCGGGACCGATGGTTCGTAAGTTGGTGAATAACAGTCGCTGCAAACAACAGCAAGGGGGTGTATTGTACGGTTCATACCTCAAGAACGTCAACAGCTTTTCGCCTCTCCGCTCCTGTCAAAGGGGATTTCCTGCTTGCATTTTTCCTCAAACCGGGTAGTATTCGAAAAGCTGAATACATTATCTCTCACTGAGGAGGCTCCCATGGCAAGTGATGCCGTTTTGACCCTGACAGATGCCAATTTCGATCGTGATGTGCTGCAATCCGAGCTGCCGGTGCTGGTGGATTTCTGGGCCACTTGGTGTGCCCCCTGCAAGGCCATTGCCCCGCTGATCGATTCCGTTGCCAACGAGTACGTGGGCAAGGTAAAGGTGGGCAAGGTCAATGTTGACGACAATCAGTCCACCCCCGGCAAGTATGGTGTGCGCGGTATCCCCACCCTGATCCTGTTCAAGGACGGCAAGGTGGTTGACCAGGTGGTCGGCGCCGTACCCAAATCACAGCTGGACGCACTGATAGCCAAGGCACTCTAGTATGACAACGTTGTGCCTGCACCCTGTTTACCGGGCTGTGACGCTGGTCGTCACAGCCTTTCTCTTTGCCGTAACCGCCCCCGATGCCGAGGCTGCTCCGCGACGCGGTCAGCCTGCCCCGGCCTTCAAGCTGTTTGCAATCAACGGACAGCCGCTTTCCAACGAAGGTCTGAAAGGCTCGGTTGTAATCATCGATTTCTGGGCCACCTGGTGCCCCCCTTGCCGTGAATCACTGCCGTTTTTCAATGAGCTGCACCGCAAGTACAGCAAGCAGGGGTTGCAGATCATCGGCATGAATGTTGATGAGGGGCCGGAACGTGAATTGAAGAATTTTGTGGCGGAGAAGGGGCTGCTGTACGCCATTGCCATGGCCCCCCGCAAGCTGCAAGATGAGTTCGGTGTCCGGGCACTGCCGGTGCTGTATATCCTCGACAGAAACGGTGTCGTGCGGGAGCAGGTTGTCGGTTTTTCAGCACAGGCCGGCAAGGTCATTGAAACCAACGTCAAGAAGCTGTTGGCTGAATAAACCTTAAAACGGCAGTCACTCACGCAAAGACGCAACGCTCGCAACGAAAGCATTCTGTTACTGAAATACTAGCCTCACCCGTTTGGTTGTTTGGCATTTTTATGCACTTTGATGTTTTGATTGCGTGGCGTCGTTGCGCCGTTGCGTGAACTGTTTTTTTAGGATAAACAACAGGCGGTACGCAGTCGCCGGACTGCACACCGCCTTGTTCCTTTCTTATGCCTTGACGCAGCGCTGTGCTGACTCCAGGGTATTCTGCAGCAGCATGGCTATGGTCATCGGCCCCACCCCGCCCGGCACCGGGGTAATGGCGCTGGCCCGTTCAGCTGCCGCAGCATACTCCACATCCCCCACCAGTTTTTTCTCGCCAACCCGGTTGATCCCCACATCAATCACCACCGCCCCCGGCTTGATCCAGTCACCCTTGACCATCTCGGCCTTGCCTACGGCAGCAATCACCACATCAGCCCGCCGCACCACATCCGGCAGGTCTTTCGTACGGGAGTGGCAGATGGTCACCGTGGCATGACGTGACAGACACATCAGCGCCACCGGCTTGCCCACGATGTTGGAACGTCCCACCACCACCACCTCTTTCCCTTTCAGGTCGTAGCCGATCTCATCCAGCATGGTCATGACACCGTAGGGGGTGCAGGGCTGGAAGGTGGGCTTACCGATGGCCAGCCGGCCAACATTATAGGGGTGGAAACCGTCGGCATCCTTGTCCGGCGAAATCGCCTCCAGCACCTTGTCGGTATCAATATGATCAGGCAGCGGCAGCTGCACCAGAATACCGTGTACTCGCTCATCGGCATTCAACTGATCAATCAAGGCCAGCAGTTCCTGCTCGGTGGTGGCTTCCGGCAGCTCATGATCGGCGGAGTACATCCCCAGCTCCACGCACATCTTCTTCTTCATCCCCACATAGACCCGGCTGGCCGGGTCATCACCCACCAGCACCACTGCCAGGCCGGGGGTAACCCCCTGCTCCTTCAGGGCAGCAACCGTGCTGCCGATCCGCTCCCGCACCTTTGCCGCAATCGCCTTGCCATCAATGATCTGTGCCGCCATAGTTCTCCTCCAGTACCGGTCAAATAAATGTTTGTCATGATACGTTTCAGGGTGTTGGTTGTAAAGCGGCTTACCCACTCTACCAACAAAAAAATCCCCCGCTGCAACGGCAACGGGGGAAGGGGACCAGACGAAACCGACACACGGCCGGCAGGCTAGATACCTCAGCCACCGGCAGCGCAGGCAGCCGGCTTGGGTGCATCGGTCTTGGGGCAAGTGCTTGCGTTGAACCAGCCACCCCCCTTCAGGCTGAAAGCGGACTGGGAGATCAGCTTCTCTACTGCCCCGCCGCACTGGGGACACTCGCGGGCCGGTGGGTCAGAAAACTTCTGGCGCAACTCGTACTGGTGGTTACAGGACTGACAGCGGTACTCGTACATCGGCATGGCAACAGCCTCCTGATAATATAGCTTTTTTTGAATATAGTTAGTTGCCAGCTGATTTGTCAAGGGGGCGCAGAAAAATCACAAAGGCGCCGCTGTCCCCCAGTTCTACCGGGGCAGGCGCATATTCTGCCACCAGATCACGCCCCTGATCACGCAGCCAACCGGCCACCGTCTGCTGCAACACCGGACCTTCGACCGAATGAGTGCCCTTACCGGTAATCACCAGCACCCCTTTTTCTCCGGCAGCACGGGCAGCAGACAGAAAGGGAGCCAATGATGCCAGTGCCTCGTCACGGGTGAGTCCATGCAGATCAAGCTGCCGATTCAGTTGGATGATGCCGCGCTTGAGCTGACGCAACCGGTTACCCTGCAAGGGGCGCAGTTCATCATCCGGCAGGCTATCGCTGAAACGCACATCAAGCTGCAGTTTTTCCACTGCCTGCAGAAAATCCTTGCGGGCTATCACCTCATCGCGAGGCAGCGTCTTACGGCTTGACTGCGACTGCTGACGCGGCTGAACAGCACCTGCCTGCGGCTTCTTTTTAGTGCCGGTCGCTTGCGGCTCCATCCGCTGCACCCCGGCCATGGCCTGCAGAAACAGATCGTCCTCCGATCGTTTACGCTCAGGTTGAGCGACCGGCTTGACCGGCTCTGTTGCAGGCGGTCGTTCCGCCTCAATCACCACCCCTTTCAGGGCGGCAAAGGGGCTGGTACTGAATGGTTTCTCCCTGGCAGGAGCTGGGGGGTGCGTTTGTTTTTTTCTGGCCATGGTCAGGTCCGCCTCTCAACGGTACATCAGGTAAGGGACCACTGCAGCAGCAAGCACCAGCAGCGAAGGGACTGCCAGCCGGTGGTAGACAACCGCAGTATCGGCCCCGAAATACTCACGGGTCAGCACAAAACAGAGGTGTACCGGCGAGAGCATCACCCCGGCAAAACCACTGGCAAAGGCCAAGGCCTCCAGCCAGAGACTGGGGTTGGCACCCCCCATCAACGGCAGCAAAAGCGGAAAGGTTATCCCCACATATCCCACGGTCAGGCCGGTCATGATGCCGGCAATAAACGGAATCAGCGCCACCAGCAGCGGCACCGGCAAACCTGATGCGGCAAAGAAGGTTGAAATACCGGCCAGGGCACCGGTGGCACGCAGCACCTCCTGAAAGATCATGATCCCCACCACCAGCAAAAGCGCCTTGAACGACAGGCTTTCCCGCAGGGTCTTGAGGATCTGCAGCGGCCGGTAGCGATGGGCGACAAACAGGATCAGCACGCCGCCGGAAAGGGCCAGTACCGCGCTGACCTTGAAGGCCACCACCAGCGAGAGAGAGATCAGGATCGGGGACGACATCAATAGAAAGGTGCCGAACGGTTTGAGTCGGCCGGCCGAGGCTGCAGTCTCCTCCGGTTGCGGGTCAATCCCCCTGAAACAATACCAGGCACCGGCCAGGATCACGGTCAGGGCAAAGGGGAGGTGGGCCAGAAAGAGCTGCTGGGTGGAGAATCCGGTCAGACCGGCAGCCAGGATGATGCCGGGGTACAGTGGTGAGACATATTCCCAGATATGGCGGTACCAGTAGTTGATCAGCGCCTTCTGCTCCGGCGAGGCGCTGATCCCCTGGCTTGCCTCTGCCACCATCGGGGCTGAAAAGACCGCCCCGCCGGGGGAGGGGAGCATGCCGATCATAGCCGGCAGTGAGGCCATCACCATCCTGCGGTCCGGCAGGGCTGCGGAAAGGGAGGTTACCATCCGCTTCAACATACCGGTGGTTCGCAGCAGGTTTTCCATCACCATGGTCAGGGCCAGGGTGGCGGTCATCTCCAGGGATTTGGGAGAAGCGGCCCCCTGCCAGGCGGCCCGGGCCAGATCAGGCAGCGGCAGCAGGTAAAGCAGGGCCAGCAATGCCGCGCCGATCGGCATGACTGCCGTCATGGAGACCTTGCGCCTGAGCAGCCAGATGATAACCACCAGCACCAGGCCGGTCAGAAGCAGGTGCCGCATTGCCGGTCAGCCCCCTTGTCCGGCCTTCTGGCTCAAGGAACTGAAGATCATGTCCAGCACCGCTTTCTGCCGCACCTCATGCTTGTTCAGCACGGCCAGGCAGCTTCCCATGGGACACTGTTCATGGAGAAAATCAGCATCACGACTGGAAAGGATCACGATCCGCCGCTTCTCAATGCCGGACTGCACGGCAAAGTTCATCAGCTTGCGACCATCCATGGCAGGCATCTCGAAATCGATCAGAATCAGATCGTAGGGGGCTCTGCGGATAGCGGCCAGCGCCTCCAGCGGGTTGTTGCAGACATCCACCGTCAGCAGGGGGTACTCCTGGGCAATGTAGTCACCCAGCAGCCGGGTAAAGAGAGGATCGTCGTCTATCAGCAGGATCTTGCCCATAAATACCTCAGAACAGATAGGGAGAACGGTTGGTAAACTGCGGACGCTGCTTCCAGATCACCCAGGTAATCCAGACCACAATCCCTACCGTCACCAGATTGCTGAGCAGCATCGCGGAGGGATCGATCTGACGCTCCAGCAGCCGTTCCAGCTCCTTATGGGGCACCAGCCAGAGGTTGATCAGCGTATTCAGCATCTCATACACGTTATAGACCAGCAATAGCCGCCAGGTCAGCAGTTGCCGCTGCCACAGCCCCAGAAAAAGGTGCAGACAGACCAGGCTGTCCGCCACAATAAAGATCCGGGCGGCCGTGCCTTCCAGCAGCTGTCCGAAGAGCGGCACCGGCTGTCCGTAACTCATGACCGTCATCAGCAGCAGAAACAGGTACAGACCGGTCAGCATCACCATCGCCTGGGAGCGGGGCTGATACTCCCCGGCTTCGTGCAGATCGTCGGTCACGGCTTTTTCTTGCGCATATCGCTGATGGCCACGCAAAAGGCGATCACCAGCAGGATAAAGCCGACAAACAGCCAGTCTGCGGTACTGAAACCAAACATCTAGTACCTCCCCCGCAGGGCATCGGCCTTTTCAATCAGGTTGACGGCACGACAGCACTGCTCCAGAAAGCGATAGACCCCGGCCACCGGAAACTGCGCACAGAAAACCGTATCAGCCAACACATCCTCCACTATGGCGATGGCCTCGTAGTGTTGTTCCGCCTGCTGCTGTTCAAAGGCCACGGCCAGGGCGGTCAGATAATCAACTGCCGGTACGCGCGGCAGCTCCCTCCGCGTGATCGATTCGATCCGGGCGGTCAGACGGGTCAGGTCATCCCCCTGCAGTCGCTCCTGCAGCGGCTGCCAGAGTTCAAGCGCCTGGTCGTAGTGGCCCAGCACATAGTGGGTTTCCCCCAACTGGTAGGCGGTTGACAGATCATCCGGTTCCAGCTCCAGAGCGCGGATCAGATAGTTCTCGGCCCCGTACCAGGACTGCACAGCCAGATGGCAGGCCTCAAGTCTGCTCCCCTTCTCCATCAGGGTGCGGCCGATTTCACGGTTCAACCCGGCATTATCCGGCTCCAGCAGGGCCATGATCTTCAACAGGGTGATCTTGCGATCCAGGTAGGGGGCATCCAGCTCCTTGGCATCCAGCATGATCGCCTCACCGCCGATCTCGGCAATGATATGGGGATATCCCTCCTGTAGCACCCGCGCATAATCCACGGCATAGACACAGCCCGGATTCCGACGCAGGGCATCAAACATGCCCCGGCCCACCTGATCATAACCGGGGCCGCCGTTTTCCAGGGCAATGCGGTAATCATCGTCATTCAACGGGATCGGAAATTCAAACGGAATGGCCACCCGGCCATCCCGGCCGGTGATGCGATAGTCGGGAGGGGGTTGAAAGTAACTGATCCCCTCCAGCGGGGTTGGTTCAATACAGGTCTGGCTCACGTCTGCTCCTCCGGCTGCCGATCCGGGAAGGTATTCAACCCGGCATTGACACCGATCATTTTGTAAATCTGAACACCGTCCCACGGCTCATCCATGATGCCGTCATGGATGGCCCAACTGCGGCCCCGTACCGTACGCTCCATCCCCGGCATCCTGAAGGGGGAGGAACCGTCCAGCCGCTGGTGCAGGATACCGCCGGGGTGAAACTGGCGGTCGATCTCCAGCATCAGTCGCTTGCCGGTCAGGTAATCAAAACCGTACCGTTCATAGCGGATGGCATTGTCGTAGGAGAGCGGCTCTGCCACGATCATTTCCATCCCCAGACGGTCGGTGAACCGCTCCAGCCGCTCAAAAAATTCGCCGAACATCCGCAGGCCCCGCCTGGTCTGGTGGGGAAACAGCCCGGCCTGCATGGCCCGCAGCTCTTCCGGCAGGTTTCTGCCGTGGGAAGTGAAGTAGTTTACCGCCCCGGCTTCGGTCACGTCAACCGCAAAGCGTGGTGCTGCCGGATCACAAATGATGCAGAAGGCCAGCTCCATCTGGTGAAACTGTGTGTCGGTCAGTTCGGCAAAAAAGACCAGGTCAGCAGCATCAGGCCGTGACCGTACCTCAATCCGCACAAAACTCAACCCCTCCGGCGCAATCACCTGCACCAGCCGCTCACCGGACCGGTTACAGAGGGTCTGACGGTCAGCCTGCAGCAGCTCCAGCAGCCGGTCCGGCAGCAGCCACCCGTAGAGCGCCTCTTTTTCAGCCATCGGCAGCCGGTTGATAGCCCCAAGCGAGGCCAGCATCTGGCCTGCCCGACTGAAGAGCGGTTTATTGCCATGCAGCCGGGGCATCAGAGCAGCCCTGCCAGGTCGCCGCCGATAACCACCGGGAACACCTGCTTGCGGATGGCGCTGATACTGCGTTCAAGGGCATCAAGTGCCAGCACGCGGTCATGCTCGTCTGCCCAGTGCAGGGCATCCAGCAGCATGGTGTGGGGATAGCCCTGCTGGCGGATCTTCTTGACAAAGGCTGCCGGCAGCCGGGGCGAAAGCTCCACGTTGTTCATCGTTCCCCAGGCAATGGTCCAGGCCCGGGCCGTGTTCATCAGGTCGTAGCCGCCCCCCCCCCAGGGCCACCCAGGGGATCTTGAGCGCCTGCAGCTTGCGCATGATGTAGGCATAGCTGTGGGTGGTGATCTCCAGCCGGGTGAGGGGATCGGTACGGAAGGTGTCGGCACCGATCTGGGCCACGATGATATCGGGATCAAAGGCAGCCAGCAGCGGGTAGACGACTTCGTCAAAGGCCCGCATGTAGAGCGGATCGTCGGTGTGGGCCAGCAGTGGCAGATTGACGGTATAGCCGGTACCTTTACCGCTGCCGGTCTCATCCTCAAACCCGGTGCCGGGAAAGAAGGAGATCCCGCTCTCGTGCAGCGAGATCGTCAGCACCCGGTCATCGTCGTAGAACCCCTCCTGCACGCCATCACCGTGGTGAGCGTCCAGATCAAGGTAGGCCACCCGCCTGCCCCGCTCCAGCAACCAGTTAATGGCGATCACGGCATCATTCAGGTAGCAGAAGCCGGAAGCCCTGGCCCGGTGGCCGTGGTGCCAGCCGCCAGCCAGAGAGAGTACCGCGCCAAAACCCTCTTCCGCCACCAGACGACAGGCCTCAAGGGAGGCACCGGCCCCTAGGGCAGCATAGTCATACAACCCCTTGAACACCGGACAGTCAACGTCCCCCAGGCCAAACAGGAAATCAGCCCGGGGCTCGTCCGAGGTACTGAACTCCTTTAGGCGCTGCAGGTAGGCCGGGGTGTGGAAGCTGAGGATCTGCTGATCACTGACCGGACTGCAGTCACGGCGTTCCATGGTGGGCAACTCAAGCAGACCGTAGGACTCCAGCAGCTCCAGTGCCAGGCCGTAGCGGTGCAGTTGAAACGGATGGTGGCTGCCGTAGCTGAACTGTTCAAAGCGGGATGAGTAGACCAGAGCAGTACGGGGCACAGGGCAGGGCTCAGGCAAAGGCCGAAATCAGTGAAAGCTCAGGATTGGCAAAAGGCCCGGCTTGACGTTGGGAAGGGATACTGTCGTTGCCCGGTTCACTCCCCTGAACAGCCGGATTGCCGTAGGCATTGCGGATTCTGGCGGCATTGCTGTCGGCAGCAGCGCTGCCGGGTGACGGCTCCGCCCCCTCTGTCTCCTTCTCCGGGTTCAATGACTGACGGATCGCCTCTTGCGCAGGATCAACCGGCTGGGTCGGGTCAGGTTCGGCAGTGGGGCTCTCGGCCTGCAGCTTTTCCTGCTGGGCCTCAGCCATCCTGCTGGCAGCTGCAGATGCCACGGCACGATCCTGACCGGATGGATCGGCCGGTGCCAGGGCCGCACGGATCACCTGCTGCATACGGGAGATGGTCTCCTGGGGCGTCTTGCCGTCGGACATGTCGATCTGCACTTCACCGCCGGTGATGTAGCTGCGACCATCCGGTCCCTGGGTGTAGCTGTAGCTGGCAGAGCTGGCCAGGTTACCCCCTACCGCCTTGTGGGCCGCCTCATGGGCCTTGACCTTCTCTTCGATCTGCTTCAGACGTGCAATCTGAGCCTGAATCTGGGGGTCTTCCAGGCTCTTGCCGTCGGGGGTGGTCTTTTCGCCCGGCTTGGGTTGCTTACCGGCCTGTTCCGCTGGGGAACCTGGTTTGCCTGCCTGCTCCGTTGACGGCTGTCTGCCGGAGAGGGTCACCCGATCTTCGGGCAGCCTGATGCCGGTATCACCAGCAGACTGCGTGCTGCCGGGCTCAGGCCGCTTTGATAGTGGATCGCCGGTAACTCCCGGTTGCATCACCGCCCTGTAGCTGCTGCCTGCTATGCCGGAAAGAGATTCCATTGCACCGATCCTGAACAGTAAACTGGACTACTGTACTATAAGTATACAAAATCAGGGGTGCCGACTGCAAGACCGATCAGAGTCCGGCCCTGGCCAGCTCTTCCACCAGCTTCTTCTGGCTGCTGTTCAAACCCTCAGGCACATGAATGTTGATCTTGACGTACAGATCACCCTTGGCATTTGATCCCAAAGCCTTGATGCCGCATCCTTTCAGCCTGATCTTGGTACCGGGCTGGATGCCGGCCGGCACCTTGATCCGTTTGGGCTCTTCCAGGGTGGGCACCTCCAGACTGACCCCCAGACAGGCCTCACTGAAGCGGATGGTGCGCTCAACAAACAGGTCGCCCCCTTCGCGGGTAAAGACCGGATCGTTGGTGACCGTCACCTCCAGAAACAGGTCGCCGCTCGGCCCGCCGCTTTCTCCGTCCGATCCCCGGCCGCTGATCCTGATCCGGCTGCCGTTGTCCACACCGGCCGGCACCTTGACCTTCAGCTCTTCCCGTTGACCGTTGCGGCGAAATGCCACCA
>DIUB01000034.1 GCA_002422265.1 Geobacter sp. UBA6169
AAAAGCCTGGCTGAGCGTGGGCTTTTAAATGTCTTCAAGAGTCTCCGTACTGCAGCGGAGGAGATGTTGCAGGCACGGGAAAAACTGTTGCGTGATTCGGAGGATGATCTACTGCAGCTGTCGATGGCAGTGGCACGCAAGATTATCAATCGTGAGGTTGCACAGGATCGTCAGATGGTACTCAGGCTGGTTGGGCTGGCCATTGAAAATCTCAGTGAAAAAGATGAGCTGGTTATCAGGGTGCATCCCGATGATCACGCCCTGCTTACCTCAGGCATGAAAGACCAGGTCAGCCGTGATCTTGCCGCTGTCAGCTTCAGCTTCAAGCCTGATCCCGGCATTGAAATCGGCAGCTGTCAGATAGAGACCCAGCGTGGAACCGTTGATGCCGGGTTTGAGGCTCAACTGGATGAGGTGTACCGACGCCTGCTGGATGAGCGGATTAATTTTACGCCTGCTGCAGAAGCGGCTTCCGACGAAAGCTGATGCCGGGGCGAAGGCTTGACATACAGCGCTACCTGCGAGTGGTGGATACCTACAATCCGGTTCGGCTGCATGGCAAGGTCACCCAGGTTGTCGGGCTGGTTATTGAGGGATACTGTCCTGAGACATCAGTTGGCGCCATCTGTGAAATCCGGCCCAAGGGCGGTGTCCCGATACCGGCAGAAGTGGTAGGGTTTAAAGAAAACAAGACCTTGCTGATGCCGTTGGGGGATCTGCGCGGGGTGGGGCTTGACAGCCTTATAACGGTTCGGCGTGACAAGGCAAGCCTGCAGGTAGGCCCCGGCCTCTTGGGACGGGTAATTGATGGTCTTGGCCAGCCGATTGACGACAAAGGACCGTTGCGGGTGGATGAAGAATATCCGATCTACGCGGCGCCGGTTAATCCGATGAAGCGGCCGCCGATTCGTAAGCCGCTGGATCTCGGCATCAGATCGATCAACGGGCTGCTGACCTGCGGACAGGGGCAGCGGGTCGGGATTATGGCCGGCTCAGGTGTGGGTAAATCAACACTCCTGGGTATGATCGCACGTTACACCGAGGCCGATGTCAACGTGATCGCCTTAATAGGTGAGCGTGGCCGCGAACTGCGTGAGTTTGTGGAAAAAGACCTGCAGGAGCAGGGGTTGCACAAGTCGGTAGTGGTGGTGGCCACCTCTGACCAGCCGCCGCTGGTCCGGATGCGGGGTGCCTATATAGCCACCACCATTGCCGAGTATTTCAAAGATCAGGGCAAGAAGGTCTTGCTGATGATGGACTCGGCCACCCGGTTTGCCATGGCCATGCGTGAGGTGGGGCTTGCAATTGGAGAACCCCCCACCACGAAAGGCTACACGCCGTCGGTATTTGCTGCATTGCCCAAGCTGCTTGAACGTACCGGCAATTTTCCCGAAGGAAGTATTACCGGTCTCTACACGGTGCTTGTGGAGGGAGATGACTTTAACGAGCCGATTTCCGATGCGATGCGGAGTATCCTGGATGGCCATATTGTCCTCTCCCGGGATTTGGCGGCGCGCAATATCTATCCACCCATCGACATCTTGGCAAGTGCCAGCAGGGTTATGTCTGATGTGACCGATGAGCATCACCGCATGCTGGTGGGCCGGTTCAAGGAGGCGTTGGCCACCTATCGGCAGTCTGAAGATCTGATCAACATCGGGGCGTACAAGTCGGGCAGCAACCCGGGTATTGATTTTGCCATCCGTAAAATAGATGCCATGACTGCATACCAGAAACAGGCGGTTGTTGATCCGGTAACCCTGGATGCATCGATTCAGGGGTTGCAGCAGCTGTTTGAAGGCTGACAGGACTGACAGGCATGGCAAAAAAACAGTTTGATATGCACCAGGTGCTTAACTACCGAAAAGAGCTCGAAAAACAGTGCAAGCAGGAGTTTTCTTCGGCAAAACAGAACCTTGATACTGCCTGCAGACAGCTGGAGCATGAACAGCAGGAGGCTGCAGCGCTGGCCTGTGAATTTTGCAGCCGCCAGGAAACCATAGTTTCAATCACCGAGATGCAACTCTACGCCGATTTTTTTTCACGCAAGCGCGAAGAGATCAAACAGCAACAGCAGAAGGTGGAGCAGCTTGACCGGGTGCTTGAGGATCGAAGGCAGGAACTGCAGCACGCAACCCAGGAAAAGAAAGTCATGGAACGTTTGAAAGAAAAACAGGATGAGGCCTTTCGCCGCGAGCTGCTCTACAAAGAGGGGCTCTTGCTGGACGAGATCGCCACCCAGAAGAAAGGTCAGGAGTAACCGGGCTATGACCAGGCGTTGGCTTGCTATCATCTGTATGTCTGTCAGTCTTGGTACGGTTGCAACCGTGGCCTTGACCGCCTCGCAGGGACCCGGTGCTGTGGCGCAATCGCCTGCAGCAGGCAGACCCGGTGATGCGGTGCCGGCAACCAGGGCGGCCCGCGAAGAGCAGGCGATTCAGGAGGCTCGCCGTCAACAGCTGGCTGAGAAAGAAGCAGCTTTGGCTGCCAAGGAACAGGAGCTGAAAAAACTGGGGGAAAAGCTTGATGCACAGTTGAAGGCACTTGAAGAAGTTAAAAAGCAGTACGAAGCCATGCTGAAGGTTGAAGAAGATCGACGCAAACAGGCCTACAGTGAAAATGTCAACAAGATGGTATTGCTGTTCAAGAGCCTTAAGGCACCACAGGCAGCTGACCTGCTTGACAATATGGATGAGCCTGAAGCCAAGCTGGTGCTTGACCGACTTGAGGTCAAGACCGTTGCCAAGCTGATTACTCATCTCAACAAGCCCCGCACTATCCGCTGGGTCAATGAAAACCTGAGAAAAAGAGGAGAAAAGTAGTCAACCGTCGTCATCCTCCTGCCGATAAGAAGGGTACGGTCAGTACCGGATTCTCTATTGAAAGGAGGTGAAAACATGGATGCAGCGCAGATTTTAATGATGCCGATGGCATCGACAGCTACGGTAACCAC
>DIUB01000090.1 GCA_002422265.1 Geobacter sp. UBA6169
CAACTCATTATTCCGGACACTAGTGGTTTTGTGCTATAAGTTCATTGGCTGTTATCGGAAGGAGGGAGTCGGAGATGCTTCGTTTTTTGTTAGTGTTGCTGGTGTTGACCACGCTGTACGCGGATAATGCTTACGCCTTCTGGTCTTCCGAGCCAGCCTCGCTGAAGGAATTGGCTGCCGGGGTGGCAGCAGAGATGAAGGAAAAGGCCGGTACCGGTAAGAAATTGTACCTTGACAAGGCCAATGTGAAGGATGCGGTGACTGGGGAGACGGCAAACCTTTCAGCTTTTCTGGTGAATGAGCTTGAGAGTGCGCTCTCGGCAGCCGGTTTCAGTTTCAGTGATTTTATGGAGCAGGCCGACCAGGTGGTTGGGGCCCATTATCAGCGCGATGGTGAGCTGCTGCGGGTGTTTGTCAAGTACTGTCCTGCTCAGGATAGCAGCGGTTGCAAGAGCCTGGCAGCTGCCCTGGCACTGCAGAAGCTGCCCAAAGAAAGTTTCAGCGAGTCCATGGATAGCCGGTTGAAGCGCTTGGTGCAGAAGGCCAGCGCTGGCAAGAGCGGGTTGAAGGTGTTTATCAACCCGGTTGTTGAGCGGAAAAATCGCTATTCAAGCGAGTTTGCCGACTATGTGACTGCCAGGGCACGTAGCCTGCTGGTGAGTAGCCAGCGTTTTGAGGTGCTGGAGGAACAGCCGGTTACCCGCTCACTTTCCAACACCCGTGGGTTGGCAGCCAAGGCCAAACAGGTAACCAACCTTGAGACCAGCGCCGCACAGTTTAGCGGTGCTGATGCCGTGCTGGATGGCTACTATTTTGAAGGGGCTGGTCGGGTAACTGTGGTGATGACCCTGAAGAACCTGCACGGCGGGGTGCTGGGCAGCGCTGAAGAAACCATTGAGCGGACCCTGATCCCTTACAGCACCACCAATCCGGTTACTGGCGGTTTGTCTGTTGTTGCCGATATTTCCGGCCAAGCAGAACAGAAGCTGGTAAAGCTGAACACCACCAAGGGGGACCGCCATCAGGTCTATCGTGCCGGAGAAAAGCTGCAGTTTTTGATCCAGACAGCCAAGCCGCTGTTTGTGTACCTGTTCGCGATCAATGAAGACAAGCAGGTGGTCAGGCTCTATCCTGGTCCGTTCAAGATCCAGCAGTCTCTGCAGCCCGGCGTGGTGCATCAGGTACCTGCTGACCATGATGATTGGGAAATTCTGGTTGAGCCGCCCTTTGGGACTGATCTGGTCAAACTGTTTGCCAGCGAACGGATGCTGCCGGTACCGTATCTTTCGGACAAGGTTACAGCAAAGAGTTTCAGTGAAGGCGCCCGTTCTCTGGTGCGGCGGGATGTTATTCAGCAGGAACTGGCGACGCACAAGACAATCAATGGTCTTGATCTAGTTGATTACTTTAAAGGGGCAGCTGCGCAACAGGGGACGGTGCTGTATGAAGACAGCCTGTTTGTGCAGACCAGGCCCCGTTAGGAAGGAATTAAGCTGATGGAACCGTTTGATCTGGTGGTGATAGGGGCTGGTCCCGGCGGTTATGTTGCTGCCTTGCGGGCCAGTCAGCTGGGCATGCGGGTGGCAGTGGTGGAAAAACGGGCCACGTTGGGCGGTGTTTGCCTGAATGAGGGCTGTATTCCCAGTAAGGCCCTGCTTGACTCCAGTGAGCATTTTGCTATGGCGCGCGATAAGTTTGCGCTGCATGGTATCGAGATTGAACCGCCCCGCCTTAACCTGGCAGCCATGCAGGCCCGCAAGGAAGGGGTGGTTAAACGTCTGACCGACGGCATTGCCTATCTGTTCAAGAAGCATAAAATTACGATCGTGCAGGGTGAGGCCTCGCTGAAAGGGGCAGACAGTGCAGGCCTGCACGGGGTGCTGGTCAATGGTCAGCAGCTTGGAGCCCGCCGCGTGCTGCTGGCAACCGGCAGCCAGCCGATAGCGCTGCCCGGTATCCCTTTTGATGGTGAGCTGGTGGTGTCGGCCCGGGAAGCGCTCTGTTTTACCGCCGTCCCTGAACATCTGGTGGTGGTGGGTGGCGGGTATATCGGCCTTGAGCTGGGATTGGTCTGGCAACGGCTTGGTGCCAATGTTACGGTTGTGGAGGCATTGCCCGGTATCATACCAGCCAGTGATCGCCAGGTGGCAACCACGCTGCAGCGTTCACTCAAAAAACAGGGGATTGCATTCAAACTGGAGACCCGTGTGACCGGGGTACAGCGCACCGATGCCGGGGCGATTGTGCAGTATACCGCTGCAGGGGAGCAAGGACAGCTGACCTGTGATCGGTTGCTGGTTGCCATTGGTCGCACGCCGGCTGTAGAAGGGTTGGGGCTGGAACAGCTGGGTGTTGTCGCTGACAAGGGCGGCAGGCTGCAGGTTGATACTGATTACCAGACCACCGTTACCGGCATCTATGCGGTTGGCGATCTGATCCCCGGACCGATGCTGGCCCACAAGGCCTCTGAAGAGGCAGTGGCCTGCGTGGAACGTATGGCCGGAAGACCATCAACCGTTGCGTATGGCTGTCTGCCTGGCGTGGTCTACACCTGGCCAGAGGGGGCCTCGGTCGGCCAGACTGAAGAACAGTTGAAAGGGGCAGATACCCCGTTTCGGATCGGATCATTCAATTTCCTCGGGAATGGCCGGGCCCGTGCCATGGATGAGACTGAAGGGTTTGTCAAGGTGCTGGCCCATGCTGAGACGGATCAGATCCTGGGGGTGCATATCGTCGGTCCACGGGCATCAGAAATGATTGCAGAGGCGGTTACGGCAATATCTCTTAAGGGGACTGCCCGTGACCTGGGAGCGCAGTTTCACGCCCATCCAACCCTGAGTGAGGCGTTGAAAGAGGCGGCACTGGATGTCCACAACGAAGCACTACACGCATAGGTGACCAGACATGCATAGAGAACGTCGCAGGACAAAGATTGTTGCAACCTTGGGGCCGGCCAGCAGTTCACCGGAAATGCTTGAGCGCCTGTTGGTGGCAGGTGTTGACCTGTTCCGCCTGAACTTTTCCCACGGCACGCTTGATGACAAGGCGTTGCTGATCAGCAGGATACGAGAGGTTTCAGTCAAGCTGGGCAAAGAGGTGGGCATTCTGGCTGATTTGCAGGGGCCCAAGATCCGTACCGGGAAAATGGCCGGTGACGGCATGCTGCTGCAAAAAGGGCAAGAGGTGGTCATCACCACGGCAGATGTCCTGGGTGCAGATGGGATCATCCCAACGATCTATACTGAATTGCCACGGGATGTTACGCCGGGAGCGCGCATCCTGCTGGATGATGGTCTGCTTGAGTTGAGGGTGCTCTCAATAGCGGGCGAAGAGGTGCGCTGTCAGGTGGTCTATGGAGGCTTGCTTAAAAATAATAAGGGGATCAATCTGCCTGGCGTCAAGGTTTCGGCACCATCTTTAACCGAAAAGGATCTGGCCGACCTGGACTTCTGCCTCTGGATCGATGTGGACTACATTGCCCTCTCGTTTGTCCGTACCCATGAGGATGTTGAGCAGATCAAGCGAATTATCTACAGTGCCGGTAAGGACATCCCGGTGGTGGCCAAGATTGAAAAACCCGAGGCGCTCAGGAATTTTAAAAAGATCCTGAAGGTGACGGATGCGGTCATGGTTGCCCGTGGCGATCTGGGGGTTGAGATCCAGGCCGAAAAGGTGCCGCTGATCCAGAAGAAGATCATCATGGCCTGCAATCAGGCAGGCAAGCCGGTGATCACGGCAACACAGATGCTGGAGTCGATGATCACCAACCCTCGTCCTACCCGTGCCGAGACTTCTGACGTTGCCAACGCAATTATTGACGGCACAGATGCGGTTATGCTCTCGGGCGAAACCGCATCAGGAGCGTATCCGGTCGCAGCGGTTGAAACCATGGCCCGGATTGCGCTGGATGTTGAGCTGGCAGGCCTGGGCAGCAGTCATGATGCACCAGCGCAGCTCACCCCCAGCATAGCCCAGGCCGTTGGCGAGGCTGCCTGTCGCGCTGCAGCCAGCCTGAAGGCCAAGGCGATTGCTGTCTTTACCCACTCTGGCAGCACAGCGGCGCTGATCTCGCGCTTCAGGCCGCCAATCCCGATCGTTGCTTTTACCAATACAGCACTGATTCAGCGTAAACTTTCCCTGTTCTGGGGGGTCCGGACACGATCGATTCAGATACTGGAAACAATGGAGCAGCAGGTGGCGCTGGCCGAAAAGATGCTGCTGGCAGCAGGGCTGCGTAAGGGCGATATCATTATCATCATCATGGGTACCCCGGTTGAGGCCCGTGGATCGACTAATTTGATGAAAGTTCACAAGCTGGGGGCAGGCCGTTTTTTTGAGATTTTCTAAAAACGTTATTTCTGCAAGATAGATATCAGGTAGTT
>DIUB01000123.1 GCA_002422265.1 Geobacter sp. UBA6169
TTGTTGCCACCATTTGTCGAGAGAAACAGCTGTTGCACTTTGACCGGAGTGGCATTGCCTGCCTGCTGGAATACACGGCCCGCATGGTTGAGGATCAGCAGAAGCTTTCCTCTCGCTTTATGGAAATTGCCGATTTTGTGCGTGAGGCCAGCTTCTGGGCAGAACGTGACGGCCATCAGGTGATCAGTTGCGGTGATGTGCGCCGGGCAGCAGAAGAGCAGCTCTATCGGGTCAACCGGATCGAGGAGCGGATGCAGGAGCTGTTTGAGGACGGCACCATCATGGTTGACACGGAAGGGAGCGTGGTGGGCCAGATCAACGGGCTTTCAGTGATCTCGCTGGGAGATCATACCTTTGGCCGCCCCTCGCGGATCACGGCCCGCACTTGGCTGGGGCAGGCCGGTATGGTCAATGTTGAACGGGAGGTGAAGCTGTCCGGTCCGATCCATGACAAAGGGGTACTGATTCTGACCGGCTACCTGGGAGGGATGTTTGCCCGCAGCCGGCCCTTGTCACTGTCCGCCTCGATCTGTTTTGAGCAGAACTACGAAGGGGTTGAGGGTGACAGCGCCTCGTCAACCGAACTCTATGCCCTGCTTTCGGCCCTTTCTGGCATCCCGCTCCGTCAGGGTATTGCCGTAACCGGCAGTGTTAACCAGCGCGGCAAGATTCAGCCGATCGGCGGTGTTAATCACAAGATAGAAGGGTTCTACGCCGTCTGCAAGGCCAAGGGACTGACCGGTGAACAAGGGGTACTGATACCCAAGAGTAATGAACGGCATCTGATGCTGAAAGAGGAGGTCGTGGAGGCGATTGCCGCCGGTCGCTTCCATGTCTGGAGTATTGAGACGATTGAGCAAGGGATTGAGCTGCTGACCGGTGTATCGGCAGGTCAAGCCGATAAAAACGGCAGATTCCGCAAAGACACGGTATTCCATGCGGTGGATCAGGCGCTCAAAAAAATGCACGACCGGATGCATGCTGAAGAAGATGACAAACGTAAGAAGACGACCCGCAAGAAGACCGTTGCTCCCGGACGGAGAAAAAAGACGGCTGCCGGAGTCAAGGAGGGGTAAAGATGGGGATTTCGTGGCGTGAAGAGCTTGCGTTGGGGGTTGATCAGATTGACAATCAGCATAAAGAGCTGCTGGCACGCTTTGATATGCTGCTGACCGCCTGCAAGCAGGGCAAGGGCGGTGAGGAGGTGCTGTACCTGCTGAACTTCCTTGATGAGTATGTGGTTGTCCATTTTGGTGATGAAGAAAAATTACAGAGGCAGAGCAGCTTTCCTGACTACGAGTCACACCGCCAAGAGCATCAGTCCTTTATCGAAAAGCTGGCTGATCTGAAAAAGCGTATCGCTGACGAAGGGGTCCAGATCGACCTGGTGCTGGACACCAACAAGCTGCTGCTTGATTGGCTGATCAGGCACATCTCGATCAGGGACAAGGCGGTGGGGAGACATCTGCGTGGTTCCTGCTGATACAGCATGTGACGGCCCGCCAGTAGAACTACCGGCGGGCCGTCACATGCTTGAGAGCGGGGCGTTGAGGAATGGCGCTAGTTACAGTCTTCTCGCCAGAGGCACTGTTCCTGTCCGCACTCATCGGCTTTGCCGGTTGCATAGCAGGGATCGTTTCCCTCAACCAATTGAATCTGCTGGATCAGTTCCGCCTTACGCAATTTTCCGGCTTTAATCCCCTTTTCTGCTGCAATCTTCTTGACGTCTTCCAGTTTCATACTATGCCTCCTGTTTGCTGCTGTTCGCGTACGCTCATTATCTGACAGTATACATGCTTTCCATAATTGGTCAAATGACACGCCGGAAAAAAAACCGCCGGTAGGTTCCGGCGGTACGACCATCAGATAACAGGTTGGTTACAGTGTGATGCCGGCCAGTCTGAACAGAGCTTCCTTGTATTTTTCTCCGGTCTTGCGCACGATTTCCTCCGGTAGCGGCGGTGCCGGAGCGGTCTTGCCCCAGTCCAGTGTCTCCAGATAATCCCGGAGGAACTGCTTGTCAAAGCTGGGTTGCGGGCCGCCCGGATGGTACTGGTCTTTGGGCCAGAAACGGCTTGAATCAGGGGTCAGACACTCGTCGATGATGATCAGCTTGCCCTCATACAGGCCGAACTCGAATTTTGTGTCGGCGATGATGATTCCCTTCTGGTCAGCAATGTCACGGGCACGGCAATAGATCTTGATGGTTGCCTCACGGGCAGCTTCAGCCAGTTCCTTGCCGCAGATGTTGACCATCTCATCAAAACTGATGTTCTCATCATGGCTACCCAGGTCAGCCTTGGTGGAAGGGGTGAAGATCGGCTCAGCCAACCGGTCTGACTCCTTCAGCCCCTCCGGCAGCTTGATGCCGCAGATGGAGCCGGTAGACTTATAGTCCTTCCAGCCTGAACCGGAGACATAGCCTCGCACAATGCACTCGGCAGCCAGCGGTTGTGCCTTCTTGACCAGCATTGAGCGTCCTTCGAGCACATCGGCATAGGGACGGCAGACAGCCGGATAGTCTGCGGTATCTGTGGAGATGATGTGATTGGGGATGATGTCCTCCATCTGACTGAACCAGAAGGTTGAAATCTGGGTCAGAACTTTACCTTTATCCGGGATCGGCTCGTCCATGATCACGTCAAAGGCCGAAATCCGGTCAGACGTGACCATCAGCAGGGCATCGCCCAGGTCATAAATATCCCGTACCTTGCCACGGTTGACCAGTTTGAGGCTTGGAAAATCAGTTTGTTTGACAGGCTGTGACATGGGTGTGCTCCTTGGTTTTATTGATTTGCGGCAGTAAAAGCCGGACTGATCTCGATTTTTGCCTTGCCGCGCAGCTCCTTCAGCCAGCTGCTCAAGGCCTCTTCCTGTTTGGCAGGCACAAGACGCTGTTTGATCTCTTCCTTGCGTGCCGCAAAGTCACTTTGCGGAGCGGCAATGCGCTGTTTGAGCCGAACGGCGAACCAGCGGTTGCCTACCAGCATCGGCTCAGTCAGGGCAGGGGCGTTGCTACTCAACTCAAAGAC
>DIUB01000203.1 GCA_002422265.1 Geobacter sp. UBA6169
CGCCACCTGATCATCACGCACATCGGAATCTCCCAGCACCTTGCCGTCAGGTGCAATCAGGGTGACCCGGGCCTTGAGTGCGCTGCCCAGTTTTCTGGCAATCATCTGCGGGGTTCCGCCTGATTGCTGCTCTATCAGCAACCTGGCCAGCTTGGCCTGCTGCAGCAGGTTGGAGCGGTTCTCGTCGATCAGACGCTGTTTCAGCAGGTGGTTGATAGAAACGAAACCGCCAACGGCAATCAGCAGAGTGAGGGTGACGTAGGAGAGAAACAGCTTCCAGCGAAATGACATCGGTTACTCCTCCAGTTTGTAGCCGAAGCCGCGCACGGTCTTGATCATGTCACCGGCCTCCCCCAGCTTGTTCCGCAGCCGGGTGACGTGGGTGTCAACCGTGCGGGTATCGCCAACAAAGTTATAGCCCCAGACATCCTGGAGGAGCAGTTCCCGTTTCATGACCCGGCCGCTATGCTCGGCCAGGTAGAGCAGCAGCTTGAACTCGGTGCTGGTCAGTTCAATCTCACTGCCGCCGACGGTGACCCGATGGCTGCTGCAATCAATGACAACCGGCCCTGCCGTGATCTGGCGGTCGTTGCCGGCGCTATCCTGGCTGCTGCGCCGTATGATGGCCCGGATTCGCAGCATCAGTTCGCGCATGGAAAACGGCTTGACAATATAGTCGTCGGCCCCCATCTCAAAACCGACCACCCGGTCGATCTCGTCGCCACGGGCGGTCAGCATCAGCACCGGGATGGCCCGGGTCTTTTCGCTGTGACGCAGCGATGAGCAGACCTCGGTTCCCATCATGCCCGGCAGCATCAGATCCAGCAGAACCAGGTCCGGCAGTTCGCGCCGTGCGGTCTCCAGTCCTTCCAGGCCGTTGCCGGTCAACAGTACCTGGTACCCTTCTTTTTCAAGGTTGTAGGCCAGCAGCTCGGCCAGGTCCCGCTCATCCTCAACCACAAGCACTTTTTTCATCAGTTTCTCTCCTGTGCCGGATAAAACCGGCTCCTTCATCTGCAGAGTTGTAACAGTAGCAGCACAAGGTTACAGAACCGTTACGTGCAGGAAAAAGTTATGTGGCAGAAACGAAAAAGGCTGCCCCGCTCTGGAGACAGCCTTTGATACACTGAAGCAGGTGCATCACGATCGGGTAATTGTACCGGCTGGCTTTTGTCCTGACTGGATCAGGGGGCCGGCGGCTTGATAAAGAGCGCCTCGTGCAGGTTGACCGTGTGGTTCTTGATCCGGCGCAGGGCAACGGCCATATCACTGAAGGTCAGGGAGGGCAGTGCGCCGCAGCAGCCTTCCTTCATCCGCTTGAGGTGCCTGTCACGAATCGAATCGGCAAGATCGTTGAGGCGATTGGCCTCATCATAAATCTTGCGGCTACTGACGGCATCGGTGGCAGTAAAGTCATTGCAAACCAGAACAAAGAAGGCAAAGACTTCGCGATGGTAATCAAGCAGATCTTCCCAGGCCTCCGGACTGTAGTCGAGTTCATGTTTGTCAAGACGTTTCATGTACGAGCAGAGCGAAGCTGAATAATCGGCAATCGATTCCAGTTCGTCGGCAGCCCGTACATAGCTGAAGGCACGGTCTGACTGGCTGTTGCTGGCGTTGCCTGCCTGCATCAGGGTAACCACAAAGGTGGTGATTTCATGCTGCATCACATCGGTTTCATCTTCAATCGCCGTTACCTTGCGGTAGAAACGGTCACGCCCTTTCAGGTCCCGCTGCAGATAACTGCCGGCGTGACGCAGGGCCTTGTGCACCCTGGCCTGCATCCGCTTGAGTTCTTCAAAGACCATTGAGATGCCCATGGAGACCGGAATGGTGCCGGGTGAACCGATATATTTGAAGGCGCCCCGTGCTGCCCCTTCCCGCTCCGGTACGAGTTTAGTCACCAGCCTGGCCAACTGGCCGAGAAACGGAAGCACAAACAGGGTGGCGGTGATATTGAAAGCCGAGTGTGCCATGGCGATATGGGCGGCAATATAGGGATAGTTCCCTTTGTCATCAACAAAGCTTGACTGCCCCGGCACAAACTGTTCAATCAGGTCTACATAGGTTGAGAAGAAGAAGAGTATTATGATAACGCCCAGCACATTGAATACGGTGTGTGCCATGGCAGCACGACGGGCGGTAATGGTTCCACCGATGGCGGCAAACTGGGCCGTAATGGTGGTGCCGATGTTTTCACCCATGACCAGGGCAATGGCGGTGTAGAGCGGAATGGCCCCGGTTGCTGCCAGGGCAATGGTGATGCCGAGCATGGCTGAACTGCTCTGGATAACCATGGTCATCAGACAGCCGATCGCCACACAACCGAGGACACTCAGCAGGGTGCGGCCATCCAGCATCAGCATCAGGTTCATGAAGCCTTCATCCTTACGCAGCGGTTTGAAGGCATCGCTCATGATCTCCAGACCGAAGAAGATCAGGCCAAGGGCCACCAGCACCTTGGCAATGGCTGAAATAACATCGTTTTTTGAAAAGAGCATCGGAAAGATGCCCAGGGCTATCAGTAGCAGACCATACTTGCCGACTTGAATTGCCAGGATCCAGCCGGTTATGGTGGTGCCGATGTTGGCCCCCAGGATTACGCCGATTGCCTGGGTCAATTGCATCAGACCGGCATTGGTGAGCCCCACCACCATAACCGTGGTGATCGAAGATGACTGGACAAAGCAGGTCACAAAGATGCCGACCAGGACCGCGAGGATGCGGTTGGTTGTCATTGAGGAGATCGCTTTGCGGATCAGCCCGCCTGAAAGCATCTGCAGGCTGTCGGAGAGATACTTCATGCCCAGGACAAAAATCCCGAGTCCGCCTATGGCAGTATACGCCATCTTGAATGGTTCAACCATTGCTGTACCCTTTTGTATGGATAATCGGATTTATTGCTACGGTGTCACAGTACATGAACTGGCAGCTACTCCCCCCTCCAACCTGCCCCCGCTGGGTGGAGGCTTTTTGTCCCCTCCCCCAGCAGGGGAGGGTTAGGGTGGGGGGCGGGCGATCTGACAACGTAGATGTATGGGCTTCACAACAAACGGGCGTATGCTACAGTTATGTGACAGAGATGTAAAGAGTCCGATGTGTAGAGTACCGGGAAAGCACAGGCAGGCTGACACCGGCACGGCCAAAATGGCGCTAACAGGCTGTTATGGATATAAAAATAAATGAATTCGGAGTTGTAACCAAAATGACACAAACCATGCATGCTGTCCGCTGGCGGCTTTTCTGTACCCTGGCCCTGCTGTACATCCTGGTCTATTTCTACCGGGTGTCACTGGCCGTGGTTTCCGAGGATGTCAGTCGTGATCTGGCCTTGACACCGGAACAGCTGGGCACCCTGGCCGGGGTGCTGTTTTATGTCTATGCCGTGGCGCAGCTGCCGTTGGGGCCGCTGATTGACCGTGTCGGCCCACGGCTGGTGATGTCGGTCTGCGGACTGTTGACCACGGCGGGTGGTGTGCTGTTTGCCCGGGCCGAGCAACTGGCAACTGCCATGGCCGGTCGGGTGCTGATCGGTGTCGGCACCGCTTCGGTTCTGATGGCTACATTTGCTCTCTTCAGCCGCTGGTACAGCCGGCAGGAGTTCAGCCGCGTGTCCGGCTTGATGGTGGCAGTGGGCAACCTGGGTAACCTGGCCGGCACGGCTCCCCTGGCGTTTGCCGTGGGTTGGCTTGGGTGGCGGGATTTGTTTCTGGTGATTGCGCTGCTGCAGGGACTGGTGACGCTGCTGGTCTTTCTGAAGGTGCAGGACCGTCCGCCACTGGCGGTTCAACAGGAGACGGCCCTTGATCAGCCTGCTCCAGCCATGCTGCTGGCATGGGGGGTGCTGGCCCGCGACCGCTCCTTCTGGCTGCTGGCCGGTGTGGCCTTTTTCTGGTACGGCAATTACCTGGCAGTGCAGGGGTTGTGGGGTGGCCCCTATCTGATGCACCTGCTCCAGCTGTCCCGGGAAGGGGCAGGCCGGATGCTGATGTGGACCTCGGTGGGGTTCATCATCGGCTCACCACTGATGGATACCCTGGCCCGCCGGTTGTTCCGTTCCTATAGCCGCACCCTGCTGGCTGGTCAGCTGTGCCTGACCGGACTTATGACCGGCTTTCTGGGGTGGCTGCCGCTGCTGCCGGGCTGGGCCATGGCTTGCTACTTTTTGATGATAGGGCTGACCGTCTCCAGCGGGGTGATGATCTACCCGATTATCCGTCAGAGCATACCGGTGGCCATGGTGGGTACCGGCCTGACATCCCTCAACTTCTTTGTGCTGCTGGGGGCTGCCACAACGCAGCAGATCATGGGGGTGATGATTGAACGCAGCGGCGGCTACACCCTGGCCGGGTTCAGGGCGGCCTTTGCCCTGCCGGTGGCAGGGCTCCTGGTGGCCTGTCTGCTGTTTCTGCTGGCACGCAACAGCCCGACAGGCGCTGAGTAAGCAAGACCGCTTCAGCCGGTTTTGTATCCCGGCTGCAGGATGGGTGGCGGCGGGCTGTGCAGGGTCATGGCCGTGCCGCTGACCGGATGCAGAAAGCCCAGCTCAGCTGCATGCAGATGATAGCCGGGATCGCCGGGCAGCGCCGTGCTGGCGGGCAACGGGAGGCCACGGCTGCCGTAGAGCGGATCACCTGCCAGGGGATGACCGGCAGCAGCCAGGTGGATTCTGATCTGGTGGGGCCGTCCGGTGCTGATCAGTACCTCGCAGAGAAACTGACCAGGTCGCTGTTCCAGCACGGTCACCACTGAGTGAGCTGGTTTGCCGTCAGGGCAGGCACCGTGGACAGAGCCCAGCAGTGGGTGATCTACCGGACCGATCGGGGTTGTGATGGTCAGTTGCTGCTCTACCAGGGTGCCGGAAGCAAGGGCTCGATAGCGTTTGACAACCTGCCGCGCCGACCACTGACGCATCATACTGCTGCGGGCCGTGGCGGTCTTGGCGCAAAGCACCAGCCCCGATGTCCAGCGGCCCAGCCGGTGCAGCGGCGCGGCCTGGGGGCAGTACTGCTGCACCAGGTGCAGCAGTGTCGAGGCATGGAAACCGGCGCCCGGCAGGGTGGGTAGTCCGGCCGGTTTGGTCACTGCAAGCAGGTCGGCATCCTCATGGCATATCCCGAAGCTGCGGGGGGCAGGCGGCTCAATCCAGGCTGGACGGTGCCAGACCAGCCGTGCGCCGGGGGCAAGCCTGCTGTCCGGCGCTGCAGGCCGGTCATCCAGCAGCACCAGCCCGGCGTTGATGTTGTCCTGCCATTCGGCTGCAGTGGAGTGGGGGTAGTGGCGGCTGAGGTACTCCAGCACGGTCTGGCTGGCGGCACCGGGGGTGATCTGCTCCCGGTAGCTGCAACCCTGGTTGCGGTATGCTGTCATTATGGTTTTTTCATCCATGGTTGGGTCGGGGGAGTGTTGCGGCCAGCAGTGCGCCGCAGAGGGTGCAAGCGGCGGCCAGCAGGTAGGCGCTGCTGAAACTGCCGGAGCTGCGGGCCAGGATACCGGCCAGGGCCGGGCCGCAGGATTGGCCTGCAGCAAAGAAGAGGGTAACCGTGGCAAAGGCGCTGGCAGCTCTGGCCAGCCCCAGATAGTCGGCCACGGCGGCGGTCATGATGGCCGGTATGGCAAAGACCGACAGGCCGTACAGGATGATGGAGGCCACCAGCCATGCCCCGGCCAGTTGCAGCCCCACCAGCAGATAGGCTGTGGTCTGTACCAGCAGCACCAGCACCAGACCCCAACGGCGACCGATCCGGTCGGACAGGCTGCCGAACAGCACGCCGGAGCCGAGGCTCAAGATGCCAACCCATGACCAGTAGCGTCCGGCTACCAGCTCTGATATCCCGTATTCCCGCACCATGCTGGTCACAATAAAGGTGCCGTAGATCATGAAGGTGGCGCCAAAGGTCAGGTAGATCAGCCCCAGCCGTGCCAGTACTGCCCCGTCCTGCTTCCCGTCCTGACTGATAAACTGCGTTGGTGTGCAGCTTTCCAAACTGCCGATCGGCTGCAGCCCCTTTTCCTGAGGGCTGTTGCGCAGCAGCAGTGCCGCCAGACCCGCCACCAGCAGGCAGATCAGCCCCAGCACCAGCCAGCTCATCCGCCAGCCCATGGCCCCCAGGCTCTGGTTCAGGCGGGGGATCAGCAGACCTGCCAGCACGATACCGGCGCCGTTGCCGCCGATGACCAGACCCAGTGCCCGGCCGCGGTGGCTGCGGTGAAACCAGTAGGTGGTCAGCATCATGATCGGGATATTGGCAAAACCGCCGCCTAGACCGGCCAGGAAGTACAGTCCCAGAATCGGCAGAAAGCTGTTGCAGCGGCTGATGCCGATCAGGGCCAGGCTGATCAGCAGCAGAGCGGCTGCTATGCACCAGCGGGGTGGTACCCGGCGCAGGGCCAGCGGTGCCAGTATCACGGAGACCAGGTAGCCGACAAAGTTGGCCGTGCCGATGTAGCCGGCCTGATCGTAGCTTAAATGCAGGGACTGCTGCATGGCCGGCAGCAGCATGGTGTAGGCGTAGCGGGCAAGGCC
>DIUB01000057.1:0-3887 GCA_002422265.1 Geobacter sp. UBA6169
ATTTGACGGCATTGCCCAGCAGATTGAGCAGGATCTGCCTGACCCGCAGCGGATCGCCGATCAGCCGTGCCGGCAGCTGTTCCGGAAGTTCCACCTGCAGCTGCAGTCCTTTTGCATGGATGAGCGGCTGCTGGATGGCCACCACCTCATTGATTGACTCCTGCAGGCTGAACGGGGTCTGCTCCAGGAGCAGTTTGTCCGCCTCGATACGCGAGAGATCAAGGATATCGTTCAAGAGCGTCAGCAGGTTCTTGCAGGAAAACTCCAGTGTGTCCAGATACTCGGTCTGTTCCCGAGTGGGGGCGGTGAAGCGCAGCAGCTGGGTCATGCCCAGCACGCCGTTCATCGGTGTGCGGATTTCATGGGACATGTTGGCCAGAAATTCGCTCTTGGCCCGGTTGGCTGCCTCAGCCCGATCGGCCAGCTCAACGGCCTGCCGGGTGGCCTGCTGCAGCTGTTCTTCAGCCTGTTTGCGGGCCGTGATGTCGCGGCCGATCCCCAGCACACCGATCAGGGCGCCCTGTTTGTCATAGACCGGGCATTTGGTGGTTTCCGTCAGCTCCGTATGACCGTCACTGGCAAAGGTAAGCACCTCTTCATTGCTGCTGGGGCCGCCCTTTGCCATGGCAACCCGGTCTTTTTCACGGAAGAAATCGGCCAGCTTCTCGTCCACAAAGTCATAATCACTCTTGCCGACGATCTCTGCCTCTGCAGCTCCATACAGTTTCTCAAAACGCTGGTTGCAGGCCAGGTAGACCCCGTTGCTGTCTTTGAGCCAGATCAGGTCCGGTAGGGTGTGCAGCAGGGCCTGCAGCTGGCTGGTGATTTTATCCGCCTCACAGCGTGACAGCGTAAGTTGGCGGTTGGCCACTGCCAGACGTAATGACAGCGAGGTGATGGCGGCCAGGGCGATGATACCGGCCAGGATCTGCCAGGTGTAGCGCTGCAGCACATCAGCCAACGTAAACGGCGGGGTCTGATCAAAGGGGGGCAGGCGAAGATCACGCAGCAGCTGTTCCACCGGCAGGTAGTCAGCCGGTATGGTAAAGCCGTGGATGCGGGCAGCACGGGCAGCGGGATGGTCCGGTTCCAGTTGCAGCAGGGCAGCAGCAGTGCGGCGGCCCACTTCCGGCGGCAGGTGGGGCAGGGCCACCAGCGGCCAGTCCGGGTAGAGTGCGGTTGAGACCATGAAGGGGTAGTAACCCAGATGCTGCCGGTTGATGATCTTGATCCGGTCCAGTTGCAGCGTGCCGTCTGCTGCCATCTGTTCCAGAATGCCGGTGCGGATAAAGCCGGCATCTGCCTTGCCGCCCAGTACGGCTTCCACTACCCGGTCAAGCGGTGTGCCGGTAACCAGCAGCCGTGCATCACCGGGCAGCCTGATGCCGACCTGCTGCAGTTCTCTGGCCGGAGCCGGATAGGAGGCCAGGCTGCCTTCAATGCTGAACAGGGCGATTTTCTTTCCCTTGAGATCTTCCAGGCGGTTGATGTCGTGCCGATCGTGACGGGTGAAGATCACGCCGCCCAGGCTGTTGACCGGCACGCCGTTGTGCAGGTCGTTCAGGGTGGCCAGGGCGCCGGTCAGGTGGTGCTTGTGCCGCAGCAGGATGTAATCGGAAGGGTTGGTGAAGATCAGATCCAGTCTGTTGTCTTCAAGTGCCTTGTCCAGTTCATTGCGATCAAGGGGCAGCAGCGTGATCCGGTAGCCGTCCAGGCTCTTGGTCAGGTAATCAGCCAGGGGCTGCCAGCGGGCCACGGTCTCCGGTTTGGGACGGATTGCCAGTACCCCCAGGGTGAGGGTACGGTCTTGGGCAGCAGCTTGCGAGGGCAGCAGCATGAGTCCGACCAGTATGAGACAACGCAGGATATGGCAGATGCTGTGCTGCATTATCCGTCCTCTCGGTATACGCAATTTAAACTTGATTCTAGCACGCGGAAATGCCTTGTCAAACTGACAATGCTCTTCATCAAAATCTGTTGACACAGGGTGCCGGTTTCGGTAGAAGTCCCGCACAAAACAGCGTACTGTATACACGATCCGGCAGCACCGTTTTTCTCCCATCCCTGCCCTCCCCACCGGGGATGGCGCATGATAGTTCGATCCCGGCGAGGTAAAGGCAAGAGGTGGCCAATGCAGGAGATGCAGAAGTTTATTCATGGGTTTCGCAGCTTTCAGGAGGATTATTTCAGTGAAGACCGGGAGCTGTTTGACCGGCTGAAGCAGGGACAGCGCCCCAGGGTGGTGCTGATCGGCTGCAGTGATTCACGGGTTGACCCCTCGATGATGGTGCGTTCAGAGCCGGGTGAGCTGTTTATTGTCCGCAACGTGGCCAATCTGGTGCCCCCCTGTGAGCATGACCACTCCTACCACGGGGTCAGCGCTGCCCTGGAGTATGCGGTCTGCCACCTGGAGGTGGAGCATATCATTGTGCTGGGCCACTCCTGCTGCGGCGGCATCCGTTCACTGATGGAGGGGATCCCGTCCGAGAAGAACGGCGAGTACATCAGCAAGTGGGTCAGCATTGCCGAGCGGGCCAAACAGCAGGTGCTGGAAACCTTTGCCGGTGCGCCGCCGGAGCAGCAGGCCAAGGCCTGCGAGCATGCCTCAATCCTGGTTTCACTGGAAAACCTGCTGACCTTCCCCTGGATCAGGGAACGGGTGGAGGCCGATACGCTGGATCTGCATGGCTGGTACTTTGATATTGAATCGGGCAACCTGTACAGCTATCAGCCTGCCAGCGGCAAGTTTGAGCTGCTGGTGTAGGCAGCCGGGGTGCCACTTGATTTGTATGTATTTTGTATGTACTCTTGAGGTGTGGTGTGCAGATAGTTTGGGATGACAAAAAAGCCGCATCAAACGTCACGAAGCATCACGGTGTAACCTTTGATGAGGCCGCCAGCTGCCTGCTTGACCCTGAGGCATTCGTTGATGAAGATCCTGACGCCGAGGGGGAGGCACGCTTTATTCTGGTGGGTATGAGCGATCAGCTGCGGATACTGACGGTCTGCTATGCGCTCCCTGATGAAGAAACAATACGGATCATCTCGGCTCGTAAGGCAACCAGACGGGAGGAAACAAGCTATGCGTAAGGAATATGACCTGAGCGGCGGTAGACGTGCCAAAGACGTGCCACACCTTGCAAAGCTGCAGCAGCAGGCGACAGCTGGAAAGGTGCGGATTACTACCTACCTTGATCGTGATCTGGTGGACTGGCTGAAGGCTAAGGGGGAGGCTGAGCATAAGGGATATCAGACCGTGCTGAACGAAATGCTGCGTAAACAGCTTGCCCCTGAGCCGTCTCTTGCCGATGTGGTGCGTCAGGTTATCAGGGAAGAGCTGAAGCAGGCCGCCTGAAACAAGACCAACCGAATCCCCTTGACAACCTGCCGGGGGCTGATTATGATTTTTTTACCTAAAGGGGAGTAGCTACCGGCCACACAAAAAGGCCGGCCCACGTATCGTCAATACAGCCTTCCTGGGCTCGGACGTGGGACGAGAAATCGCCGGCAAGACCTTTATCCTGGTTCGATCTGTTCGCCGTGGGTAAAGGTCTTTTGCATTTAAAGGATCTTCCCCGGACAGAAATACATTGTTACCGATGGAGGAACACAAACCATGATGAACCATTTCAAGACAACGCTGCTGCTTTCACTGTTGACCGTGCTGCTGGTGATGATGGGAGGCGCCCTTGGCGGCAAGGGTGGGATGATGATCGCCTTTGTGATGGCCGCCGTGATGAACTTCGGCTCCTACTGGTTCTCCGACAAGATCGTACTGAAGATGTACGGCGCCCAGGAGATCACCCGCAACGAGAACCCGGCCTTCTATGATATGGTGGCCCGTCTGGCCCAGCGGGCCAATCTGCCGATGCCCAAGGTCTACATCA
>DIUB01000057.1:3971-4153 GCA_002422265.1 Geobacter sp. UBA6169
CTGGGGCATGTCAAGAACCGCGACATCCTGATCTCTACCATTGCTGCCACCTTTGCCGGTGCCATTTCCATGATCGGCAGCATGCTGCAGTGGGGAGCCCTGCTGGGCGGCGGGAGAAGCGACGAGGAAGAGGGGGGCGGCATTGCCGGCATGGTGGGCTCGCTGGCCATGGCCATTCTGGC
>DIUB01000057.1:4161-7920 GCA_002422265.1 Geobacter sp. UBA6169
ATCTGCGGCAAGCCCAATGCCCTGGCCGGGGCCCTGGCCAAGCTGCAGCGTGCTTCGCAGCAGATTCCGATGCATGATGCCAAACCGGCCACTGCGCACATGTTTATTGTCAACCCGCTGTCCGGCAGCGGAGTGGCGAGCCTGTTCTCCACCCATCCGCCCATGGAAGAGCGGATCGCCCGGCTGCAGGCCATGTCGCGGTCCTAGATGCTGCAGTGGACCCTGCGCAAGGCCCGCCGGCTGGTGGTGGCGGTCATTGGCGGCACGGTGGTGCTGATCGGGGTGATCATGATTGTTACCCCGGGCCCGGCGGTGGTGGTGATACCGCTGGGCCTGGGTATCCTGGCTACAGAGTTTGTCTGGGCCAGAAGTCTGTTGCACAAGGTGAAGGATTACCTTGCCGAGCAGGCGAAAAAGGTGAAGAAGCCAACGGAGGAACCACCATGAAACAGCTGCTGTTGCTGATGCTTGGCCTGTTGCTGACCGGTATGCTGTCCGGCTGCGGCTATAACACCATACAGGCCAATGAGGAGGCAGTGATTGCTGCCTGGGGCGATGTTGAGGCAACCTACCAGCGCCGTAATGACCTGATCCCCAACCTGGTTGAGGTGGTCAAGGGGTATGCCCGGCACGAGGCAGATACCTTGAAGGCGGTGACCGAGGCCCGGGCCAGTGTGGGGAGTATCAAGGCAGGCAGGGAACTGATCAACGACCCGGCGGCCCTGGCCCGTTTTCAGCAGGCACAGGGGGAGATGTCCGGCGCTCTGTCCCGCCTGCTGCTGGTGGCGGAGCGTTACCCTGATCTGAAGGCCAACCAGAACTTTCTTGATCTGCAGAAGCAGCTGGAGGGGACTGAAAACCGGATCAACGTGGCCCGGCAACGCTACAACCAGGCGGTGCAGGTCTTTAATACCAGTATCCGCACGTTTCCCAACAGCCTGACCAACTCGCTTTTGCTGAAACTGGAGCGTAAGGAACCGTTCAAGGCTGAAGAAGGGGCCAAGGAAGCACCGAAAGTGAAGTTCTAGGTGGATCTGTCCATCTTTGTCAGTACCTTTGGTCTGATCTTCCTGGCGGAGCTGGGGGACAAGTCCCAGTTGACCGCCATGGCCCTGGCGCTGCGCTACCCCTGGAAACGGGTGTTCATCGGTATTGCAGCCGCGATAGCTGTCCTGAATCTGGCAGCGGTGCTGGTGGGCAAGCTGCTGTTCCTGCTGCTGCCGATGTTCTGGGTTACCCTGGTGGCGGCTCTGCTGTTTCTGTACTTTGGCTACAGCGCCTTGCGCCATGCCTGCGACAGTGAGGATGACGACGGGCCGGTGCCCACAGCGGCCGATGCCGTGCGTACCGCCTTTGTGATGATCTTTATGGCCGAGCTGGGGGACAAGACCCAGCTGGTAACCGCCAGCCAGGCAGCAGTACACTCAACCAGCTGGCCAGGCATGGGTACGGTTTTTGTGGCCTCTACCCTGGCACTTTGCCTGGTCTCCCTGATCGGCATCTTTGCCGGCAAGCAGCTGGTGAAGGTGATACCGGTCTGCTGGATCCACCGTGCTGCCGGGTTCATGTTTCTGCTGTTTGGTTGCGCAATGGTCTGGAAACTGCCGTCGCTCTACCAGCCATGACCGGTTGCAATGGCCTGAATCGCCTGAAACAGCTTGACACTACCCTGATGCATCTTTATTTTAATGAGAAATGAAGCGTATACTTCTTCGCATACCGGTCAGTATCCTGCTGGCTGTTCTTGCCCTGGCAAGCATCCTGCTGGCACCGGTTGCCGCCCTGAGCCAGCATGCCGGGCCGGAGGCTGAACTCTCCGTGAGCAGCATCGGCGGTTGTGCCGGCGGCTGCCACGATGAGCAGCAGGACGGCCAGCAAGGCAGTTGCAGTGACAAAACCGCCTGCTGCTGCGCCTGCCATGCCCCACTCTCCAACGCCGGTATTGACCTGCCGTTGCCGTTTGCTTCAACCAGCAGTTTTATCTCATTTGATCTTCAAGACCCTCCACCGGTCTATCTGCCTATTTTTGTCCCCCCCCAGAACCGCGCCTAACCAGTTATCACACCAGAGCTGCGTCTTGTCTGTACCCGTGTCGTGCATTCGGCAGGGAATGAACTGAACCTTGAAAAAGCAGTTGCACGCAACGGCGCAACGACACAACGTTTAAAAACAGAAGACTTGCGAAAACGAGTCCAGCCACCCGCAAGGTGAAGCGACATTCTGAATAAGGTTTTGATTTTCTTTGCGTTCGTTGCGACGTTGCGTGAGTAAATGCCGTTTTCAGGACTAACCGTATCAGGAGATTTCTTATGACTACTGAAGGCCGTTCCATCGGCGATCAGGCCATGCAGGCCATTGCATCGCTGCGTCTGACCATGTTTTTGCTGATCTGTCTGGCCGTGGTTTCAATCATCGGCACCATCATTCCCCAGGGAACGCTGCCGCCGGAATATGTGGCCTCCATCGGCGGTGAGCAGGGTAACCGTTACAAGCTGTATTCGTTGCTTGGGTTTTTCAATATGTACCATGCCTGGTGGTTTCAAGGGCTGCTGACCGCCCTGGCGCTTAACCTGATGGCCTGCACCATCAAACGGCTGCCCCATGTCTGGCGGATTGCCACCAGGCCGGAGTTGACCCTGAGCAGCGCCCAGGAACAGGGCGCCACCTGCCGCGCCGAGCTGCCCTTGCCTGAGGATACGGACCGGGAACAGCTGGCGAAGGCAGTAACTGCGGTAATCGGCCGACCAACGGTCACCCCGCAGGAAGAAGCATTGCACCTGTTTGTGCAGCGCCGCCCCTGGGCCCGGCTGGCCGTGTATGTGGTGCATGCCAGTGTGATCCTGATTTTTATCGGGGCGATTATCGGCAATGTGTTCGGGTTCAAGGGGTTTGTGGCCATCCCGGAAGGGGCCACGGTCAACAGCTTTACCGACCGGAGCGGCAAGGAACGGCCGCTGGGGTTTGAGCTGCGCTGCGACCAGTTTACGGTCAGCTACTATGATAATCCGGACGGCAGCGGTCCCAGCCAGATGCCCCGCGAATACAAGAGTATCCTGACCCTGACGGAAAATGGCACGGAAGTGCCGGGCTACAAACATGCCCGGCTGATTGTGAATGAGCCGCTGACCTATAAGGGGATTGTCTTCTATCAATCAAGCTACGGCACCACCGGCAGCCACCGGTTTACGGTGGGCGATACCGGTATGACGGTTGGAGCCGAGGAAAGCGCCCATCTGCCGGACGGCAGTATCATGCATGTGCTGGAGACCGTGCAGGATGTGTCACCCTTTATTGCCGGCAAGACCGGTCCGGCCGCACGGATCGATATCCACCCGGCCCGGGGGGGCGAGACGGTCACCCTGCTCAGTTTCGCCAACCACCCGGAAGATAACAGGCGGGAGTCTGCCCGTGCAGGTGTGCCGGTCATTACCTATCTGGGCGGAGATGAGCGGTTCTATACCGGCCTGCAGGTAAATAAGGATCCTGGTGTCTGGGTGGTCTGGATCGGTTGTATCCTGATGTGTGTGGGGCTGTATGTGGCCTTTTTCATGCCGCACCAGCGGTTCTGGTTCAGGTTCAGTCAGGGGCGGCTGGTTATTGCCGCACATACCACCAAGGGACAGGCCGGGTTCAGGCAGCAGTTTGATACGCTGGTTGAGCGGTTGCAGTCGAGTCTTGGCACGGAGGAGAAATAAATGAACAGCGGATCGCTTTTTAACATCACCACCATTTTCTACATGCTGTCCACCCTGGCCTTTT
>DIUB01000191.1:0-263 GCA_002422265.1 Geobacter sp. UBA6169
CGCTGGTGCAGTTGGCGGCTTTCCTCGCGCAGTGACTCAATCAGTCCGTTGATCTCACCGGCAGAGAGTGAGCTGCTTTCTGCCAGCTTGCGCACCTCATCGGCCACCATGGCAAACCCCTTGCCGTATTCACCAGCCCGCACCGCTTCTATGGAGGCGTTTAAGGCCAGCAGATTGGTCTGCCGCGCCACTTCGCCGATAAACTCGGCGGCCTTGCCGACCCGTTGCAAGCGCTGGTTAAACTGATCAAAGCGGCTGCCCAG
>DIUB01000191.1:304-9597 GCA_002422265.1 Geobacter sp. UBA6169
CGGGAGCTGTTCTCCACCTGGGATGACTGGGATTCAGCACCGCGTGAGATCTGCCCGATGGCCCGCGCCACCTCCTCAGTAGAGCTGCTGATCTCATAGGCAGTTCCGTTGATCTCACGGGCAGACTGACTCAACTTGCCGGAGCTGCTGCGGATATGCCCCACCAGCTCGCGCAGGCTCTGGATCATCAGGTTGATCGCCTCGGCCAGTTCGTGGGTCTCATCCGGCATACGACTGCCGGGAAGGCAGATATCGCGGGAGAGATCCCCCTGACTGACCTCATGGGTGGAGGTAGTCAGCAGGGCGATGTTACGGGTAAAGCGACGGGAGAAGAACCAGCCCATCACCAGCCCGACCGTCAGCGCCGTTGCGATGGTCAGCAGATAGGTCAATTCTGCCGCATAGCCCAGCCGTGATACCAGCGCAGGGGCAAAGGTAACTACCGCCACCACCACGACAAAACCGAGTATGAACTTGTAGCCCAAGGGTATTCGCATCTGAATATCTCCTGTCTATCTGATTGCCAACCGGTTGTGCATCAGTATACCATCCTCCCGTAAAATGTCTGCCGGTGACGAACATATTTTCCAGAGGAGGTTGTCCATGAGAACCCTGCTGCTCACCTTCTGCGTCTGGCTTCTACCAAGTGCAGCCGTTGCAACGACTTTTGCCGTAGCCAGGGAGCCGGTACCGGTCTTCAATACCGCAGCAGCCGCCCGGGTGCAAGCGCTACTGACACCGGACCAGTGCGGACAGATACGGGAGCTTGAATTTATTGCCCTGCCCGGCACTGTTTTCCGGATCATTGCCACTGATCCGTACGACCCGGCCGTAGCAGAGGTGACGAGCAGCGACTATCAGGCACCTCAAGGCACCCGACTTTATCTGTCAACCGCGCTGCTTGAGATGACACTGGATGAACCACCAGCACGGGACCGGACCCTGCCTGCTGTTACAGAGATAGACCGGCAGTTGCGCAGCGCTGTTGGCCTTCCCTATATCTGGGGCGGCAACTGGCAGGCCGGTGTCCGGTCAGGCAATAAGCGTCTCTTTCAGGGGCTGGATTGTTCAGGGCTGCTGTATGAGGTAACCAATGGCGCAACACCGCGCAATACCGAGCAGCTGGTGCGATTCGGCAAGGCCGTATCAATTCAGGGCAAGGGGGTGGAAGAACTGCTGAAGGTACTGCAACCCCTTGACCTGCTGGTCTGGCAGGGGCATGTGATCATTGTGCTGGACCGGGTATCAGCCATTGAGAGCATCCTGGATTGTCAAAACAAGGGAGGAGGGGTGCGGATTACGCCGCTGCGACAGCGGCTGCAGCAGCTGATGGGCCAGCGGAAACCGGCTGACCACTGGCCTGATAACAAGAGAGGTGCAAGGGTGTTCGTGGTCAGACGCTGGCACCCGTCTATCCCTTGAGCCCTGCCCCTTGACCACTTCGGCAGGCTTAGCGCGTGGCCTTGCCCCTGCCTTTTTCCGGCACCGGCAGCCCCAGCTTCTGCAGCACCAGGGTCATGTCGTGCCAGACATCCCAGTAATGCTGCTTCTGCTCTTTGTTACGCAGCAGGAAGGCCGGATGAAAGGTGGGCATCAGCGGAATGCCGTGCCAGGTATGGAACTGCCCCCGCAGCCGTGAGATAGCTTCCTTGTTCTCCAGCAGGGTCTGGGCGGCAAAGGTGCCCAGGGCAACAATCACCTCCGGCTTGATCAGCTGCAGCTGCTGCTGCAGAAACGGCGCGCAGGTGGTGATCTCATCGCGGTGGGGGTTCCGATTGGCCGGTGGACGGCATTTCAGTACGTTGCAGATATAGACCTGGTCACGCCGCAACCCCATGGCCTCTATCAGGCGGGTCAAAATCCCTCCGGCCTCACCCACAAACGGCTGTCCCTGACGATCCTCGTCAGCTCCAGGCGCCTCACCCACAAACACCAGCCGGGCCTGCTGGTTCCCTTCTCCAAAGACCAGATTGGTGCGGGAGGCCGACAGCCCGCAACGCCGACAGTCACCGATCAGCTCCCGCAACTCCGCCAGGTTCCGGGCAGCCGTCAGTGCCGGAGATGCACCATCCCCTTGATCCTTGACCCTTGACCCTTGACCCTGCTCTTCCAGCCCCTGCTCTTCCACCGGTAGTCCGTCAACACCGCTTTCAGCCAGCTCCGAGAGGTACTCACGCACTGATGCGTACATGGTTCTGACCGTTGTTCTCTGCATCCTGCGCCACTCCCTTCATTGCCGTCTCTGCCCTGCAGATAGATTTAGTTGCTTTTGACTGATCATGCAGTATGCTGGAGCCATGCTGCCCTTGCTCATGACCATTATCCTGCTGCTGCTCCTGCCTGCCGACGGCCATGCCTGGGGCGGCGGCACCCATCTGGTGCTGGGGCTTGATGTCCTGTCCCGTCTGCAGCAGCTTCCACCCCAGCTGGCCCAGACCCTTGCCGTCTGCGCCAATGATTTTCTCTACGGCTGCCTGGCCGCCGATATCATCATCGGCAAGAAGCACACCCACTATCTGCTGAACTGCCACCGCTGGCGGATCGGCCAGCGGCTTTTGCAGGCAGCCCAGGACGAACCGCAAAAGGCCTGCGCCTACGGCTATCTCTGTCATCTGGCAGCCGATGTGGTGGCCCATAACTACTATGTGCCGTACAAGATCATCCGTTCCTTCTCAACCATTGCACTACGCCATACCTACTGGGAGCTGCGCTTTGAATCGTTTATCGAACCTGCGGTCTGGGAACGGGCGCGGCAGGTCTGCAATGCGGGCCGTCACCATGACGATGCCCTGCTGCGTCGGGTCATGGCGCCGACCCTGTTTTCCTTTGGCACCAGCAAGCAGATCTTCAACTCCATCATGCTGCTTTCACGGCTGGAGCGCTGGCAGCTGCTGATCAAGGCACTCTCATCCCGTTCGCAGCACCGTCTCACCATACAGGATCGGGAGGAATATCTGGGGGCAGCCCGGGAGGCGGTCATGGACCTGATGATCCACGGCGAGGATTCATTCTGCCGACTCTGTGATCCCACCGGTGAAAGCGCCCTTGAAGTGGCAGGAGAGATGCGGCGGCACCTGCGTTTTCTTTACCAGGTCGGCAAGATCTCCCTTGAAGAAGGGATGGAACGGGTCGAGTTTGTCAAACCGACTCTGAAACGTTCAATCCACCATCCTGAACTGCTGACTATCCTGCGCGAGGCCTGTCACGACCCGACCGCACCGTTTATTTTGTAGCCGCCATCAGCCCCCGCACCCGATCCAGGATCAGATCCGCCAGCTCATCCTTCTGCATCAGCTCCAGCGGCTCCACCGTACCGTCACGGTACAGCAGCCTGACAATATTGGTGGTCACATTGAAACCGGCCCCGGGTTGGGTGACATCATTGGCCACCAGCAGATCCAGGTTCTTGGCTGCCAGTTTGGCAGCAGCGTTCGCCTGCAGATCTGTCGTTTCCGCTGCAAATCCCACCAGAAACGGTCTTTCGGGCAGCTGCCCCAGTTCCGATACTATGTCAGGGTTCTTCTCCAACCTGATGGTCAGCTCATTATCCTTCTTTTTCAGCTTGGTGCCGCTGCGTTGTGCCGGACGGTAGTCAGCCACGGCTGCGGCCTTGATCACTACGCTGCATTCTCCGGCCCAGGCCATCACCGCCTCATGCATCTGCAGGGCTGAGACCACCTTGATCAGCTCAACACCGCAGGGAGGCTCCAGACAGGTGGGGCCGCTGACCAGAATCACCCGCGCCCCCCGGTGCAGTGCTGCCCGTGCCAGGGCGTACCCCATCAGGCCTGAGGAATGGTTGGTAATGTAGCGCACCGGGTCCAGCTCTTCCCGGGTCGGCCCGGCCGTCACCAGCACGGTCTGACCAGCCAGATCCTGGGGGGCCAGCAGGCGGCAGACCTCCTCAAGGATCCGCTCCGGGGAGGCCAGGCGGCCAGCCCCTTCCCAACCGCAGGCCAGGCTGCCATGCTCGGCATCTACCAGGTGATAGCCATGCTGGCGCAGCCGGGTCTCGTTTTGCTGGTACAGGCTGTTGCGGTACATGTTGACGTTCATGGCCGGGGCCAGCAGCACCGGCGCCGTGGTGGCCATAACCGTGGTGGTCAGCAGGTCATCGGCAATGCCCTGGGCGATCTTGCCGATGATATTGGCCGTGGCCGGGGCAATCAGAAACAGGTCTGCCCGGTCTGCCAGTGAGATATGCCCGATCTCCTGCTCCTGGATCAGGTTGAACAGCTCCAGGTGCACCGGGTTGTGAGACAGGGACTGAAAGGTCAGCGGCGTGACAAATTCGGTGGCTGCTTTGGTCATGATCACATGAACCGCAGCACCGGCCCTGGTCAGCATCCGCAGCAGTTCTACAGCCTTGTAGGCGGCAATGCCGCCGCAGACTCCCAGTACTACCGTCTTTCCGGTCAAGGTATGCATGGCAATCAATCCAGGTAGGGGTTGTGGCGCTTTTCGTGGCCGATGGTGGTGGCGGGGCCATGTCCCGGCCAGACCCGAACCTCGTCCGGCAGGCAGAACAGACGCTCGGTTATGGACTGCACCAGCTGGGGATGGGAGCCACCCGGCAGATCAGTACGCCCCACCCCGTCCGCAAACAGGGTATCACCGGACAGCAACAGCTGCTGATCAGACAGATACAGGCAGCAGCAGCCCGGTGTATGGCCGGGGGTGTGGATCACCCTGATCTTGAGGCTGCCCCAACCAAGTTCAGCGCCATGTTCAAGAAACTGGTCCGGCTCAGGGGAATTCTCACCCGGCAGACCGTACATGGCAGCTACCTGCGACACCCTGCCGAGCATGGCTGCATCGGCCTGATGAATCATCAGCGGCGCCTCCGTGGCCTTTTTAAGGGCCGCATTGCCACCCACATGGTCAAAATGGCCGTGGGTGTTGATGATGGCTGCTACGCGATAGCCGCGCTGCGCCACCTGCGCCAGAATCCGCTCCACTTCGTCACCCGGATCCACCACTACAGCCTGTCCGGTCTCTTCACAGCCCAGGATGCAGCAGTTCACCCCCAGGGCCCCTGTTACCACCGTATCAAAAGTCATTCAGTCACCTCAGTGTGGTTCCGGCTGCCGGTACTTGCTGCAGCCGTTATTTGATGGTATGGTCATCAGTACGGAGGAACAACCGATGACACGTATACCGGTAGTGGATCAGGAAGTATGCATCAGTTGCGGTCTGTGTATCAGCATCTGTCCGGCGGTATTCCGCTTCAAAAACTCAGGCAGGTCAGAGTGCCATAACCCGGCCGGTGCCTCTGAGTCGGAGATTCAGGCTGCCATAGACGGCTGTCCGGTACAGGCCATCAGTTGGAACAACGTCACCCCGTAAACACCACCCCACAGAAAAAGGAGAACGCCGATGCAAAAGTATGTCTGCACCATCTGTCAGTATGAGTACGATCCCGCCGCCGGTGATCCGGATCGCGGTATCGCCCCCGGCACCGCCTTTGAAGACCTGCCGGAAGACTGGTGCTGCCCGCTGTGCGGCGCCGGCAAGGATGTGTTTGAAGAAGCGTAATTCATCGGAGGGGCAGATTTCAAACCTGCCCCTCCATTTCCTCGTTCAGAACCGCCAGAAACTCCTCCAGCTGTGCCAGCTGCATGTCACCCATATGGGCAATCCTGAAGGTCTGCCCCTTGATCTTGCCATAGCCGTCGTCAAAGGCATAACCCCGCTCACCCAGCCGTTTCTTGGTTGCGGCCAGGTCAACCCCACGGGTGTTGGCCACGCTGGTCAAGGTTACTGACCGGGCACCTTCCGGCGCAAACAGCTCAAAGCCACGCTCCTGCACCCAGACCCGGGTATGCTCCGCCATGGCACGATGCCGCGCCCAGCGAGCCTCCAGCCCTTCGGCAAAGAACCGCTGCAGTTGGCAGTCAAGGCCATAGATCAGGGAGATGCAGGGGGTTGACGGCGTATTATCCTTATCATCGTTAGCCACAAACTCCAGAAAATCAAAGTAATAACCGCGATGTTCAACGGTCCCGGCCCGATTGATCGCCTTTTCGCTGGCCGAGAACACCGCCAGCCCCGGCGGCAGGGCAAAGGCCTTCTGCACCCCGAAGATGCAGCAATCAATCCCCAACCGGTCCACCGCAATCGGCATGGCGCTCATGGATGAGACCGTATCCACAATAAAGACCACCTCAGGGTAGCGCTTCAGCACCTCGGCGATCTCCTCCAGCGGAGACAGCACTCCGGTGGAGGTCTCGTTGTGAATCATGGTGATACTGTCGTAGTTACCGCTTGCCAGGGTCCGATCCACCAGTTCCGCCGTAATCGGCTGCCCCCAGGGAACCTTGACCGCATCAGCCTCTTTGCCGCAGCGCCGGGTCACATCGTGCCACTTGTCTGAAAAGGCACCGTTACAGAAGTTGGCACAGCGCCCTTTAACCAGATTGCGCACCGCTCCCTCCATGGCACCAAAGGCACTGGAGGTGGACAGGAAGACCCGCTGCTCCGTCTGCATCACCCGTTTCAGATTGGTTGTCACCCGCCCGTGCAGCTCGGCATATTCCTTCATGCGGTGGCCGATCATCGGCTGCGCCATTGCCGCAAAGACCTCCGGCGCCACATCAACCGGGCCGGGAATAAACAATTTTTTAGACATCGTGCCGTCTCCAAATAGACTATTAAAAACAGGTTGTTTGGCTATAGCAGAGCAACCCGGCAAAGTCAAGGCGCCCCCATGCAACATCGGCGCAACTTATTATGCAACAGATGCAACTACCCACAATCCTGTTGCTTTTCTGATTTTAGCATGCTAATAGGTCAAAAAATGCAACATCGCTTGGCTGCACGCAGCCAACTATTTCTGCATTACCGAACGTACAAAAAGGGGAAACAGCGCATGGCACACCACCACACCACTCCAACTCTCAACGAGTTGGTCAGCGGCGTCGCTGACCGGCTCAAGACAGCGGGAACCGGCTTCTACCTGATGGTCTTTGTCTCTCTCTGTATGGTGCTTGTAGCGACCGGCCTGGGATTGATGACCATGTTCAAGGGGCATGAAGCCTATTACAATGTCTATCGTGAGGTGCCCTGGGGTATCCTGATTGCGGCCTACGTCTTTTTCGTCGTCACCTCAACCGGCCTCTGCCTGGTCTCCTCCATCGGCCACGTCTTCGGCGTCAAGGACTTCATGCCGATTGCCAAGCGCTCGGTCTTCCTCTCCATCGCCACCATCCTTTCCGGCTTTTTCGTGATTGCCTTTGAGATCAAGATCCCCTGGAAAATGGCGATTTACAACGTCATCTCTCCCAATCTGACTTCCAACATCTGGTGGATGGGCACCCTGTACGGCATCTATCTGGCCTTCATGTTTGCCGAGTATATCTTTCTGCTGCTTGACAAGCACCGTCCAGCCGTTATCTGCGGTTTCAGCGGATCAGTGGCCGGTATTGCCGCCCACTCAAACCTGGGAGCCGTATTCGGCCTGCTGATGGGCCGCGAATACTGGCAGGGCCCCTACATGCCGATCTACTTCATCGCCTCGGCCATGATGACCGGCTGTGCCGTGATCATCCTGTTCCATATCCTGGGACACAAGGTTAACAACGAGCAGATGACACCCGACATGCAACGGGCCCTTGAGGTAACCACCAAGATCGGCATCCTGCTGATCACGGTGATCCTGTTCTTCACCACCTGGAAACTGATTGCCGGTGCAGCCGGTCAGCCGGGCGGCGCCTGGCCGATCGTCCACTCCGAAGTTGTCGGTCACCATGCCTTTATCTTCTGGTTCTTTGAAATCCTGATGGGTATGGCCGGTCCGCTGGTACTGTTCATCCTCTCCAAAGGCCGTGACATGAAGCTGATGCTGATCGCCTCTGTATCAATGGTGATCGGTATCTTTGTGATGCGTTACAACCTGGTCTATCTGGGGCAGGCCCTTCCGGTGTACTACAGCCTGGGAGTCAACGAATTCAAAGAGATGCTCAACTACTTCCCCTCGATCTATGAATGGATCATCACCGCCGGCGGGTTCGGCCTGACCGCCCTGCTGTTCCTGATCGGCGAAAAGGTCTTTGACGGCCACAAGGTTGAAGAACACTAAAACAGACTGAACCTACTTTCTCCACAACGAGGACTGAAACCTATGAATACCGATAAAGACTTCAGCAGCCTGAAAAACGAGGGACTAGAAAACGTCTCCAACCAGGAGCGCCGTGACTTTCTGAAGATGGGCCTTGCCATCACCGGTATCTTTGCCGGCGGCACCCTGTTTTCGGCAGTCTCCACCTTCAGCAGGGCCCATGCTTCCGACTTTGCCAAAAAATACCCCTACAAGCCCCATTACAGCATGGTCATGCAGCAGCATCGCTGTATCGACTGTGAACGCTGTATGGAGGCCTGCGCGGCCACCAATAACGTACCCAACCGTCCCGGCAACTACCGTACCACCATCCTTGAAAAAGAGACACCTGACGCCATCGGCGGCAAACTCGAATTCATCCCGGTACTCTGCAACCAGTGCAATCTGCCCCAATGCACCAGGGTCTGCCCCACCAAGGCTACCTACAAGGACAAGACCACCGGCATTGTGTTGATGGACACCAAAAAGTGCATCGGTTGTCTGACCTGTCAGCTGGGCTGTCCCTACAACGCCCGCTACTTTGATGAAAAGAACCGTCATGCGGTTGACAAGTGTAACTTCTGCTGGGACACCCGTATCTCCAAAGGGGAAAAAGACACCGCCTGTGCCCAGGCCTGTCCGGCCGATGTACGGATCTTTGGCGACCTGTCCAACCAGGAAGACCGGATCTTCAAGATTGTCCACCAGATCGAGCGGCCGGTATGGGTCTTGCGTCCTGAATCAGGTACCCGTCCCAACGTATTCTACACCAAAGGCTAACACCACCTTCACCACAAGCGAGGACCTGATACTATGACCCTGCGTATCTTTTCACTAACAGCTCTTGTTGCACTGGCCATGACAGTCGGCATTGCTCTGGCCGCCAGCTATCCCGAGGCCCCCATCGTCTATGACAAGCCGGTGCGCGGCGTCATCTTCTCCCACAAAGCCCACGTTGACAAAGGGCTTTCCTGTGAAATGTGCCACAATCGCCTGTTTGAGATGCAGGCCAAAAAGGCACAGGAAAATAAAGATTTTGTCATGGAAGCACTCTACCAGGGCAAGTATTGCGGCGCCTGCCACAACGGCTCTCTGGCCTTTGCCTCCAACACCCGTTGCGCCACCTGCCACATCGGCGTCAAGGGTGAAGAGCGGTTGAAAAGCGGCAGCACACCCGCGAAAAAGGGCCACTAGCCCC
>DIUB01000040.1 GCA_002422265.1 Geobacter sp. UBA6169
TTGCCAACGCCTTTTCCGAGCTGAATGACCCGGTGGATCAGAAGGAGCGTTTCCTGGCCCAGGTGGCGGAGAAGGACAAAGGGGACGAAGAGGCGCACTACATGGACGAGGATTATGTGCGCGCACTTGAGTATGGTCTGCCCCCGACGGCCGGCGAGGGGATCGGCATCGACCGCCTGGTGATGCTGTTGACCGACTCGGCCTCGATCCGTGACGTCATTCTGTTCCCACAACTGCGCAAAGAGGCGAAGTAGACTTGTCCATGCCGTTCGAACTCCTGATCGGATTGCGTTACCTTAAGGCCAAACGCAAGTCCACCTTCATCTCGATCATTACCTTTATCTCAACCGCCGGGGTAACGCTGGGGGTGATGGCGTTGATTGTGGTGCTGGCGGTGATGACCGGCTTTGAGCGGGACCTGAAGGAGAAGATCCTCGGCACCAACGCCCACCTGGTGGTAATCCGCAGCGGCGCAGCGATGGAAAACTATCGTGGGACCATGGAACGTCTCAAGCAGTTGCCCGGTGTGCAGGCCGCCACGCCGTTCATCTACAATCAGGTAATGCTCTCCACCGGGCGCAATGTGTCCGGCGTTGTGCTGCGTGGCATCGAGCCCGAAACCGACCGTGAGGTGACCCGACTGTCACGCTCTCTGGTGCAGGGCGGTATGACTCTGCTTGATCCGCAGCCCGGTGGTGGGCCGGAGCCGGGCATCCTGATCGGGCGCGAATTGGCACGCCACCTGAACCTTGGCCTGGGAGACCGGGTAAATGTGGTCTCGCCCACCGGCAGCATCACACCGCTGGGGATGATGCCCAAGCTGAAACCGTTCCGGGTGGTGGGTATCTTTAACACCGGCATGTTTGAGTACGATTCTACGCTGGCCTATGTCAGTCTTGGCCAGGCCCAGCGTTTCTTCGATCTGGGTGACACCGTAACCGGTGTCCAGTTGAAGGTGGCCAACGTCTACGGCACCACCGAGCTGGCCCAGCAGATCAACCGCGAATTCGGTCCGGAGCTGTATGCGCGGGACTGGATGCAGATGAACAAAAACATCCTGTTTGCGCTTAAGACCGAGAAGGTGGTCATGTTCATTATCCTGACCCTGATCGTGCTGGTGGCTGCCTTTGGTATTGCCTCCACTTTGTTCATGGTGGTGATGGAGAAGACCCGCGATATTGCCATCCTCAAGACCATGGGGGCCCGGTCCAGTAGTATCATGAAGATATTTGTTTTTGAGGGGCTGCTGATCGGAATCGTGGGCACCGTATTAGGTGTATTATTTGGTCTTTTGATTTCTTTTAATCTGGAGCCGATCATCGATCTTGTACAGAAAATCACCGGCAAGAACTTCTTCAGCAAGGAGATCTACTATCTGGATCATTTTCCCTCCCACGTGGTCATGTCCGATGTGGTGATCATCTCCGTAACAGCGATTATAATCTCGTTTATAGCAACCCTGTATCCGGCCTGGCAGGCGTCGAGAATGCTGCCGGCAGAGGCTCTTCGCTATGAGTAACCTGCTGGAGATAACCCGTCTCTGTAAGCATTACCGAATGGGCAATGATACGGTTGAGGTACTGAAAGGGATTGACCTGACCATTGTGCCGGGCACCACCACAGCGCTGGTGGGAGCCTCCGGTGCAGGCAAAAGTACTTTGTTGCACCTGCTTGGAGCGTTAGATCGGCCCAGTAGTGGAGCGGTGGTCTATCGGGGGCAGGATCTGTTTAGCCGATCAGATCGTGAGCTGGCTGATTTCAGGAATAGAACCATTGGTTTTGTGTTTCAGTTTCACCACCTGCTGCCTGAGTTCAGCGCCCTTGAAAATGTGGTAATGCCGGCCCTGATTGCGCGGATGGATCAGTGCAGCGCCCTGCAGCGGGCCACCACCCTGCTGGAGGCTGTCGGGCTTGGTCATCGCATAGCCCATCGGCCTGGTGAGCTGTCCGGTGGTGAACAGCAACGAGTGGCTATTGCGCGGGCACTGGTTATGGAACCGGAACTGCTGCTGGCTGATGAGCCCACCGGTAATCTTGATGCTCGGACCAGTGAGGCTATTTATGAGCTGTTGATGACTATTCAGCAGCAAACCGGAGTGAGTATGGTGGTGGTAACCCATAATGAACGAATTGCTGCAGGGATGGAGCAGATGGTCCGCCTTTGTGACGGACGCATTACCCCCTGTGTTATGGAGGAGTTGTGACCCGATACCCCTATCTGATGACTATGGCTGTGGTTACTGCGTTGTTGCTTGCAGACCAGGCCGCCTTTGCCGATGGTGAGAAGATCACCGAGGTGGTGGTACGGGGTAATCGCCGTGTGGAGGCATCAGCCATCCTGAATGCCGTCAGCATTAAGGCCGGTGACACGCTGGTACCCGACCGGACTGATGCTGATATCCGCGCCATCTATAAACTGGGACAGTTTCAGGAGGTGCAGGTTTCCAGTGAGCCGGTTAACGGTGGGGTGCAACTGGTCTACTCCGTGATTGAAAAGCCGATTGTGCGTGATATTCGCTTTGACGGTAACAAGGAACTCAAGCAGGAAAAACTTTTGGAAGGCCTGCCGGTACGGCGGAACGCCATTTTCTCGCAGAAGGATCTCGACCGCGCAGTGGCCAAGCTGAAAAAGCAGTATCAGGATGAGGGGTACTACCTGGTGGCGGTGGAACCACGTGTGGAACAACGTACCCCGACCGAGTATCAGGTCACCTTTAATATTTCGGAAGGCAACAAGATCAGGATCAGCACCATCAGTTTTGAAGGTATTACTGCCTTCAGCCCCCGTAAACTCAGGGGGGTGATGGAGACCAAGGAAGAATGGTTCATGTCCTGGCTGACCGGTGCCGGCACCTACAAGGAAGAGGTGTTGCGCAACGACGCCCTGCTGATCGCTGACCACTACCTGAACAACGGCTATATCAATGTAAAGGTGGGGGATCCGGTCATCAAACTGGCAGAGGACCAGGAATCGCTGGTGGTTGCTATCAGTATAACTGAAGGCGACCAGTACCGGATCGGTACCATCGGTTTCAAGGGTGATATCCTCTATCCTGAGCATGAGATCCGTAAAAAACTGAAGAGTGAACCGGGTGAGGTGTTCAGCCGTGCCAACCTGCGGGCGGATATCGGCACCATCACTGATATGACTGCTGACAAGGGGTACGCCTTTAATAACGTAGACCCACGTACCACACCTGACCCGGAGAAAAAGCAGCTTGAACTGGTCTTTGATGTTGAAAAGGGTGAACTGGTCTACGTCGAGCGGATTTCCATCAGTGGTAACTCCAAGACGCGGGATAAAGTAGCGCGGCGTGAGATGCGGTTGATGGAAGGAGAGTTGTACACGGCCACCGGGTTCAAGCGTAGCAAGCAGAATCTGATGAACACCGGCTTCTTTGAAGAGGCCAATGTCGCCTCTGCCAAAGGCAGCAGCAACAACAAGTTGAATATCAACGTAGATCTTAAAGAAAAGCCGACCGGTGCCTTTACCATTGGTGGCGGTTACAGTTCGCTTGATGGCCTCATCTTTCAGGGCTCGGTCTCCCAGTCAAACTTCCTGGGGCTGGGGTTGAAGGGTAATGCCTCGGCTGCCATTGGCGGCAAATCAAACACCTACTCGGTTGGTCTGACAGATCCCTACTTCCTGGACAGCAAATGGACTCTTGGGGCTGATATCTATCGGACTGAGCGGGAATGGGATGATTACAGCGTCCGTCGTATGGGGGGTAATATCAAGGCCGGTTACCCAATTACCGACTTCATAGGCACCTTCTGGCTGTATAAGTACGAAATAAAAGACATCTATAACGTTATAAACCCGGCTATCATCCAGAATCCCGCGATTTACCCATCATTACAGCCGGGTGAAACCACGACAAGCTCTCTGTATGCCAGTATCACCCACAACAATACGGATTTCCGCTTTGACCCATCAACCGGGATGGTCAACACCTTTTCGGTTGAGTATGCCGGCCTGGGTGGCACGAACAAGTATGTACGGGAGATTCTGGATAACACCTTCTACTATCCGCTTTGGTGGAAGTTTGTAATCTCGACCAAGGTGGTTGCAGGGGCTATTCAGGAGGCCGGAGGGCCTATTTCCCTTGATGAAAAATTTTACCTGGGCGGTATCGGCACGGTGCGTGGCTATAGTGCCCACTCGATCAGCCCCTATGAATATGCAAGCTACAAGTACACCGATGCGACCGGTGCTACCCAGACTTCTACGTTACGGGTAAATACTGGAGGTGAAAAAGAGCTGTTCGGAAATGTGGAGATCAAGTTCCCTCTCTTGCCTGAGTTTGGGGTGAAGGGAGTTGGTTTCTTTGATTATGGTAATGCCTGGAGTGGCGGTTGGAAACCACCTGATCTGCTGATGAGTTATGGTGGCGGCATCCGCTGGGCCTCACCCATGGGGCCACTGCGGCTGGAGTACGGTATTCCGATCAATCCACGGCCTGGCATCGACAACAAGTCCGGGCGGTTTGAATTTGCAATCGGCAGCCTGTTCTGACAAGGCTGTAAAGGAGAGAAAGCATGATGAAGCGTTTGGCACTGATGGTGGTGATGTTGGTATGTGCAGCAGGTTCGGTCTGGGCTGCTGAGGCAAAAGTTGGGTATATCGACATGCAGCGGGCCTTGAATCTGTCCGAGGCAGGTAAGGCTGCCAAAGATCAGCTACAAGGCAAGCTGAAGGGATACCAGGAACAGGTCAACAGCAAGCAGGCAGAGCTGCAGAAGCTGAAGAACGACCTTGAAAAGCAGGGCATGACGCTCAATGAAACGGCCCGTGCTGCCAAAGAAAAAGACTATCAGCAAAAACTGAAGGACTTCCAACGTTTTACCAAGGATGCCGAGGAAGATCTGCAGGCCCGTGACGGCGAGCTGACCAAGAAGATTCTTGAGCAGCTGGAAAAGATTGTGCAGGAGTTCGGCAAGAAGAATGGTTACACCATGATCTTTGACGCCCGTGGTGCCGGATTGCTGTATGCCGATACCAAGGCAGACCTGACTGACGAGATCCTGAAGGCCCTCAATGCCGCTATGGCCAAGAAATAGCGGATCGGAGTAGGTTGTATGTTAGAAACCAAGACTCTGCAGGAACTGGCGGACTTCCTGGGCGGCGTTGTCCGAGGTGACGCACATGTGACGGTTAACGGCCTGGCGCCGCTGGAGGCGGCCGGGCCGGATAAGGTGACCTTTCTTGCCAACCCCAAGTATGCCGCCAAGGTAGCTGAAACCAAAGCCGGTGCAGTGCTTATGGCGTCGGGTGGCGAATCATTCGGGCGCAATGTGATTGAGGTAGCCAACCCGTATCTGGGGTTTGCCAAGCTGCTGACCCTGTTCTACACTAAGCCCCATCCACCTCTGGGGGTACTGCCCGAGGCAGTGATCGGTACCAATGTTACCCTGGGTGATGGGATCAGCATCTATCCTGGTGCCGTGATTGGCAATAACGTTTCCATCGGCGACCGGGTGGTGATCTATCCCGGTGCGGTGATTTACGATGGTGTGGTCATTGGTGATGACAGTATTATTCATGCCAATGCAGTGGTGCGCGAGCGCTGTCGATTGGGCAAGCGCTGCAAGTTGCAGCCCGGCGCTGTAGTTGGCAGTGACGGCTTTGGCTATGCCCCGGACGGCAGCTCCTACTACCCGATCCCCCAGATCGGTATTGTGGTGCTGGAGGACGATGTTGAGATAGGCGCCAATGCCACGGTTGACCGTGCTGCCCTGGAGACCACCCTGATCAAGCGCGGCACCAAGCTGGATAACCTGGTGATGGTGGCTCACAACTGCCAGATCGGTGAGGATTGCATGATCGTTTCCCAGGTGGGGATTGCCGGCTCTAGCAAGATCGGCAACCATGTTACTCTGGCCGGTCAGGTGGGGGTTGTGGGGCATGTCACCATCGGTGATAACGTGATTGTGGGTGCGCAGGCCGGGGTGCCCGGCTCGTTGGCTGGTAATGCCTACTACAGCGGCTCACCAGCCATGCCGCACAAGGACTGGCTGAAGTCCATGGGTGTACTGCCCAAGCTGCCGGAGATGCGCAAAAAACTGTCTGAACTGGAAAAGAAGATTGCCGAGCTTGAGGCTCGGCTGGTAAAGGAGTAAGAGCATGGACCAACCGACCCTGCCGATGGACGTGAACGCCATTATGAAGATCCTGCCGCACCGCTATCCGTTTCTGCTGGTTGACCGGATCGTGGAACTTGACCATGGCAAGCGTTGCGTGGGGATCAAGAACGTCAGCATCAACGAACCGTTCTTCCCAGGCCACTTCCCCGGTCATCCGGTCATGCCTGGTGTGCTGATTGTGGAGGCCATGGCTCAGGTGGCCGGGATTATGGCCTATCTGGCGTCAGATGAAGAGACTCGCAAAAAGGTCAGCTACTTCATGGCCATTGACAGCGTCAAGTTCCGTAAACCGGTGGTGCCGGGGGATCAGCTGCGGATCGAGATCAGTACGACCCTGAACCGTCGGGGTATCTGGGGCGTGGATGGCAAGGCGTTCGTGGATGGCAAACTGGTGACCGAGGCATCGCTGAAGGCCACCTTTGCGCCGGCAGAATAGACAGGGAGCGATCATGAGTATCCATCAGACAGCGATTATCCATCCCACTGCGCAGCTGGCCGACGATGTTGAGGTTGGTCCTTACGCCATCATTGAAGAACAGGTGATCATCGGCAAAGGCACCACCATCGGCCCCCACGCCTTTATCGGCAAATGGACCCAGATGGGTGAGGATAACCGGATCTTTCACATGGCCTCGGTTGGTGCTCCTCCCCAGGATCTGAAATACAAGGGTGAGGAGTGCTGGACCCGGATCGGCAACGGCAACGTGGTGCGTGAGTTTGCCACGGTTCACCGCGGTACGGTGACCGGCCATGCCGAGACCGTGATGGGGAACAACAATCTGCTGATGTCCTACTCCCATGTCGCCCACGACTGTGTTGTGGGCAACGGCAATGTCTTTGCCAATTCTGCTACCCTGGCAGGACATGTTACGATTCAGGATAACGTCATTCTGGGCGGCCTGGTGGCAATCCACCAGTTTGCCACCATCGGTTCCTACTCCATGCTGGGTGGCGGCACCCTGGTGGGGCTGGATATTCCCCCCTATATGATTGCTACCTCCGGCAAGCGCGATGCCAAATTGCGGGGCTTAAACCTGATCGGACTCAAGCGCCGCGGCTTCAGTGATGGGGCGATCAGCAGCCTGAAAAAGGCCTACAAAATTCTGTTCATGGCTGGGCTCAAGCAGGACGAGGCGATTGCCAGAATCAGGGCTGAGATTGTCGGCTGTGCCGAAGTGGACAACCTGCTTGTCTTCATTGAGAAATCAGAGCGGGGGATCTGCAGGGGATGAGCAGCCTGCGCACTGCCGTCATCGGGGTCGGCTACCTGGGGAACTTTCATGCCCAGAAGTACGCTGCACTGGAGGGAGTTGAACTGGTCGGAGTGGTTGACGCAAGCCCGGACCGGGCCGCTGAGGTGGCAGCTGCCTGTGGATGCGGGTCTTTTACCGATTACCGTGACCTGATTGGCAAGGTGGATGCGGTCAGCGTGGTGGTGCCGACTCAGTATCATTACGAGGTGGCCCGGGAATTTCTGGCAGTCGGCGTGCATGTACTGATTGAAAAGCCGATTACCGTTACCATTGAGCAGGCTGATGAATTGATTGCTCTGGCTGATACGAACAGGCTGGTTTTTCAGGTTGGCCACCTGGAACGTTTCAACCCGGTTATGATGGCTGCTGAAGAGGTGCTGAACGAGCCATTGTTTGTGGAATCGGTCAGGATCGCGCCGTTCAAGCCCCGTGGTACTGATGTCAACGTGGTGCTGGATCTGATGATCCACGATATCGAGATCATCCAGCATCTGGTCAAATCACCGGTGGCCCGGATTGATGCGGTCGGTGCCCCGGTCTTTACCGGCGAAGAGGATATTGCCAATGCCCGTATCGCTTTTGAGAACGGCTGTGTTGCCAATGTTACTGCCAGCCGGATCAGCCTGAAGAGTGAACGCAAGATGCGGATCTTCCAGCGTGACGCCTATCTGACCCTGGATTTCCAGAACAAGAAGGTACTGGTGGCTAAAAAGGGGGCGGGTGAACTGCTACCCGGTGTCCCCAATGTACAGGTGACTGAGCAGGAGCTGGGCCAGTCCGATCCGCTGTTGTCCGAGATATCATCTTTTGTTGAGGCGATCAGGCAGGGCAAGCAGCCGCAGGTTAGCGGACGTGATGGCCGGATGGCTCTTGAAACAGCACTCAAGATCAATCAGAGCCTGAACAGGTTGCAGCCGTGAGCAGCTACGGGCAGTGTCTGACCAACTGGACGCCTGACTGGTGAATGGAGACGTGGTGAACCGGGTGATGATCGTAGCTGGTGAGGCATCCGGCGACATCTACGGTGCAGGCCTGATCAGAACAGTTGCCGCAGAGAAGCCGGAGGTTGCTTTTTTCGGCATCGGTGGGCTATGCATGCGCGAGGCTGGCTGCGAGACCCTGGTTGATTCGGCTGACATGGCGGTGGTTGGCCTGATTGAGGTGCTGAAACATTTTAAGGTAATTGCAGCCGCCTTCCTGAAACTGAAAAACATCCTGCTGAACAACCCGCCCGACCTGCTGATCCTGATCGACTATCCCGGTTTTAACCTGCGCCTGGCCAAGGTGGCCAAGCGAGCAGGTGTCAAGGTGCTGTATTACATCTCCCCCCAGATCTGGGCCTGGCGGCAGGGCCGGGTACACAAGATCAAGCGTCTGGTGGACCGGATGGCAGTGATCCTGCCGTTTGAAGTGCCCTTCTATGAACAAGCGGGTGTACCGGTCTCCTTTGTAGGGCATCCCCTCGCTGACCTGGTGCAGGTGCGTCTGAATAAAGAGCAGGCAGCCGTATCCTTTGGCCTTGACCCGTCCCGCCCGGTGGTGGGGTTGTTTCCCGGCAGTCGCCGTAGCGAGGTGAGCCGTCTGCTGCCAACCATTCTTGAAGCTGCCCATCTGTTACACCAACGCTTCCCGAATCTGCAGTTTGTGCTGCCCCTGGCCTCAACCCTTTCCCATGACGATCTTGCCCCCTGGCTTGCTGGTTGTCACGTGCCGATAACGATAACCCGTGAGCGGATCCATGATCTGATCAGGGGCTGTGATGCAGTTGTCTCGGTCTCCGGCACCGTTACCCTGGAGGTGGCCCTGGTGGGTACACCGCTGGTCATCATCTACAAGCTGTCGCCGTTGACCTACCAGTTGGCCAAACGGCTGGTCAAGGTGGAGCATATCGGGCTCTGCAATATTGTGGCCGGTGCATCGGTTGCCCCTGAACTGATCCAGGATGATGCCTCGCCGCAGCGTATCGCTGCCGAAATCCAGCGGCTGCTTGAGGATCAGGTTAATAACGCAGTGCGAGCACGTCTCTCGCGTGTACGGGAGTGTCTGGGGGGCGGCGGTGCCGATCTGCGCATGGCAAAAATTATTCGCGACTTATTGCCGAAAGAAATGCCATGAAGCGGGTTGTATGGCTTCTGCAAACCGCAGTATTCTACTGCTTTACCTGGCTGGTTGCCTTGATGCCGGAACGGATGTCCGAGCGGGTTGGTACCGGTTTGGGATTGCTTATGCGCCGGGTACTTGGGAAACGGCGCAGAATTGCAGAAGACAATATCGCCCGTACCCTTGTCTATATGCGTTCACAGCCGGGATGGAACTGTACGATCCCTGATGCCGAGGGAATTGCCCGGGAGACCTTTCGTAATATCGGCCGTGCCCTGGTGGAGGTCTGCCGGCTGTACCACGGGCACGGTGTCGCCCTTATCAACCGTACCGAATTACGGGGTAAGGAACATTACGATGCAGCGCGTTCCAAGGGTAAGGGGATGATCCTGCTGACCGCTCACTGCGGCAACTGGGAATTGATGGCACTTTCGCACGCACAGCTGCTGGGTTCTACCATGTCGGTGGTGGCGCGGCGCCAGAATAATCCGTATCTGAATGCCATGGTTGAGAAGATGCGGATGAGTTACGACAATCGAGTGATTTACAAGGATAATGCACTTAAAAATATGTTGTCAGTGTTGCGACAGCAGGGAACCGTAGGGTTGCTGGTGGATCAGGCCGTATTCCCTGAAGAAGGTTGTCTGATCAGTTTTCTGGGGCGTCCTGCCTGGGCTTCCAAGGCACCGGTGCTCCTGGCCAGAAAGACCGGTATTCCGGTGGTCCCTGCATTTATTCACTACACAGGAGATCATTATCTGATTGATCTCTTTCCTGAACTGGTTTTTAGCGGTGACAAATCTGAAGAGGGCTGGAGAGCTGATGTACAAATCTATTCAAGTGCCATAGAACGTTTTATTATTCAGCACCCCACCAGCTGGTACTGGGTCCACCGCCGTTGGAAGCGGGCTGGAGAGCCGGCGACATGATCTGGCCGCTGTTCTATGCCCTGTTGACCTGGACCGCCCTGCCGTTTGCACTGTTGTACCACGTCTACCGTTCTGTCAGCCGCGGCAGAAAGAGTGCCTTTGGCGAGCGGTTTGGGAGGCTTGCCCCGTCAGCTCCTGCTGCCCTGCACGGTAAGCCGGTAATCTGGCTGCATGCCGTGTCGGTGGGAGAGGTGATGGCGGCACGTCCGTTGCTGAAAGGGTTGCGTGAGCGTTACCCGGGTCATCGACTGCTGTTGACTGTCACCACCGAGACCGGTCGTGGTGTGGCTGAACGGGATGGGCTGGTCGATGCTGTTACCTATTTCCCGTTTGATATCGGTCCGGCAGTGCGGTGCCTGCTGAACAGTGTCGCCCCTCAGGCAATCATCATCATGGAGACTGAGATCTGGCCGGTCTTCAGCCTGGAGGCGCAGCGCAGAGGCATACCGCTGTTGCTGGCCAACGGACGTATCTCGGGGCGTTCTTTCCCCCGCTATCAGCATTTTGCCTGGTTTTTCAGGCCGGTGCTGGAACGGTTCAGTGGTTTGGGCATGCAGAGCAAAGATGATCTGCAGCGGATTCTGGCTATTGGTGCCCCGGCTGGAAAGACCTGCGTACTGGGTAATCTCAAGTACGACATACCCTTTGGCCCGGTGGAGCTGCCAGAGCGGCAACAGGTGCGCAAGCAGTACCGTATTCCGGATAGTCTGCTGGTGCTGACCGCCGGTAGCACCCACCCCGGTGAAGAACAGCTGGTGCTGGATGCCTGGTGCAGTCTGCTGAAAGATCTGCCCGGCATGCTGCTGGTGCTGGTACCCCGGCACCCGGAGCGTTCGTCAGAGGTAGCACAGGTACTGAAGGCTCGCGGATTGTCGTTCGTGCTGCGATCGCAGCTGGATGAAACAGCATTGCAGCTCCAGGCAGGTCAGGTGCTGCTGGTGGATACGGTGGGTGAGCTGATGCAGCTGTATGCCCTGGCAGACCTGGCCTATGTGGGGGGCAGCCTGGTTCCCACCGGCGGCCATAACCTGCTGGAGCCTGCCTCGCGCGGGATACCGCTGCTGTTTGGTCCCCATATGGACAATTTTGCCGAGATCAGGACCTTGGTGCTTGATTATGGTGCCGGTGTGCAGGTGGCAGACCAGCATGAATTGCGGGAGGCTGTCCTGGAGTTTCTGACCACCCCGGAGCTGCGGCAGGTGGTTGGTACCAATGGCCTGAAGCTGCTGCGGGACAGTGGCGGGGCGGTGGAGCGGCATCTGGACATGCTGGCCGGGGTGCTGCCACCATGAACCTGAGGGTCTGGTGGCGTGGTCTGGCAGAGGGACGATGCAGCGGTTTCACCATGCTGCTGACCACCCTGCTGCTGGCAGTGCCGTCGTTGTTGTATGGCCTCCTGCTGCAGGTCAGGGCGCTGCTGTATCGGTACGGCATCTTCAAAAGCTCTCGTCTGCCCTGCCCGGTAATCTCTGTCGGCAACCTTACGGTGGGGGGAACCGGCAAGACACCGATCACGATCTGGATAGCCCGCTACCTGCTGCAGCAGGGGCTGCGGGTGGCAGTACTCTCCCGTGGGTATGGGGGGACGCTGCAGGGTGAGGTAGCTGTTGTCTCTGACGGCAGAAGCATCTTTCTCAGTCCGGATATCTGTGGGGATGAACCCTGTCTGATGGCCCGTACCCTGCCGGAATTGATGGTGGTGGTCAGTGCGAACCGGTATCAGGCAGGCTTGCTGGCCCTGGAACAGTTACAACCGGATGTTTTGCTGCTGGACGATGGATTTCAGCATCTCCGGCTGCAACGAGATCTGAACATCCTGCTGCTGGACAGCAGTCGTCCCTTCGGTAACGGCTGGACGTTGCCCTTGGGGCTGTTACGGGAACCCCGTTCAGCATTCAGGCGAGCAGACCTGGTTGTATTCACCCGTCATCAGCCAGGACAGCAGGTTGTTGATCCGGGTGTGCCCTATTGCTGGAGCAGCCATCAGTTGACGACCTTCAGGCGCCTGGTTGACCGGAGCGAACTGCCGGTGGCAGGGTTGCAGCAGGCCAGGGTTGCTGCCTTCTGCGGAATCGCAGATCCGCATGCCTTTTTTGAGGGGCTGCGGGGCCTTGGCATCACCCTTGTTGCTACCCTGTCCCTGCCGGACCACGAGCCGTACCACGGGGAGGGTTTCAGGCGGTTGGAACGTTTTGTAACCGAGCATACTGCCGACTGGCTGGTGACCACGGAAAAAGACGGGGTCAAGCTGGCACTGCAGCAGCAGCGATGGCTCAACAAGGTAGTGACAGTCCGCCTGGAACTACAGGTGTCTGATAACGGCAGGCTGGTGAAGGCAGCTCTTGAAAAACTGCTTGCACCTCATCCCTAATTTCTACACATTCCTTCCTTCTATGAGAGAACAAAACCCACACAAAATACTGATACGGGCGGTCAACTGGATCGGCGATGCCGTCATGACCACCCCGGCACTGCAGGCAGTACGTGAGACGTTTCCTGCTGCCGAGATCACCCTGCTGGCCAATCCGCTGGTGGGGCAGCTCTTGCAGGGGCATCCGGCAGCGGATCATGTCCTGCAGTTTGATCGAAAGGGGCAGCACCAGGGGGTGGCCGGGCGTCTACGCCTGGCAAGGCAACTCAGGTCTGAGCGGTTTGACCTGGCTCTGATCCTGCCCAATTCATTTGATTCCGCTCTGGTCCCCTGGCTGGCCCGTATACCGCAGCGTTGGGGTAAGGCGTCAGACGGCCGCAGCTGGCTTTTGACGAACTGCTTTCAAGAACCGCCCCATGTTAACCGAGAACATGAAGTGTACTACTATCTGCGCCTACTGGCAGCATTTGACATCAAAGGCAGTGCGACCACACCTTTTCTGGTTACCACACCTGATGAAGACCGGGTTGCAACGGAGATGCTGGCTGCTCACGGTATTGCCCCGCATGAACGGCTGTTGGGGATCAATGCCGGTGCCAGCTTTGGTTCTGCCAAGCGCTGGTATCCGGAGCGGTTTGCCGAGGTTGCAAGCCGCCTTGCAGCCTCACGGGATGCCAGGATCATCCTGTTTGGCGGTCCGGATGAGG
>DIUB01000208.1 GCA_002422265.1 Geobacter sp. UBA6169
TCATTGCAGCTTCACCGACCCATCCGGCTCAATAATCAGAGTGTAGTTACTCCCGGTCAGGTTGAAACAGCCCAGCCCAAGCCCGGTTTTTACCTTCGGCGACATCCTGAGACTGCCGTTGATATAGATCTCGTAGATACAGGGATCTTTAAGATTGTGAGATATAACCGAGTTTGCATTTACAAGCAGTTCTTCCGGGCTGTTAAGAATGATGCTGTTGGGGTTGATGGTGATAAAGCGGACATAGACATTGTTTCTGCCTCTGTTGTCGAGTGTTATGGTGCTTCCGGCCCAGACGCAGAAGCTTGCGGAAATCAGAAGCAGCATGGAGATGACAATCAATTGTATACATGTTCTCTGTAACATATACTGCTTCCTCCTTTCCGGCTAAATGATACGGTACAAGAGCCAAATAACCTACTGTCCGGCACGAACGGGCCATACGTAGGCGTTATCGGCCTTATTGCCGTAGTCCACGAAGCCGCCGCCCACGATCACGTACCAGGCATTTGAAATGTCACCAAGGTAGGTACTGGAGGACCAGTAGCCGACAGGCTGGACGTTCCTGAATTGGCCTTTTGCAGAAGAGACGGCCTTCAATTCATATATGGTGGGAAGACGCCAATCGCCAGGCATTGACCTGTCTTTCAGACCGCACTGGCCGTGCGCAAGGCTTTTGGGTCGTGTTGTGGCATCATTCCAATTCATACGTCCCAGACACCCTGCATCCTCCAGCCAGACCAGGCCGTTGACGGTTACGGTGCCGTTGCCGTTATTTACACACCAGGCTGCGCCGGATACCATCATCAGACTGCAAAACACCATCATGCCAATCGCCAGTTTTTTCATGGTCAGCTCCTTTGCACATTACTAACTTTGTTGTATTTTTTATTTTGGCAGAATGGATGTTGGGTTGATACAATCAACCCAACAAAATCAGCTGTGTAATCGTTTGTGTTGGGTTACATAAGACCGGAACCCAACCTGCTTGCTGGGTTTGAACCTGTTTAAGCGACACCGCAAACCGACATTAAACAAGCCTATGATATTAGCCTGTTACCTGTTGTTACTTATGGGCATATCAAGTAATTATCCACACCCCAGACATGAACATTTTTTTATCTCAAACTTATCAAAAATTGCCTGACATGCCTTATTCTGTGAGGTTCCCATGGGGAAACTTAATCCTATTTCTCGACCTCTTCCATGCAAACAGAGCCCGCTATCAGTATCCACGTTCTCAAGACGACATAAATAGTCATCAAAAAGTTTCTTGGCATAGCAAAAGATTTCAACCCGTTGCAGTTTTTTGTTATCGGTTCTGTGAAATGATGCGGTAAATTTTGTCCACTTTCCCCAATGAGGAATATCAGTGATGGATGCCAACTCCAACACACTTACATTACAAACTATTTTTTCTTTTTCCCAGTCGGCTGCTCTGGCGGGCAGAGCTACGAATAAGCACGATGATAGTAGTACGGCAGTAATCAATTGTTTCATAAGGTTCTCCTTTGTGCCGGAACACTTGGTTCTCCGTGCGTGCTGATGGTTGCATTTTCTAAAGCACAACCAATGCCAACCGCCCCATGACGAACCGCAAAGACGCAAGATGTTTTGCTTAATGCCGAAATATCAAGCTGTTAGATATTACTAACGTGTAAAAAAGGACACCGCTCAGCAACAAATCAGGCGTAATGGCAGGAGGTTTTGGGCAGTGGATGTGATAGCTCTATCACAAACAAGAGAAGGGCGTAACAGAACTATCACGCATGGGATGTTGTTACGGTCAAAGACATCTATAAATCTGATTGTCATGACAATGTCGGTACAGCATGGCGATTATAGAACGTAACAAAGGAGTAAGCATGGCAACTACCACCGGTAATGATTCTGGCTCGGCTTGCAATTGACCGTAAACATCAAAGCGCCGGACTTGGTCGTGCCCTGCTCAAAGATGCTTTGCTGCGAACCGTTCAGGCTGCCGATATTGCTGGTATTCGAGCGGTCCTGGTACATGCCAAGGATGACGCCGCCCGTAACTGGTATCTGAACTGGGGTTTCGAGCCGAGCCCCACTGACCCGTACCACCTGTTTCTCTTGATTAAAGAGCTGGCAAAGATCGCGGGGCGTCCGTAATCCCCTCACGCTTCCTCCTCACCTTCCAGACTGTCTATCTGCAGATCCCGCATCTTTTTCCAGAGTGTCCGGCGGCAGATGCCAAGCCGGTCAGCGGCAGCGGACTTTCTCCCCTCTGTTTCTTCAAGTGCCCGGGTAATCAGGTTACGTTCCAGGGAGCGCAGCTGTTCCTGCAGCGAGTCGGAGCTGTCGATCTGGATTGCCGCCTCACCGGCGGATGTTTCCTGCAGCTCCTGGGGGAGGTGAACGGTGTCTATGGTTGATTCCGGGCAGAGGGTTGCGCCTGCCTCAAGGGCATGTTTCAGTTCGCGGACATTGCCGGGATAGTTGTAGGCATAGAGGGCTGCCGCCGCTTCCGGGGTCAGTTTGATCCCCCCCCTGCCGTTGCGTTTGCTGAAATCATCAAGAAAATGCCGTGCAAGAATCTGGATATCGGAACGACGCTCGCGGAGCGGCGGGATCTGCAGCAACAGCACATGAATACGGTAGTAGAGATCCTGCCTGAAGGCTCCGGCGGCAATCGCTGCTTTCAGATTCCGTGATGTGGCAAAGAGGAACCGCACATCCAGCGGCACACGGCTGTTTCCGCCCACTCGCTCAACAGTCCGCTCTTCAAGCACACGCAGAAGTTTTGCCTGGATGGCAAGGGGCATGTCACCGATTTCGTCGAAAAGCACTGTCCCGCCGTTGGCTGCCTCCAGTTTTCCCGTTCTACGGGCAGCTGCACCGGTAAAGGCCCCTTTTTCATGGCCAAACAGTTCCGATTCAAAAAGGGTTTCCGGGATGGCGGCACAGTTGATCTTGATGAACGGTTTATTCCTGCGGGTACTGAGGGTGCAAAGGGCATCGGCTGCCAGTTCCTTGCCGGTGCCGGTTTCGCCCAGAATCAGTACGGAAGCGTCTGAACAGGCCACGGCACGGATTTTGTCGCACAGCGCCTTGATGGCCGGACTCTCCCCGGTAATATTCTGCAGAAACCGCTTTCCGTGCAGTTCTTCCCGTAACTGGCTGTTTTCCTCCTCCAGGCGGGCCTGCTCCGTAAATTTGTCGATGGTGATCTGCAGCTCCTCAGGGTCAAACGGCTTGGTAATATAGTCAAAGGCACCCAGCCGCATCGCCTCCACTGCGGTCTTGACATTAGCGAAGGCGGTCATGACGATCACGCAGCACGCGGAACGCAGCTCCTTCACTTCGGCAACCATATCCAGCCCTCCCTTGCCCCCCGGCATTACCAGATCGGTAATAACCAGATCGTGCAGCCTTTTTTTGAACAGGTACAGGCCGTCTGCAGCGTTACCGGCTGCATCAACACGATGCCCCATATCTTTCAAGACGGCACAGAGTCCAAGCCTGATCGACGGTTCATCTTCAATCACCAATATGTTCATGGTCTTTTTCATAACATACTACCCGCCAGCCTGTGCTTGAAGTGGAATAAGCATCTGAAAGCAGCTGCCCTTGCCGGGCTCAGTCGTTGCGGTAATTGTTCCGCCGTGGGCTTCAACAACACTTTTACAGATCGAAAGCCCCAGGCCGGTACCTGTGCCGTTGGCCCTGGTGCTGAAAAAAGGTTCAAATATCTTCGGCAAAATATCAGGTGGTATACCGACGCCGGTATCTGTGATCGAAAGTTCACACCACTGATTGCTGCGTACGGCCCTGATGGTGAGCGTACCTCCCCCCGGCATTGCATGCTGCGCATTCAGCAGCAGATTTATCAGAGCATGGCCCATCTTCATCTCATCCATGAGCATGGGTGGAATGGACTCATCTATCTGCATGATCACCTCCACCTTCCCCTTTTCCAGCTGATAGCGACACAAGCTCAGCATGTTATCAAGCAGGGTACGAAGCTGAACCGGCCCAAGCTCTGTGGCAGACATGCGAGACAGATTAAGCAGTTGCGCGACAGTTTCCCTGATCTTTCTCAACCCGCCCTTGACTACCGTAATCAGCTCATCCCGCTGAGGGTCGTCTGCAGGCAGCGCGATGATACTGTTGAAACAGAGCATAACGCCTGTCAACGGATTGTTCACCTCATGGGCAACACCGGCGGCCATCTCGCCCACCAGCACCCTGGCGCCGGCCCGGATCATCTCAGCCTCCACCTGTTCCTTTTCACGCATGATAGTGCCGATACGGTCGGCAAGGGCACGGGAGAGCAGCACCACCTCCAGCAACGACCCCAGCATCATGCCGTACCACGAGATGAAGGTATGAGTATGAAATACCATGTTATTAACCGCAAAGATGGACAGGCTGACGTAAAAGCAGATGCGGGCAGCCAGATAGTAGCGGGCAGGTCTGAAACCGCTGCTGTAGCAGGAAACACCTGCTGCGGTTGCCAGCAGGGCGGCAATAAGCGTGTGGGCGTTAAGCAAGGTCAGCACAGGCTTGACGTCCAGGAAAGGCACCACAAAGAGCAACACTGTGTCAATGACGATCAGCCCCAGCAGCAGGCGATCCATCAGCGGGGCATGCTGTTTGGTGTTCAGGAAACGGCGCGAAAACAAGAGCGAGACGATCGAGGGACCAAGGATCAGCAGACGCAGGATCTGATTATCAAGATCAGGCCAGCTGGGGAAGAGATACTGCCTCAAAAAACCGTGCAGCGACATCTGCAAGAAGGCAAACAGGAAGATATAGGCGACAAAATAGAGATACACCCGATCTTTGAACAGGGCAAAGAGGTACAGGTTGTAGAGCGCCATGGTCAGCATGACACCGAAGTAAAGGCCGTAGCAGAGCAAGGCAAGTGCGTTCTGGCTGAAGAAGGTATCCTGTGCCTTGATCACAAGGGGAAACGTCAGGATACTTCCCACTGATGCCCGTATGTAAAAGGTCGTCGGTTCATTGGCAACCGGCAGGGAAAAAAACGGATTCCGGTGAGGGAGCGGAGCCCAGGGGGTTTCCGGGCTGTAGAAGTAGCGTTGCATCCGGTATGTGCCATTCGGGGCGTGTATGAACAGATCAAAGCTGTTCATCAACGGGAACGGCTGTTCCAGCAGCCAGTTGCCCAGTGCCGGGTTCCGATCGGCAACCGTGAACCGAAGCCAGTAGACCGTATCACCCAGCCCGAAGTTGGGAACAGCCCGGTTGCTGCGGATAAACCTCTCTTCATGATCACCGGATATGACATCCGTGATGGTCAGCTTTCCGGAAGGGTCTTCCAGAAACTCAATGGCAGCTCCAATGGAACGGGACTCTTCGCCGATATCCAGAAACACGGTTTCGGCGATGGCCGGCAATGCCATGAACAGCAAGCAGGTAAAAAGCAGAAGCGTACGCATATATGAACAGGTCAGAATAGCGGTGGTCCGTCCGGCAGCTTCGATGAGTCAATCCCTTCGCACAGGCCATTATGGATGGTCAGATTTCCCTGTGCATCAAGCATTACGGTCCAGATGGTGTCGTAATCCGTACTGATCCAGCCGCCATCACTGCAGGCAAAGAGAACAACAAGGGGAAGCAACAGCAAAAGGGAGCGGGCAGGTCGGATGAGAGTCATGGGGATTTCCTTGTTTACGTGCGCTGCAGGCCCACGGCAAGATGCCTGCCGGCTGCTCAGCCAAGCTCAAGCATCGCCTGTTCTTCATAACTGAACATCCGGCCGATATCCATGATAATCAGCAGGTGACCGGCATGATCAAAGACGCCGGAGATAACGTCAGATGTAACAGAACCCGAGATCAGCGGCGGCGGCGGCTGAATTTCTTCTGACCGGATCCGGATCACCTCTGCTACCGAGTCCACCACAAACCCCAGCAGGCCTCCGGAAATATCCATCACCATGATACGGGTCTGCTGATTGGCGTCCTGGTCCGGAAGGCCAAAGCGTTTTCGCAGGCAGATGATCGGAATCACCTTGCCGCGCAGGTTGATTATCCCCTCAACAAAGTAAGGAGTGTTGGGCATTTTGGTTATTGCGGGCATACGGATGATTTCACGCACATGCAATACGTCAACGCCGTACTC
>DIUB01000120.1 GCA_002422265.1 Geobacter sp. UBA6169
AAAAACTGCGTCATGATGATGCCTACACACCGGGCGGCAGGCATGGCGCCCGCCCCAACCGGGCAACCATTATCTATACCTCTCGACTGAAAGAAGCGTATCGGGATGTGCCGGTGGTACTGGGCGGTATTGAGGCATCGTTACGACGCCTGGCACACTATGATTACTGGGACAATAAGGTGCGGCGCTCGATTCTGCTGGATGCCAAGGCTGATCTGCTGCTGTACGGCATGGGTGAATATCCGCTGCTTGAACTTGCCCAACGCCTCAAGGCCGGTGAAACACTGGATCAGATCAGGACAGATCTGCGCAGTGCTGCCTATGCTGCAAAGACGGCCCCGGAAGGCGCGCTGCTGCTTCCTTCCTGTGAGCAGGTTGCCACTTCAGCTGCTGATTACCTGCAGGCCTTCCGTACCATGGAGCAGGAGCTGAACCCCGGTTGTGCCCGCACCCTGGCCCAGCCCCATGCCGACCGGATACTTGTCTGCAACCCGCCAGCCCAGCCGCTCTCCACAAAACAGCTGGATGCGGTCTATGCCCTTCCGTTCAGCAGAGAGCCACACCCGGGCTACAAGGAGCCGATTCCTGCGTATGAACAGATCAAGCTTTCCCTGACCAGCCATCGCGGCTGCTATGGCGGCTGTTCGTTCTGTGCCATCACGGCCCATCAGGGTAAATTCATCCAGTCACGCTCTTCTGCCTCCATCGTTAAGGAGCTGCAGGCACTCAGCATGAAGAGCTGGTTTCGCGGCACGGTCAGCGATATCGGAGGACCGACGGCCAACATGTACGGCACCGGCTGCGGAGCCCCAGATGGTGGTAGCAGCTGTAGGCGTCACAGCTGCCTGCAGCCCAGTCCCTGTCCTAATCTGAGGGCTGATGACCGAGCTGCAGTAGCGCTGTTACGCAAGGCCGCCGGACTTCCCGGTGTACGCACAGTGACTGTTACCTCAGGTGTCCGCCACGATCTGCTGCAACAGCAGCCGGTCTACTTTCAAGAGCTTGTCGCACGGCATATCGGCGGGCTGCTGAAGGTTGCTCCTGAACACCTGGTTGATCAGGTGACCAGCCTGATGCGTAAGCCGGGTAGAGAGGTCTTTGCCTGTTTTCTTGAACGGTTCAGGGATGAAAATCGCAGGGCGGGCAAACAGCAGGGGGTGATCCCCTATCTGATCTCCGGGCATCCAGGCTGCAGGATTGATGAGATGGTTCAGTTGGTGCAGCAGTTAAACCGCCTGAAACTGAAGGTTGAGCAGGCGCAGGAGTTTACCCCGACGCCAGGTACGGCAGCCACCTGTATGTACTACACCGGCCTGGACCCGGACAGCGGCAAACCGGTGTATGTCGCCCGTACCGATCGGGAAAAGATCCTGCAGAAATCTATCCTGCTCTGGCATCTGCCGGAGGAGCGCCAGCGGGCGACCAAGTTGTTGCGGGAATTGGGACGTAACGATCTATTAGGTGTATTGGATGAAGGCCAGAGGAGTAGCGGGCATCAACGCCGTGTAACAGGCGGCCTCAAAAAAAGAACGGCCCGCTGATTGCTCAGCGGGCCGTTAAGGTTGATTTGTGTCTGATGATTACTTCAGTTTAACAATGTTGGCTGCCTGGAGACCTTTCGGGCCCTGCACAATGTCAAAACTTACAGACTCACCTTCAGCCAAGGACTTGAAACCCTCGCTTTGAATTGCAGAAAAGTGCGCAAAGACATCTTCGCCACCCTCTTGCTCGATAAAGCCAAACCCCTTGGTGTCATTAAACCACTTGACCTTGCCTTGAGCCATTGTTTACTTCCTCCTTCGTGTGTTGCCGGTCAGCGCCGGATGAAAAATATCTGCTAAGTTTCCGGAGCTGGTGCAGGAGTGTCGACGAACAAGGCAGTCCAGCAGGTGCTTCGTGAGTTCAGCGGTCACGTCCGAAACTTATTGCTGCGTCCCTGTAGCATAGCGCTCTAGTGCTGTCAAGATAAATCAGTTTGCAGCTACATCTTGATTTCATTGCTTTTGGACTGCAGTTTCTTGATGAGTTCCGGGTAGCCGCTGGTGGAAATGATCTTGTTGAACTGAGTACGATAGTTGGATACCAGACTCACCCCTTCGATCACCACGTCATAGACCATCCAGGAACCGTTCTCTTTCTTGAGTAGACGGTAGTCAAGGGTGTACTCATCATTCTTTGCAGTTACCACCTTTGATTTGACCTCGGCATAATCGCCATCCACCGATTCCTTGGTATAGATGATCTTTTCGTTGTTATAGGATTCTATTTTGCCGGCGTAGGAGTTTTCCAGCAGGGTCGCGAACAGATCACTAAACTGCTTGCGTTCTGCCGGGGTACGCTGGTTCCAATGTCTGCCCAGGCTGCGTTTGGCCATCTCCTGGCTGTCAAAGATGGTTGCGATCGCCTTTTTTATGGCAGTACGGCGCCGCTGCTCATTGGCCTTTTTCTTCATTTCGTCATCGCCGACAATCCTGATAACTTCATCAACGGTCGTTTTGATAGTGGCGGTGACCGAAGCATAGGCAAGGGTCGTGGTCAGCAGGCAAGCAAGGAAAACAAAGAAAAAACGCGTCAACATGTGGGTACCTCCTTGAGGGCGTTGGTACGACTAAGGCTGGGTAGCCGTTACAGGGTGCTCGCCCATGGCGTAGTCAAGGTTGGCCTTGGCCATCAGATAGTCGTAGATGGCCTGGTAGTGGGCGGCCTTCATCTTGCCATATACTTCGACCGCATCAAAGACATCACGGGGATTGCCTACGCCGAAGTCAAAATTGGCCAGGGCCGCAGCGCCCCATTTTCTGGCGCTTTGGTAAGCATGCTGGGTGATACTTACGTTCTTCTGTTGTTCCTGCATCTCTAGCCAGGCCTTCTGCACCTGTAGCGGTATATAGCTGTCGGCATAGCGCTTGGTGCTGGAGAGGCGGTTCAGTTGCGCCTGTTCGGCTGCGACCTTGGCGCCGGTGATGCCAAAATCAAGTTTCCATTTGATTCCCAGGGCAACGCCACCGTAGGCGTGATTAAAAGTATCACTGATGTAGGGATTTTTGATCCGTTCGCGGTCATCGGCATAGGCCCAGGAAAAGATACCAGCCAGGAAAACATCAGGATAATAGTTTGATCTGGCTGCCTCAACCAGGGCAGTGCGGGCAGCCGTCCCTTCGGCAAGCTGTCTGAATTCGGGTCGCTGTGTCCGAGCCCGTTCAACAACAGCGGATAGTTCAGGTGTTTGTTCCCTGGGCATTTCCAGGCGTTCGGCCGCCACGTTGACATCCACCGTATCTCCCAGGGTCAGTCGTGCCTTCAGGGCTGCCAGAGCCAGCTTCTCACCTTTAATTGCCTCTTCCATATATTTATTGACCGCACCGGAGTAAGCGTCAATCTTGAACAGGTCCATCGGGTCTCCGGAGGCAGATTCATTGTCGATCATCTGCTGGACCTTCTGCTTGCCTTGCAGCATGTACAGTTGCAGCTCGGCCAGGACATTCTGGAGTTCACGGGCCAGCAGCACGCCGTAGTAGTACTTTTTAACCTCCAGGGCAACCTCGTTCGCCTTCTGGCGTTTGCGCGACTTGTCAACCTCCATGCCGTGGGTAGCCGCCTTCATGTTTTCGCTGATCTTGCCAAAGGTCCAGAGCGGCTGGGTGATCATCACATCTGCGCTGGTGAACCAGGTAAGGTCACGGATGCTGAACGCTTTATCAGTTTTGACGTAAGGACTGATATCATTCTGCTTGGCTCCGGGAGCCGGACCAAAGAGCGACATGATATTGATCTGCGGATAACGGTATGATTTGGCCTCCTCCAGCTTGCTGGAGGTGAAAGCCAGATCTGCCTGGGCCTCACCGATTTCCGGTGAGGTCTGCAGTGCGGAGCGGATGCACTCATCGAGATCCAGCACCAGCGTAGTGTGCCCCGGGCTTCCGGCAAGCGCTGTCGAGGCGCTGAAAAGAGCGGCAAAACCTACCGCCAGAGTGCTGCGTACCATCTGCATCATGGGTGTCTGCTCCTAATCTACCTTGCCGTGGATAAACTTGCTGACCAACTCTTCAATATCAATGGCTGATTCAGTCTCGCGAATCCTGCCGCCTTCTTTCAGGAACTGGTCAGAGCCACCCGGCTTGAGCTTGATGAATTTGTCGCCGATGATACCACTGGTGCGTACCGAGGCGATCACATCGTCACCCACCATGATACCGTCTTTGATCCTGAGGGTCACCTCGGCCTGATCACCGCTTGCGTTAGAAAGGCCGATCCGTTCAACCGAGCCGATTTCCACGCCGGCCAACTCAACACGGGCACCGGTTTTAAGGCCGGAGACCGAGTCGAAACGGGCAGTAACGCGGTAGTTGTTGCCGCCGATCAGCTCCATTTTACCAAGCTTGATGGAAAGATATCCCAGACAGAGGATACCGATCATCATGAAAACTCCTACGGTAAGTTCAAGTTTTGCATTGTTCATGGTCATGCTGCTCCGCTGTTGATCGGGCCGTCCAGGCTGCCGCTGATAAACTGTCGCACCACCGGATGTTCCGATGTCTGGATGTCATGGGGTGAACCGAACTGCAGAATCTCGCCCCGGTAAAGCATGGCCACCTGGTGGGCCACGTCAAAGATGTCAGGAATATCATGTGAAACAATTACCGCAGTAAAGCCGAACTTCTGCTGCGTGTCCTTGATCAGCTGATGGATGGCACGCCTGATAACCGGATCAAGGCCGGTGGTCGGTTCGTCAAACAAGATGATCTCCGGTTTCAAAAGCAGCGCCCGGGCCAGCCCGACCCGTTTTTTCATGCCACCGGACAGCTCGTCAGGGTATTTGTGGTTGACCTCCCTGAGGCCGACCTCCTGCAATGCCGTGGTGACCTGCTCGCTAATCTCGGTCTTGCTGAGTGTCGTCTTCTCCTCCAGAGGGAAGGCGACATTTTCGTAGACCGTCATGGAGTCAAACAGTGCTGCATTCTGAAAGACCATGGCAAATTTTTCACGTATCAGATTGAGGTGTGAACGCCGCAGGCCGACAATGCTTTGCCCGTCAACCTGCACATCACCCTGATCTGGTTGCAGCAGGCCGATCATATGTTTGAGCAAGACGCTCTTGCCCTCGCCGCTGGGACCGATGACGGCGGTGATCTGGCCGGCGGGGACGGTCAGGTTGAGCCCGTTCAGGACGCGCTGGCTGCCAAAGCTCTTATGGACTCCGTTAAGGGTGATCACAACAGCACCGAGGTGAGGAAGTAGTCCCAGATCAGGATCAACACCGAAGTGAGTACCACCGATTCAGTGGTGGCCCTGGAGACACCTTCAGCGCCGTGTCCCGCATAATAGCCTTTATAGCAGCCGATCCAGGCGATGATGACACCAAAGGAGAATGACTTGACAAAGCCGGAGTAGACATCCTTCCACTCAACGGAACGGTACATCTCGCTGAAATAGGCGCCGGGATTGACCCCCAGCAACTTGACCCCCACCAGCCAGCCGCCGTAGATGCCGACAACATCAAAAATGGCGCACAAAAGCGGCATAGAGATCATGGCGGCAATGAACTTGGGGGAAATAAGGTATTTATACGGATCAAGCGCCATGGTTTCCAGGGCATCGATCTGTTCGCTGATCCGCATGATACCGATTTCTGCTGTGATGGCCGAGCCGGCCCGGCCGGTCACCATCAGAGCAGAAAGTACTGGTCCCAGCTCACGGATCAGGGAAAGGGCCACGGCGGTACCCAGCATCCCCTCCGATCCGAATTTGGTCAGGGTGTAGTATCCCTGCAGCCCCAGCACCATACCGGTAAAGGCTGCGGTCAGCACGATCACAAACAGGGATTTGGCGCCGATGAAGCGGATCTGTTTCAGGACATGCACCGGACGCCCGGGCCTGCGCACCAGTGAGTAGAGCGCATAGGCCAGAAATTGTCCGGTTTTTCCAAGCTCCTGGAGTAGTGTGAGGGCCCAGCGTCCTAAGGCCTGTATCTGCATACGCATCGGATTGTTGATCCTTTGTACGGTCTAAAGCACATGGATACTATACTGATGTTTATTCAACTTGTAAAGTGGTGATAATTAAAGTTCTTTCAGCGTGCCGTCTGGGCGAATTGTGAAGCAATGACCACGCCAGTGTACCTGGTTTCCAGTAAAGGCAGCAAGCCAGGTGGCACTGGCCAGCAGATCACGCAGGGGGAGCAGCCACCCCCAGCGGGGCAGAAGATTGTCGGCAAGGTACCTGCGGCTGAAGATGGTGCTGATGAAGAGTCTGAGAAGATAGAAGGCAGTTATGGCGGTGAGGGCACTGGGAAGCGGTCCCAGTAGCAGGGCTAGGCAAACGCCCAGGCCAGGAAGGGTTATGCCGGAGGCCAGGTAACCGCCGGGACGACTGACCCGCATGGTACGTGTCCAGCGTAACTGCCGGCTAAGGATGCTGTAAAAACTCTCCGGTTTGAGCATGCTCTCGACAAACTGGCTGTCCAGTACCAGGCGCCATCCGGCGCGATGAATCTTGTTGCCCAGCTGGTAGTCATCGGCCAGATATTCCACCAGCGCCTCAAGGCCCCCGATATCCTGTAATGCCTGTCGACGAAAGGTCATGGCAGCACCCAAGGCAAACGAGAGTCCTTCCAGCTTCAGGGCTGTCACCACGTTGGGGATCATCTCGGCACCAAATGAAAGGGCCTCAAAGGCGGTGGCCGGACCATGCACCTGAGAGCTGCGGTAGGGTGAAGTGACCAGCCCGACGTCAGGGTCAGTAAAGTGGGCTGTGACCGATTGCAGGAAGGTCGTGGCGACACGGATATCACTGTCGCAGATCATCAGCAGGTCGTGCCGTGCCAGCTCAAGGCCGTTGATCAGGTTCGAAACCTTATAGTTAGGGCCGTGTATGGTGGGATCAATCTGCAGGTTGATGTCGTGATGGGGGAAGGTGGCCATCAGTCTGTGGATAACCGGTATAACCGGATCATCTGCCTGGGCCACACAGAAAATCAGTTGTATCTGCCCGCTATACTGCTGAAGGCAGAATGAGGCAAAGTTGTCGTAACTGCCCTCGTCCATTCCTTTGACCGGTTTCAGGATTGAAATAGGCGGTTCATTCGCGGTGGTAGTATGGGCGGTCTCATCAACTGAGCGATGTCTGAAAAAAAGATGGCCGCACCAGAGGGTGAGCAATGCATAGGTTGTTGCAGGCGCTAGAGCCAGATAGGGAAGCAAATTACGGTACATCAGCGCCTCTGTCCGTTCTGCACCAGCAGACAGAACGGTGCCGTAGCCGATACGTTCAACTGTCCCATCTGCCAGACAAAGTAGTTACGGGGGGAGAGGCCGGCTGCCCACGTCTGAACAGTTGTCGCCTCAGCATCGCCACCGGCATGTCCGGGGTAACAGGTAATCAACAGCAGTCCGCCGGGTACCAGAAGCTGGAGCGCCTGTTCAAGGGCAGCCAGCGTGGTGTCCGGTGCGGTGGTAATCGCACGGGAAGAACCCGGCAGCCATCCCAGGTTAAAGATCACAGCCTGGACCGGCTGCTGCACCAGTTCCAGCATTCGCTCATGACCCGTGTGCAACAGCGTCACCTGTCGCGACAGACCGGCCTCGGCCAGCCGGGCTGCAGTGCGCTGCAGGGCTGCTTCCTGGATATCAAAGGCCCAGACATGACCGTCAGGGCCCGCCAGCTCGGCCAGCAACAGCGTATCTTTGCCGTTGCCGCAGGTGGCATCCACCAGCTGACTGCCTGGCAGTACATAGTGTCGCAGCAGCAGATGGGTGAGCGCCACCGGACCACGTAGCAGAGGATGTATTGGCAGGCAGCTTGTTGACATCGCTGCAAGGTAGCAAAGACGGATAAGGCTGCCAACAGGTTTGTTTGCGGTTGTGCGGCATTCATGGTACTGATGCGGTCATGATCAAAACCTGTACCATACCGGCTGAACTGGCAGGCTTTCGCATGGATGATGCGTTGGCACAGCTGGCAGCAATCAGCAAGGGTGAGGCCCGTCGCATTATTGACCGTGGCGGCTGCGCCCTGAATCAGACAATGGTGCGGGTGGCCTCTCGTTGTGTCAGCGCTGGTGACCTGTTGTCAGCGGGGATCATGCAGCCGGGTGAGTTTCAGGAGCTGGTGCTGACCCCTGAGGCGATCGTGTATCAGAACCGCGACCTGTTGGCAATCAACAAGCCGTGCGGGATTGCCAGCCAGCGGACTCCCTATCAGTTGAAAGGCACCCTTGAGTACTGGGTGGCTGAGGAATTTGCCCGTCAAGGGATCAGAGAGCCGGTGCGGGTGGTACATCGGCTTGACCGCGGTACTTCAGGTTTAATGCTGTTCCCTAAACATCGCCAGGCAGCAGCCTGGCTGTCGGACCTTTTTAAGAACAGCACCATTCAGAAACGGTATCTGGCAGTGGTAACCGGCACTCCCTTGCAGCAGGCATGGGTGTCTGACGGCCCGATCGGTAAAATTGGTGTCGCCCGGTGGGGTGTTGTGCCTGAGGGACGGTCAGCCTTGACCGAGTTTCGTCTGCTTGAAAATAATAATGAGTACAACTTGATTGAGGCTCTGCCCCGCACCGGTAGAACGCACCAGATACGGGTACATCTTGCCGCAGCCGGATTGCCGATTGTTGGTGATAGTACCTATGGCGGCGTTCAGGCAGAGCGGATGCTGCTGCACTGTCGTGAGCTTGCATTTACCAATAAAAACGGTACGCCACTCCGGTTTTGTGCTGAACCGGACGAAATGTTTTGCCGGCTGTACGGTGTGAGTCGGGTGAACTTATCTTGAATGTCCAGAAAGTTATTGGCAGTGGTCCCGGCTTTATGATAGGGTGCCATCCCTGCAGTATGGAAGTGTAAATAATATTTATTTTCAGTTAGTTAGGTGTTTTTTGTATGCCGAAAATTATCTGTATTGCCAATCAGAAGGGCGGCGTGGGAAAGACCACCACCGCCATCAACCTGGCCGCAGCACTGGCTGCTGCTGAGCGTCCGACTTTGCTGGTGGATATTGATCCTCAGGGAAACGCCACCAGTGGTGTTGGAGTGGACAAGGCCCAGCTACAGCACTCGGTTTATGACCTGCTGATTAACGATGCAGCCCCAGAGACCCTGCTGGTGGAAACTGAACACCCCTATCTGCATCTGTTGCCGGCTACAGCAGACCTTGCCGGAGCAGAGCTGGAGCTTGCCACAGAGGTCGGTCGGGAGCAGAAACTGAAGCTGGCGTTGCAACCGTTCGTTCAGAAGTACCAGTATGTCCTGATTGATTGTCCTCCCTCCCTCAGTCTGCTGACGGTTAACGCCATGACGGCAGCAGATTCGGTGCTGATTCCCCTGCAATGCGAGTTTTACGCCATGGAAGGGCTGTCACAGATACTGAACACCATTCGTTTGGTGCAAAAGGGATTGAATCCGAAGATCGTCGTAGAGGGGATTCTGCTGACTATGGCTGATGCCCGCAATCGTCTCTCGAAGGATGTTGAAGATGAGATACGCACGCACTTTGCACAAGAGGCGTTTGAGACGGTTATTCCTCGCAATGTGCGGTTGTCTGAGGCACCAAGCCACGGTAAGCCGATCATCTATTATGATATCACCTCCAAAGGTGCCACTGCCTACCTGCAGTTGGCGCGTGAGCTGATTCAGCGGGAGGGGCGCCATGCTTAAAAAGGGCGCTCTAGGTCGTGGTATGGCTTCGCTGTTGCCGGTTGTCGCTGCTTCTGACGACAGGAGTTACTTCCTTTGTCCCATAGAACAAATCAGGCCTAACCGTAATCAGCCCCGCAAGCAGTTTGCGCCGGATAAGCTGGAGGAACTGGCTGCCTCTATCCGTGAAAAAGGGGTGATCCAGCCGCTGGTGGTGACCAAAAAAGAAGGTTGTTACGAGATCATTGCCGGTGAGCGACGCTGGAGGGCTGCCCAGAAGGCCGGGCTGCGTGAACTGCCGGTGGTCATTCGTGAAGCCAGTGAAGATGCGGTTATGGAACTGGCGCTGATCGAGAATATACAGCGTGAAGATCTGAATGCCATTGAAGAGGCCCAGGCGTATCGGTCATTGGTGGAGCATTTCGGCATATCGCAAGAAGAGGTAGCCCGACGGGTCGGTAAAAATCGCACAACGGTGACCAATGCCATGCGTCTTTTGAAGCTGCCGGAAGAGATCCAGAAGGATGTGGTGGAAGAGCGGATGACCATGGGGCACGCCCGGACACTTCTTGGTCTTGATAATGTCGAACAACTTCTCAAGGCCCGTAACGAGATATTGCACCGGCAACTGAGTGTCAGGGCAACCGAAGAGCTGGTCAACCGGATGAAGCGCGGTGCAAAAGCGCCGGTAAAGCCAGCCCGACAGCCGGATCTCTTGATGAGTGCGCTTGAAGAACAGCTGCAGCGTCAGTTTCAGACGCGGATTGCCATTCGGCGCAACGCAACCGGTAAAGGTGCGCTTGAAATCCATTTCAGCTCGGCAGATGAGCTGACCAGGATTATTGATATGCTGCAGTCCTGATGCGATTGTGCAACATCCTGGCTACTTTTTGATTGACAGGAATTGCGCAACCATGATAGCTAACGAGCGTTTACGCCTGACCATTCGGCCAGGCATCTTTTTGTGGTACACAGTATACAATTTTAAATGCATGCAGGATAAGGGGTAGGCCGTGATCAATCTCGATCTCGCATTTGTTGTACAGATAATCAACTTTGGATTGCTGGTGCTGGTGCTGAACATGCTGCTGTTCAAGCCGGTGCGGGCATTGCTTGCCCAACGGCGGCAAGAGATACAGTCTGCCCGGGAACGCGCCTTGGCTGTTGACGAGCAGGTAGAAAGCAAGGTTGCTCAGTACGAGGCACGGTTGCGTGAGGCCAAGGCTGAAGTAGCAGCCAGGCGTGCTGAGCTGTTAAAAGAGGCTCAAGCTGAAGAGTCAGGGGTAATGGACAGGGCGCGTCAGGATGCAGCTGCCTCCCTGGCTTCGTTGCGGGATCGTGTTGCTAAGGAATCAGCTGAAGCCCGAGCATTACTTCAGAAGCAGGCGGAAGCGCTTTCGGGTGATATTTGTGAGAAATTGCTGGGGAGGAGTCTCTAAGGTCATGCAGATGCATAACAGACGTCATATCCGTACCATCCTCTCCGGTCTGATGACGGTTGCCAGCATTGCTGCGGCAACAGCAGCCCTGGCTGCCGGTGGAGGCGGCCACCATGTTGATAGCGCTGCGCTTATGAAGGATTTTGGATGGCGTACGGTCAACTTTATCGTGCTGGTCGGCATCTTGATCTGGGCAATTAAAAAGGCCAATCTGAAAGGGTCTCTGACTGAACGGCAGAGTCAGATTGAAAAGAATCTGCGTGAGGCCCGCGAGGCCCGTGAGGCTGCAGAAGCAAAGCTGAAAGAGTACTCAGAGAAACTTGAAAAGGCGAATCAGGAAGTCGATGGCCTGCGTGATGCCATGATGCAGGAAGCAGAGGCTGAGAAACGGCGGATTATTGCCGAGGCGCAAGCGGCGGCTGCCAAGGTTGCCGCCCAGGCAGTCCAGGCTGCTGATCAGGAGGTGCTGAAGGCCCGCGCTGAACTTCGTGCTGAGGCTGCCCGGCTTGCTGTTGAGCTGGCGGCCGGTAAGCTGGCCGGTGCCGTGCAGCAGGCTGACCACGACCGCATGGTGCAAGATTATCTTGGGAAGGTGGGACAACTGTGATCAATAATGCCATTGCCAGAAGGTACGCCAAGGCATTGGTGCAGCTTGGCTCTGAAAACAACTTGATTGACCGCTTCAGCCAGGAGCTGAAGTCAGTAGATCAGCTGTTTGCAGGAAATGCAGAGCTGCGGGCCGCCTTTGGAAACCCTGCATTTACCACCGAGCAGAAGAAGCAGATCATGAAGGATCTGATAGGCAAACTTGGTTGTTCAGAGCTGGTCAGCCATTTTCTGCTGCTGCTGGTAGATAAGAATCGAGTCATCTTTCTGTCTCAGATAGTCAAGACCTATAGTCAGCTGGCTGATGAGCAGTCCGGTGTAATCAGGCCGATCATAACCAGTGCCTTTCCGCTTGCTGAATCCCAGGTAGCTGCTATCAAAACTGCCATGGAGCAGAAGAGTGGGAAGAAGGTGCTGCCGCAGGTGACAGTCGATAATTCGCTGATCGGCGGAATCGTTACACAGGTTGGCGATATTGCCTATGACAGCAGCGTAAAAACGCAATTAACACGTATTCACGATATACTACAGAAGGGGTAAGCACTTCTATGGAACTGAGAGCCGAAGAAATCAGCGAAATCATCAAGAAGCAGATCAAGGAGTATGGTAACGAGGTTGAGGTCTCCGAGACCGGTACCATTATCTCTATCGGTGACGGTATTGCCCGTATTCATGGTCTTTCCGGCGCAATGGCAGGAGAGCTGCTGGAGTTCTCCGGCGGTGTGTCCGGCATGGTGCTGAACCTTGAAGAAGACAACGTCGGAGCTGCCGTTCTTGGTGATTACATCGAGATCAAGGAAGGTGATACGGTCAAGCGGACCGAGCGTATCGTTGAGGTTCCGGTCGGAGAGGCTATGGTGGGTCGTGTAGTGAACGCCATAGGTGAGCCGATTGACGGTAAAGGCCCGATCGTAACTGAGCATTACCGCAAGGTAGAGATCAAGGCTCCCGGTATCGTCAAGCGGAAGTCGGTACATGAGCCGATGGCAACCGGTCTCAAAGCGATCGACTCCATGGTGCCGATCGGGCGTGGCCAGCGNNGGTGACCGCCAGACCGGCAAGACCGCCGTTGCCATGGATACTATCATTAATCAGAAGGGCGGCGATGTGATCTGTATTTATGTCGCCATCGGCCAGAAACGTTCCACCGTGGCACAGGTGGTGTCCAAGTTGCAGGAAAACGGCGCCATGGACTACACCATTGTGGTTGCCGCAACCGCTTCCGAGTCTGCCCCGCTGCAGTTCATTGCACCCTACGCCGGTGTAACCATGGGCGAGTACTTCCGTGACAGTGGAAGGCATGCCCTGATAATTTATGATGACCTTTCCAAGCAAGCCGTTGCCTACCGTCAGCTCTCCCTGCTGCTCCGCCGTCCGCCAGGACGCGAGGCATACCCTGGTGACGTCTTCTATCTGCACAGCCGTCTGCTGGAGCGTGCAGCCAAGCTGTCCGATGAGGTTGGCGCCGGCTCCCTGACTGCGCTGCCTATCATTGAGACTCAGGCCGGCGACGTATCAGCCTACATTCCGACCAACGTTATCTCGATTACTGACGGGCAGATTTTCCTTGAATCAGATCTGTTTTATTCCGGTGTCCGTCCGGCCATAAACGTTGGTATCTCGGTTTCGCGGGTGGGTGGATCTGCCCAGACCAAGGCCATGAAACAGGTTGCCGGCACGCTGCGTCTGAACCTGGCCC
>DIUB01000004.1 GCA_002422265.1 Geobacter sp. UBA6169
AGATCGTGGCCATGACCGGCGACGGCGTCAACGATGCCCCGGCCCTGAAGGCAGCCCATATCGGCGTGGCCATGGGGATCACCGGCACCGATGTGGCCAAGGAGGCCTCGGACATGGTGCTGACCGACGACAATTTTGCCAGTATCTTCAGCGCGGTGCGGGAAGGACGAATCGTTTTTGACAACCTGCGCAAGGTGACCTTCTTCCTGCTCCCCACCGGCATTGCCTCAATCATCTCGATCATGATCGCCATGCTGCTGGGGGTACCGATCCCCTACCTGGCAGCCCAGCTGCTCTGGATCAACCTGGTTACCAACGGCCTGCAGGATGTCTCCCTGGCCTTTGAACCGGGGGAGAAGGGGATTTTGAACCGTCCGCCCCGCGACCCCCAGGAAGGGATCATGTCGCGCCTGCTGATCCAGCGCACCGTGCTGGTGGGGATGGTGATCGCCCTGGGGGTGGCCTGGAACTATATCAATGCCCTGGAGGCAGGGGCCTCGCTGGAACATGCCCGCACCATTGCCGTGACCACCATGGTCTTTTTTCAGTTTTTCCAGGCCTGGAACAGCCGTTCCGAATATGAGTCGATCTTCAGGATCAATCTGCTGGGCAACCCGTTTCTATTCTACAGCATGATCGCTGCCGGTCTGGCCCAGGTCGCCTTTGTCTATGCCCCGCCCCTGCAGTGGATCTTCCGCACCGTACCGCTCAGCGCGGCGGAGTGGGTGCAGATACTGGCTGTGGCTGCCAGTGTACTTGTTGTGGTTGAGGTGGATAAATGGCTGCGTCGGCGGGTAGCCTGATCCGGCAGGAGAATCGTTAACATGAACATCATGACTTTGCTGAACGCCCTGGGCGGCCTGGCCCTGTTTCTGCTGGCCATGCAGATGATGACCGAAGGGTTGAAGGTCTTTGCCGGTGACGGACTGAAGCAGCTCTTGAGTCGTTACACCTCCACGCCGTTCAAGGGGGTGCTGACCGGCATCCTGGTGACCGGCATTGTGCAGTCATCCGGTGCAGTCAGCGTGGCGGTGATCGGTTTTGTCAATGCCGGGCTGATGGGGCTGCGGCAGGCCCTGGGGGTGGTGTTCGGCTCCAACATCGGTACCACCACCACCGGTTGGCTGGTCAGTCTGGTGGGGTTCGGGTTCAAGATCGAGGCCTTTGCCCTGCCGATCCTGGCGCTGGGGGTCTTTCTGCGGGTGGTCAGCAGCGGCAGACGCAACCAGGGTCTGGGTGAGGCCCTGGCCGGGTTCGGCCTGTTTTTTCTGGGGCTTTCCATCCTGAAGGATGCCTTTGCTGTGGTGGCGCAGCAGTACGGCACCACCATTACCGGAGGAAACGGTGCCGGTCTGGTGACCTTTCTGCTGATCGGGGTTGTGGCCACCATCCTGACCCAGTCATCCAGTGCCACCATCGCGATCCTGTTGACTGCAGCCAGCGGCGGTGTGATCAGTATCCAGTCAGCTGCCACTGCTGTGATCGGTGCCAACCTTGGCTCTACCTCAACCGCTGCCTTGGCGGTGGTGAAGGCCACCCCCAATGCCAAACGGCTGGCGGTCGGGCATATCGTGTTTAACCTGTTGACCGGGATTATTGCCCTGGCCCTGCTGCCGCTCCTGATCTGGGGGGTGGCACAGATGGCCGATCTGTTTGAACTGGAGGGGAGCCCGGCTGCCTTTCTGGCCCTGTTCCATACTGTGTTCAACCTGCTGGGGGTGGCGATCATGCTGCCGCTGGCCAATCCCCTGGCCCGGATGCTGGGCAGGCGTTTTACCAGTGCAGAGGAGCAGGCCGGCATGCCGCGCCATCTGGATACAACCCTTTCCGCCACCCCGGCCCTGGCCGTGGCTGCTCTGCGGGCCGAACTACTGCGGTTGCGGGAGATGACCAACCGGCTGCTGTGCGAGACCCTGCAGTACAGCCCGGCTGCAGCCAGAAGTGTTGAGCAGCAGGCAAAGGCAATCCATAGCCTGGTGGCTGCCGTGGCCGATTATGTCGGCACGGTACGAACCGCCACCATGTCGCTGGAGGTGGGGGACCGGCTGGCCCGCAGTCTGCGGACGGCACGCTATCTGGATGAGGCGGCCCGCCTCTCCGGCACGGCCCTGCAGCTGCATCATGAGCTGCAGCATGACAAACACCCGGAACCGCTGTCGGCCTTGCAGCAGTTGTTTGAGCAGATTGAGCGCTGCTGTCGGCTGGTCAGCCAGGAAGAACCGGTTGGTGAGCAGGCTGACCAGGAGCGCCTGACCGCTCTGGAGCAGTTTGAAGAATCATACCAGCAGGCCAAGGCCGAGCTGCTGCATGCTGCTGTTTCACGGCGGCTTACTATTGAGGGGGTGGATCGGCTGCTGGGGCAGCTGAGCAGTACCCGCCGGATGGTGGAACAGCTGGTCAAGGCCGACCGTCTGTTGCGCAGCCCGGCCCTGGGTGAGGAGATCGAGGCAGAGCGCAGACATGAGCAGCCTGTCTGAGGCTGCGTGATCAAGAACAATGTTCACGCAACGGCGCAACGTTATAGGCAGGTTTTGCAGATTGGCTGGTTTTCGTTGCGAGCGTAGCAGCGTTGCGTGAGTAACTGCTTGCTGGGTGTAATCGATAAAAACACAAGGAGTACGGTGATGACAACAGGACGTCTGGTGGTGATCGGCGGTGATGCCGCCGGTATGAGCGCGGCATCAAAGGTTCGTCGGGAGCAGTCGGGGCGGGAGATTACGGTCTTTGAACGCTCGCCCCATACCTCGTACTCGGCCTGCGGCATGCCGTACTATATTGCCGGCCTGGTGGATGAGGCTGACAAGTTGGTGGCCCGCTCACCGGAAAAATTCCGGGAAAAATTCAACATCGATGTGCGGATACGGCATGAAGTGCTGGCCATCGATCCTGCAGCGCAACGGGTACTGGTGCGTGACCTGTCCCGTGGAAGCGAAACCCTGGAAGCCTACGATCAGCTGCTGATCGCCACCGGTGCTGAAGCGATCTTTCCGCCTCTGCCCGGCAGTGACGCAGAGGGAATCTTCTCTCTGTCCACCCTGGCAAGCGGCATCAAGGTGTACGAATTTATGGACCAACAGCTGCCACGCACAGCAGTCGTGGTGGGGGGAGGCTACATCGGTCTGGAGATGGCCGAGGCCCTGGTGCGCCAGGGGCTGCAGGTGACCTTGATTGAAAAAGGGGAGCAGGTGATGGGCACCCTCGATCCGGACATGGGCGCCCTGGTCTCCGAGGCGCTGCGGGAGATCGGCGTAACCCTCCACCTGAACGAGTCACTGGTTGGATACGAGGTTGCCAACGGCAAGGTCAGCGTGGTGGTGACCGATCAGCGCACCATTCCGGCTGATCTGGTGATCGTGGGGTTGGGCACCCGGCCCAACAGCCGCCTGGCAGCCGATGCCGGGATTGTGCTGGGGGAAAAGGGGGCGATCCGGGTCAATCCGCGCCAGCAGACCTCGGAAGCCAACATCTGGGCTGCCGGTGATTGTGCCGAGAGCTTTCATCTGATCAGCCGCAGGCCGTTCCATATCGCCCTGGGCACGGTGGCCAACAAACAGGGGACCGTAGCCGGTACCAATCTGGCTGGCGGTTATGCAACCTTTCCCGGGGTGGTGGGCACGGCGGTCAGCAAGATCTGCAAGTTCGAGGTGGCCCGCACCGGCCTGACCGA
>DIUB01000008.1 GCA_002422265.1 Geobacter sp. UBA6169
AACTACCTGATATCTATCTTGCAGACAAATCAGAGTTCGTGTATAGCACCTCAACGTCAGCATAGTTAATTACGTGCAAAAGGAATAGCCGTATCCATGCGTTCATCACAGGTATACAGCTCTATATTGATATTGATCTGCTTTGTTACCGCCGTATCGGCTCAATCCGATCTGCGCGCTGACGCACTCGGGCAGCACGAAGATCTACGTCAGCAGGGCGTTACTGAACGGCTGCCGGACGAGATGCGCAGCCTAGATGCAACCCTGGCAACGGCCGAGATGTACTACCAGTTAAATGACTCTAAGAATGCACAGCGTTATTATGAGCATGCACAGCAAAAGGCGATGATCATCCGCAAAAAACTCTTGATTTTCCAGACATCTGCTGAAACGAACTCTGCTCCGGCTGTACCGATACCAGCACCAGCGTCAGCTGTTCAGGCTCGTGGTTCCAGCGCAGTTCCTGCCCCATCACAAGCTATGACGGAAAGGGCCGAGCAGGGGGAAATAACTGATTCTTTCAGCTCTCCGCTGCTAATTGGATCTGTCGGCACCTATGTTGTCAAAAAAGGGGATACTATTCGCCTGGTGGCAGCAAAGCTAGGCGTCAGCAGATCCCAACTCGCAACCATGAACAAACTAAACCTGAAAGACACGCTCAAGGTTGGCCAGCCCCTGCTTTTTAATAACCGCAGAATCATTCCTGAACACCGTTTCAAAGAGGGAATACTGATTAACATTCCCGATCGGATGCTCTACCTGTTCCAGCAAGGGAACCTGGCCTATGCAACGGCGGTTGCTCTGGGAACACCGACCAGAACTGAGCAGTTTATCTGGGAAACACCCACCGGCAAATTCAGGATTGTCAATAAGGCCAAAGACCCAACCTGGACTGTCCCCCCTTCTATTCAGGAAGAGATGCGTCTAGAGGGCAAAGAGGTGATTACCAGCATACCACCCGGGCCGGAGAACCCACTGGGCAGGTATGCCATGAAGACATCATTGCCCGGCATACTGATTCACAGCACCACCAAACCATGGTCCATCTACACCTACGCCAGCCACGGTTGTATACGAGTGTACCCGGATCGGATGGAGGAGTTGTTCAAGCTGGTACGCCAGAATATGCCTGGGGAAATCATCTACAAACCGGTTAAACTTGCTGTCACCGACGAGGGGCGAGTGTTGCTTGAGGCACATGCTGATATCTATAACAAGACCAGAGGACTACATAAAGAGGCGCAGACACTGATCCGGGCCCGTGGCCTTGAGGACAAGGTCGACTGGAAGAAGGTCAAGCAGACGCTTTCACGAAGATCAGGCGTGGCCGAAGATGTTACTCGCCCGTCCCCAAGCCATCATAATGTATTGGATACGAGCCGGAATCAGTCCCCTTCATAACGCCCCGGCTCGGTTCCCTTGACAAATGACTCTGCAATTCCGTCATTGCCTTTTGACAACTCTCCGCTTGTAGGGCTCACCCGCACCACTGACACCGTTTCAGGAGGCTCAAACCCCTGTATCGGCAATCGTGATACCGCTTTTACCATGTAGTCAGCCCAGATCGGAGCGGCTGCCAGTCCGCCAGATCCGCCAGATCCGAGCGACCGGGCCTGATTGTCAAAACCAACCCATACCCCGGTTACCAGCTGTGGTATATACCCGACAAACCAGGCATCCCTCATATCATTTGTTGTGCCGGTCTTACCGGCTACCGGTCGCTTTATGGCAGCGGCACGATGGCCGGTTCCGCTCTGTACCACGCTTTCCATCAAATTCGTTATGAGGTAGGCAACCTCTACCGTTGTGGCCTGGGTACCGCGAGTTACAGAAGAACTGCCGGCCGATGGCAACACCGGCTGCGGCGGAGTAATCACCCGGGGCAACGGTTCCGCCGGGCCTGTCTCCCCGATTTCCTGCAAATTCAAAGACTCGGGCGGGAGTGGCAACGGGTGTTCTTCCAGCACCTTACCTTCACTGTCTGTCACTTTCACAATGTAGTAGGGCGGGTAGTAAATCCCTTTGTTGGCAAAGGCTGTATAAGCAGAGGTCAATTCCAGCGGGGAAACACTGGCTGTTCCCAAAGCAAGTGAGAGATTCGGCTCAATTTTCGACGTAAAACCAAGCCGCTGTGCAAAGGCCACCGCATAGTCAACGCCAATGATCTCAAGAATCTTGACACTAACTACGTTGATTGAGTTGGTCAGGGCTTCACGCATGGTGACCGGTCCACGGTACTGGTTGTCATAATTTTTGGGTGACCAGATCTTTCCCAAACCGGCTGGATACTCTACCGGAGCATCTTCGATAACTGTTGCAGCAGTCAGCCCTTTTTCCAGGGCTGCTGCATAGATGATCGGTTTAAACGCGGACCCGGCATTCCGCCTCGCCTGCACCGCACGATTGAACTGACTCTTGCGGAAGTCATAACCACCGATCATTGCCTTGACTCCGCCGCTAGACGGATCTATCGAGACCAGCGCTCCCTGCACCTCCGGAACCTGATCAAGGACAAAGACCGCCCCTTGACGGTTCTGGTCCGGGGTCACCACCTGCAGGTCAAGCACTGCCCCCAAGGTCAGTGATCTGGATGGCTTGTCAGGCTTACCATACTTATTCACCAAAGTAAGCCTCCCGGCCCAAGCCATCCCTTTACGGTCAAGGATGCCTGTTCGATCACCTACCCGCACAGTAGCAATCCCTTTCGTCGGATCAACCGCCACTACTACAGCCGGGTACGTCTCTCCCTCCCTCAACGACGCCGAATCAATCCCTTCTTCTACCTTGTCGCAGAATGACTCAACCTCTTCAAGGGTAAGATGCCTGACGGCGCCCCGGAACCCCATCCGCTTGTCAACCTCCTTCAGGCCGGAACGTACCGCTGCGTAGGCGGCCTGCTGCATGCCAGCATTCATGGTGGTGTAAATCTTAAGGCCTCCCTTGTACAACTGATCTTCACCGTACTTCTGTTCCAGGTAAATCCGAATCTGTTCGAGAAAGTAGGCCACCTGATCGTTCATAGCCCGTCTGCCCGGTCGAAGAACTAAAGGTGTCATGCGGGCGTGGTCTGCCTCAGCCTGCGTAATAAAGCCTTCAGCAACCATTCGTTCAAGCACGTAATTCTGGCGTTCCTTGGCCTTTGCCAGATTTTTGACCGGAGAATAAGCATTGGGGGCCTTGGGAAGCCCGGCAAGGATTGCCATCTCTGCCAAATTCAGCTGATCAACCGGTTTACCGAAGTAGGTCTCGGCTGCCGCCTCAACTCCATAGGAGCCAGCTCCCAGATAAATCTGGTTCAGATAGAGATACAATATCTCGTCCTTAGAAAGCTTGTCCTCCAGACGCTTGGCCAAGATAGCTTCCTTGATCTTACGGGAGATTTTCTTTTCCGGCGTTAGCAGCATGGTTTTGGTTACCTGCTGGGTGATCGTGGAGGCTCCTTCTTTCTTGCGCATGGAAACCAGATTTTTAAAGGCAGCCCGCACAATACCAAAGTAATCAATTCCCTTGTGGGAATAAAAACTGGCATCCTCAGCAGCAACAAAGGCCTGAATCAGTTTACGGGGCATCCGGTTCACCGGTACCACCAACCGACGTTCAAGAAAAAACTCTCCCACCAGGGTGCCGTCATCGCCATATACCTGGGAAACAATCGGCGGCTTGTAATCGGCTAGCCGATCGACTTTAGGAAGGCGGGCCACTAGAAAAGCCACATATCCGGACAGACCAACCACTAACACGACAGCGAGCGTGATCGTGATCAACAGCAGGGTTGACAAAAAACCGCTCCTGCTTTTTTGCGGAACACGTCGTTGTACCCGTGCATGCTGTTGGCTCATGAAGATACGCCTTTCAGTACATAAAACGTTCGAATGTAAAAGAATAACCGATTAATCAGCATGCTTCAAGACTTAGCTGACGATCAACCTGCAGCTGAGACGCTTGTCAATCCAATAATTACAGGTATACTTACCGGTACCAACTCCGGAGAGGCCCACCAATGCGGATCACCACGAAACTTACCCTGATCATATCGCTTTTGCTGATCGCACTGTTCATGGCACTCGGCTGGAACTCCTACCGGCACGAACAACAACTCATAAAAGAACAAGCCGTTGACAAGGCACGCATCATAGCCCGCCAGATCATTGAAACCCGTGACTATCTCTCACGTAGCGAACAAGGGGCCTCTCAACGTAATTACGCTCTGGTTCCCCAGGTCGCAGCCACCAGAATCGCCGTCCGCATCACCGAAGGATCGCCTTACTACGTCCGTCAGATCTCTTTACGCAACCGTAACCCTGAAAACCTGCCCGACAGCTTTGAAGAAACTGAACTGCAAAAAATGGCTGCCTCTCGCACTCCGCAGGAGCAGACCCGGATTACTGCGAATAATGGAGATGAACGCCTGCGCTATCTGCTGCCAATGCTTGCAGACCAATCCTGCCTAAGCTGCCACGGCAGTTTTTCCGATGCTCCCCGGTTTGTACAGGAACGGTTTCCTCAAGGGCACCCTTCGTATAACTACCGGACAGGGGAACTGATTGGTGCCATCTCTGTTTCAGTACCTATGAGGGAAGTATATCGCACCATTCATAACAACCTGCTGCAAGAGCTTGCCATTGAATCCGCGATACTGCTCCTGCTGCTCGCTCTGACCGGTCTGCTGATACATCGTGCCATCCTGAGACCTGTATCACATGTTGCCAAAGGGATTGAAGAGGTGGCCAGTACCGGAAACTTTACCCAACGGATCAAGCAGTCCGGCACCGATGAGATCGGGCATCTGGTGGAATCATTTAATGAACTCATGGCGGAACTGGAACGCAGGACGCGCCAAAAGGCAGAATCTGACGAGCGCTACCGGAATTTTATCGAAATAGCCCAATCACCGATTGT
>DIUB01000019.1 GCA_002422265.1 Geobacter sp. UBA6169
ACCATGCCGGGCACGGTAGACGACCGGATTGTCATCGTTGATATTGATGAGAAGTCTTTGGCCGAGGTGGGGCGCTGGCCCTGGAGCCGCAATCAGGTGGCCCGGATGGTGGATCTGCTGTTTGATCGGTATCAGGTGGCGGTGATCGGTTTTGACGTGGTCTTTGCCGAGCCGGACACCAGCTCTGGTCTGCGTGAGCTTGAAGCGCTGGCACGGGGGGCATTGAGCAAAGAAGCCGGTTTCCGCAAGGCCCTGGCCCAGTCACGGGGGCGGCTGGATTATGACCAGCTGCTGGCCTCCCGCTTCAGGGATCGTCCGGTGGTGCTGGGGTACTATTTTGCCGGTGATACCGGTGGCAAGAGCCTCAAATCGGGTCAGCTGCCAAAACCGGCGCTGGATAAGGGCGCTTTTAGCGACGGCATCACCCATATCCCGGCCAAGACCGGCTTTGGTGCCAACATCCCTGTCTTGCAGAAGGCAGCTGCCACGGCCGGTCACTTCAACCCCGACCCTGATCCTGATGGTGTCACCCGTCGGGTACCGATGCTGCAGCAGTATAACGGCAGCTATTATGAATCCCTCTCCCTGGCCGTACTGCGGGCCATGTTCGGTAATCCACCGATTGAGCCGGGCTTTCCTGCCGGTCACAGTACCATGCTGGAATGGCTGCAGGTGGCTGATCTGAAGATTCCGGTGGACAGTTCCGCCTCTGCCCTGATCCCGTACCGGGGTTACCAGGGCAGTTTTCCCTATATCTCTGCCGCTGATATCCTGAAAGGGCGGGTCAAGAAAGAGGCACTGGAAGGGGCGATCGTGCTGGTGGGCACCACCGCCCCCGGTCTGATGGATCTGCGCTCCACTCCGGTATCGGCGGTCTACGCCGGGGTGGAGATCCATGCCAATATGATTGCCGGCATGCTGGACAGCAGCATCAGGCACGCCCCCACCTATGCCCGTGGGGCTGAGCTGGCCTCGCTGCTGGTAGGGGGGCTGCTGCTGATCCTGCTGCTGCCGCTTTTGGGACCGCTCTGGTCCCTGGTCCTGACGGTGGGGGTGGTAGCCGTTGCCGGCCTGATCAATTATCTTGCCTGGAAATCAGGTCTGGTGCTGCCGCTGGCTTCACAGATGACCCTGTTCCCGCTTCTCTATGCCTTTAACGCCAGCTACGGCTTTCTGGTGGAATCCCGCACCAAGCGTCAGATCACCGGTCTGTTCGGGCAGTATGTGCCGCCCCAGATCGTGCAGACCATGAGTAAAGACCCGGAAAACTTTACCATGGCGGCTGAGGCACGGGAGATGACCGTACTGTTCACCGATGTGGTCGGCTTTACCTCCATCTCAGAAAAACTGACCCCCAAAGAGTTGGCCACCTTCATGAACGAATACCTCTCGGCCATGACCGCCATCATCTACGAACATGGCGGCACGGTGGACAAGTATATCGGCGATGCCATCATGGCCTTCTGGGGTGCGCCGCTGCACGATCCTGACCATGCCCTGCATGCGGTGCAGGCAGCTCTGGCCATGCGTAAGCGGATGGTCAGCCTGCAAAACGAGATGACCGTGCAGGGCTTTCCGGAGATCAAGATCGGCATTGGTGTTAACAGCGGCACCATGCGGGTGGGTAACATGGGTTCGAGTTTCCGGGTGGCCTACACGGTCATGGGGGATGCGGTCAACCTGGCCTCCCGATTAGAGGGACTGACCCGCCAGTACGACACCTGGGTGATTGCCGGTGAGGCCACCCGTGGGCTGATCAATGGGTATGTCTGGCGTGAGCTTGATCTGGTGCGGGTGAAAGGAAAGAACGAGCCAGTGGCTATTTTTGAGCCATGCGGAGAGGAAACGTTACTTGAAGAACCGTACAAACGTGATATAAACAGATTCAATAACGCTGTTTCAATGTATCGTAATCAGGACTGGAGGGGGGCGGAGCTACTGTTGCAGGAGCTGGTCGAGCAGCGGCCTGACAGAAAACTGCTGCAACTTTACCTGAACCGAGTGCGTCAGTATCAGGCCGAGCCGCCGACCGATGGTTGGGATGGTGTCTGTACCTTTACCACCAAATAGGACGAGGTTGTCATGAAGAAATCGTTGCTTGTGCTCGTTGCCGGATTACTTCTTGGTTCCGGCACTGTTCTGGCCGAGGAAGCCGTGGTGCCGCGCTTTGACCTGCAGCGGATATTCCTTGAGGGCAATACCATTCTGCCAGCGGATGAGGTGTCTCGTATCCTCAACAAATATACCGGCCCCCAGAAGGATTTCGGCACCCTGCAGGAGGCGATGGACGAGCTGGAGGCTGCCTACCGGAAACGGGGGTACACCCTGGTTACCGTGCTGTTACCTGAGCAGGAGCTTGAGCGGGGCACGGTGATCTTCAGTGTGTTGGAGCCAACGGTCAAGGAAATTGTGGTGGACGGCAACCAGCACTACAGCCGTGAAAACATCCTGCGGGCCCTTCCCACCCTCAAGGCAGGGCAGCCGCCCAAAACCTCAGTCATCTCCGAGAACCTGCGGGCGGCCAATGAGAATCCCGGACGCAAACTGACCCTGCAGTTCAAGAGCGGTGAGAAGGATACCGACCTGACGGCCCAGGTCAAGGTGACTGATCAGAAACCGTGGCGGATCACCCTGGGTGGCGATAATACCGGCAACAGCTCAACAGGCTACTATCGCACCAGTCTGGCCCTGCAGCACTTCAACCTCTGGAACCGTGATCATGTCATTGCCCTGCAGTACATCACCTCACCTGATCACTTTGAAAAAGTACAGATCGGCAGCGGCTCCTACCGTCTGCCGCTCTACAACTGGGGTGACACCCTTGATATCTTTGGCGCCTATTCCGATGTGGACAGCGGTACGGTGCAGGTATCCGGTACTGATATCAAAGTCAGCGGTAAAGGTATGATCTCTGGTCTGCGTTACACCATGAACCTGCCACGCGCTGCTGAATACCAGCACAAACTGGTAGGGGGGATGGATTACCGGAGTTACGATAACAGTGCCAGACAGCAGGGCGGGGAAGATCAGGCCAAGGATATTGTGGCTCACCCCCTAAGCCTGACCTACGGCAGCAGCTGGAGTAATGAGTACCTGTCGCTCGATGCGTCTGTCGGTCTGCTCTACAACATCCCCTGGGGGCATAAGGGAGAGAAGAAGGATTTCACAAGCCAGCTGAAAGACGGCAACTACCTGATCAGCCGCTATGGCCTCAGCGCCATGATC
>DIUB01000021.1 GCA_002422265.1 Geobacter sp. UBA6169
ATATTGCGGTTGCCCAGTACGAAAAAACGATCCAGACCGCCTTCCGCGAGGTGGCCGACAGCCTGGCCAGCAACGGCACCCTGGCTGAGCAGCTGGCAGCCCAGCAGGCCCTGACCGAGGCCACCGCTGACAGCCACCGCCTTGCGGAAGCCCGCTACAGTAAAGGGGTCGACAGCTACCTGACCGTGCTGGATTCCCAGCGTTCCACCTACAGCGCCCAGCAGGGCCTGATCAGCGTACGTCTGGCCAAACTGGCCAATGAGGTCACGCTCTACAAGGTGTTGGGCGGCGGAGCAGCAAAATGATCAGCGTGCCGCGTCTGGCATTGGTAGCCCTGCTGCTCCCGGTTACAGCACTGCTAACCAGCCCGGCTGCGTGGGCCGGGCCGGCAGAGCCGGCCTCCCCGTTTGGTCTGCCAGCGTCGTCACCAGCAGAGATTTCTTCTGACGCAACCGCTGTGCAAACCCGACTGCACCAGGAACAGCAGGCCTCCGGCCTGCTGTTTTCTATTGTGCCCCACAAATCCAACTACCTGTTGCCGGTCAGCTATAACCGGAAGCTGAACCATGCCGCCTACAACGGATCAAGCACCCATGACGAATCGTTGGACAACCTGGAGGTCAAATTCCAGCTCAGTATCAAGACCCCACTCTGGGAAAACATCTTCGGCAACAACGGCACCTTGTATGCGGCCTACAGCCAGCTTGCCTTCTGGCAGGCCTATAACAGCAAAACATCCTCACCCTTTCGGGAGATAAATTTCGAGCCGGAGCTCTTTCTGGCCTTCACGACCGGCTACCGGTTGTTCGGCGTCACCAGCCAGCTGGCAACGATCGGCATCAATCACCAGTCCAACGGCCGCTCTTAGCCGCTTTCCCGCAGTTGGAACCGGATCACTGCCAGCATGCTGTTTAACCGTGGCGATACCTACCTGACCCTGCGGCCCTGGTTTCGCATCCCCGAGAGCCGTCAGGATGACGACAACCCCCACATGGAACGTTATTACGGCTACGGCGAACTGCAGCTGCTGCAGAAGATCGGTGACCATACGCTGACGCTCATGCTGCGCAACAACCTGCGTACCTCCGGGAACAAAGGAGCGGTACAGCTGGATTGGAGTTTTCCGCTGCACAAGAAACTGAAGGGCTATATCCAGTATTTCAACGGCTATGGCGAAAGCCTGGTGGATTATAACCACCCCACCAACCGGATCGGTATCGGTGTAATGCTGACCGATTGGCTGTAACGACTGGAGCATTTTCTTCGGCACGCGTGCTTGACAAGACCACATCTCTCGGTACTCTTTGATTGAATAATCATTCGGTTTTTCGGGGTGCCTTATGCAGCATACAGACAAACGCATGGCTGTGATACTGGCTGCCATGGAACTGGTTGCTGAAAATGGATTTCATGGTTCACCGATGTCCGGGATTGCCAAGCGAGCCGGTGTGGCGGCAGGCACCATTTACCATTACTTTGAAAGCAAAGACGCACTCATAGAGGCCACCTATGCCCATCTTGAGGAACTATTGATTGAGTCCATCAGACAGGGGTATTGCGAAGACAGCTCTGTGCAAGAACGCTTCCTGCATATCGGGCGGGCGCTGGTTAACAGCCTGATCGCTTTTCCCATGAAATTTCGTTTTATCGAGCAGTTTCATATTTCTCCCTATGGGGTTGCCAGCAGGCGGGAAAGGCTCTTGGGGAAAAAAGACGATCTTGTTACCTTGCTTTTTGAAGACGCGCGGCAACAGGGTCTTATCAAAAAATTACCCTTGCCGGTAGTCTTTGCCCTGACGTTTGGCCCATTACTAGCCATATGTCGTGATCATATCTTCGGGCTTATCACACTTGATGATCTCCTGATTGAGAAAACAGTCAAGGCCTGCTGGGATGCACTAAAGCGTTAGAAGGTATGAACCGCGAAAATCAGCAATAGTCTTTTTTATCCCGAATGAATATTCAATCACGCACTGTGGAGTTGCTGGCAGCTGGTGATTACCAAAAAAGGGAGGAATAGCAATGGAACTAAGTAAAATCAAAGAGATTGCAAAAAAACATGGTCTCAAACCGGGAAGACTGACTAAGGCTGAGTTGGTTCGATCCATTCAGCATGCAGAAGGGAATCAGAGCTGTTTTGGCATTGGCAGTTCCGCCATGTGCGGCCAAACTGCCTGCACATGGCGCGAAGATTGCCAATTATACAGCGGCGAGCCTTTTTGCAAGGCAACATGACTCTATGCAGCCTCAGCTTACTATTACAGACTCGGCAGAACGGTTGAACACCATCTATGGAGTACAGTTGCCTTCTGACTGGGCACCCGGCGACAGCATCAAATATGGCAAACACTGCCTGATCATACGACTTGATCAATGGGGGAAGCGTCAGGCCATGCTGAGATGTCTGCTGGGTGCTGCAAACGCGCTGATGATCGATAAAAGATGGTTTAAATCAACCGCGTTCAAAATGTGTCAATGCATTGTCCCGGTTAATGGTTACCGTGTATGCAGAAGCAATACTTGGTATGAGGTCACAATGAAGGATAACTCGTTAATGCATTGTGCTGCAATTTGCGAGGGATGGCAAAGCAAGGACGGTGACAGCCGGGAAGGCATTATTCTGCTCACCACAACGGCAAATGTGCTGCTGGCGCCGCTCTACAACAAAATGCCGGTGTTGCTGCATCAGAGAGAACTGGATAGCTGGCTGCAAGGCGAACGTCCCATTTTACAGGAGCTAAATCGAATCATAAGTCCTTATCCGTCTGAGCTGATGCAGGTGGGTCAGTGTGTTACGCAACATTCAAACCAATCCAAGGTGCGAACATTTCCATCATCTTAAAACCTTTGCTGTGTACGGCCTGCCTTGAGGCAGGCGGCTATTAATTCTAATGATAGCGTACTGTATCCGCAACAGTTTCAGGGAATCAGGACATACTGTAGAGAAACCCGAGGTAACCTTCTATGCTCTTATTACAAGGTAAAAAGGCGCTAATTTTCGGTGTGCTTAATGACAAGAGTATCGCCTGGGCAATTGCACTGGCCTTTCATGAACAAGGCGCGGAACTGGCCATTACCTATGCTGACAAAGCCCATGAAAAACGGGTGCGCCCGCTGGCTGAATCATTGGATGCAAAACTTATACGCCCCTGTAACGTTACAAACGATGAAGAAATAAAAGCGGTTCTCCATGAAGTCGAAGTCTTATGGGGGTCTCTGGATATCATCATCCATGCGGTTGCCTTTGCTGAAAAGAACGAGCTGACGGGAACTATCCTGAACACCAGCCGTGAAGGGTTCGCCACCGCTCTGGATATCAGCGTCTATTCCCTTCTTGGCATCATCAAAGAAGCGTTACCAGTTATGCAGGGACGCGACGCCGCTGTTCTAACACTCAGCCATTACGGTGCCGTAAAGGCTTTCCCGAACTACAATGTCATGGGTGTAGCCAAAGCGGCATTGGAAGCTCTGGTGCGTTATCTGGCTGTGGCTGCCGGTAGTGAAGGAATACGGATAAATGCCATTTCTGCGGGTCCTGTTCGTACACTGGCCTCATTTGGCATAAATGGCTTCAACCAGATGCTTGGTCAAATTGAGGCAAAGGCACCTCTTTGCCGCAATATCACCCAGGGAGATGTCGCCCGATCTGCAGTGTATCTGTGCAGTGATCTGGCCAGCGGCGTTACCGGCGAGATTCACTATGTGGATAGCGGTTACAACGTGATTGGAGTGTAACCTTTTGAAATCAAGTCATACTGAATGGTATGGAAATACAGGAGGCGATACGGTGAAACCATCAAGAATGGCAATTTATAGTATCATTGCACTGCTGGCTGCTGGAACGGCCTTCTGGCTTTTAGCGCAAAAGCCGTCGCCTGGTTGGCCGATAAATCTGATTTACCTGCTTTTAAAACGCTAAAAAAATTGGTTAGGCCCAGGGACGTCCATGAAAACAGAACATTCCGAAAATACGGGGATCTGGCAACCTGATTTCAGAATGAATACCCAAGGGCTGTTGGCGCTGGTGAAGTCCTCGCCCCTCGGGATCATTGCCATCGACCTTGATGGCAAGATTCGATTATGGAACAAGGCTGCCGAAGAGACCAGCGGCTGGCGAGAAGAGGAGATAATTGGTCGTTCCATCAAAGTGCTTTCTTCAGATGCCGGGGAGTCATATGAGGGATTTCGTAAAAAAACGCTTCTGAAGCAGGTGTTCACCTCTCTGCCGCTAAGCGCTACCAGGCGGGATGGCTCGAATATATGCGTCAGTTATTCGGCAGCGCCTTTGTTTGACGCAGAGAACAGTATTATCGGCACCGTGGCCATTATCTATGACATCACTGAGAAAATGGCATTGGAAACGGCGCTCAAAGACAGCCTGGAGAAGATGAACCGGGTGGTGGATGAGACGGTTCATGCCTTGGCCACTGCAATAGAAAAGAGAGATCGCTATACGGCAGGCCACCAGCAGCAAGTTGCACAACTGGCGCATGCCATTGCCGTTGAGATGGGGGGCCTTGACGACGACCGGATCAAAGGCATAAGGACAGCGGGCATGATCCACGATATAGGTAAACTGTATGTTCCAAATGAGATATTGAGCAAGCCGGGTCGGCTGACGGATCTGGAATTCGGACTGATAAAAACCCATCCGCAAGCCGGTTACGAAATTTTGCAGGAAATAGAATTCCCATGGCCCATCGCCCGAGTTGTACAACAACACCATGAACGGATGGACGGCAGTGGGTATCCAGCTGGGCTGGCTGGCGACGAGATTCTCCTTGAAGCGCGGATAGTCGGAGTTGCGGACGTGGTTGAAGCCATGTCGTCTCATCGTCCATACCGCCCTGGCAAGGGAGAGGAGTCTGCCTTGCAGGAAATTAAGCGGGGCCGGGGCAGCGCCTATGACTCCCATGTTGTTGATGCCTGTCTGACTGTATTCAAAAACGGCTATCTGCTGGCTTCAGAGTAAGAAGGGAATTTAGTGTTATTATATAAGACAATACAGATGAACCTGAATGATGGAGGGCTCTCATGACTGGACAACAGAAAAAATGGCTGGTCAGGGCTTTGATAATACTGGTTCTGGGGGGACTGGGTGTAGCCGTCTGGTATAAGTTTCTCCGTCATGGCAAAGACGATGGTCTGGTCAGCGGCAACGGGCGGATTGAGGCGGTGGAGATCGACGTTGCCGCCAAGATAGCCGGGCGGGTCAAGGAGATCAGGGTAGCAGAGGGCCAGTTTGTCACGGCGGGCCAGGTGGTGGCGGTGATGGACACCACGAATCTAGAGGCCCAGCTGCGGCAGGCCCAGGCCCAGCTATTGCAGGCACAGAGCAGCGTGGCCACGGCCCACAGCCAGCTGGCCCAGCGCCGGAGTGAACGGGCGGCGGCCCTGGCCACCGTTGCCCAGCGTGAGGCAGAACTGCTCAAGGCCCGCCAGCATGCCCGCCGTTCGGCCGAGCTGGCCCACAGCGGGGCCATCGCCAGGCAGGAGGCCGATGACGATGCGGCCCAGCTGCGCAGTACCGAGGCGGCACTGCATGCCGCCCGGGCCCAGGTGGCGGCCAGCGACGCCACGATTAACGCCGCTGCCACCCAGATCAACGGCGCCCAGGCGGCGGTGTCGGCTGCCAAGGCTAATGTTGAACGAATCCAGGCTGATATTGACGACAGCATGCTCACCGCCCCCCGCGACGGCCGGGTGCAGTACAAGGTGGTCCAGCTGGGGGAGGTGGTGGGCGCCGGTGGCCGCATCGTCAGCCTGGTGGACTTGAGCGACGTCTACATGACCTTCTTCCTGCCGACCTCTGCGGCCGGCAAGGTGGCGCTGGGAAGCGAGATCAGGCTGGTGCTGGATGCGGCACCGCAGTACGTGATCCCTGCCCGGGCCTCCTTTGTGGCCGACGTGGCCCAGTTCACCCCCAAGACCGTTGAAACCGCCGTGGAACGTGAAAAGTTGATGTTCCGCATCAAGGCCCAGATATCCCCTGAACTACTCAAAAAACACCAGGCACAGGTCAAGACCGGCCTGCCGGGCGTGGCCTGGGTGCGGCTTGATCAGACCAAGCCATGGCCATCGCAGCTGCAGGTCAGGCTGCCGCAATGAACGAGCCTCCCCCCCCAACCCCGGTGGTCAAGCTGACCCAGGTCAGCCTGCGCTACGGCACGACGACCGCCCTGCAGGATATCTCCCTCGATCTGCCGGCGGGCTGCCTGATCGGCCTGATCGGGCCGGACGGGGTGGGCAAATCCAGCCTCTTGTCACTGATCGCCGGTTCGCGGGCCATCCAGCAGGGCAGCATCCAGGTGCTGGGCGGCAGCATGGCCGATGCCCGGCACCGCACACAGGTCTGCCCCCGTATCGCCTATATGCCGCAGGGGCTCGGCAAAAACCTCTATCCAACCCTGTCGGTAGTTGAGAACGTCGACTTCTTCGGCCGTCTGTTCGGCCACGACCGCCGGGAACGTGAACGACGGATCGACGAGCTGCTGCAGGCCACCGGGCTGGCCCCGTTCCGTCAGCGGCCGGCCGGCAAACTGTCCGGCGGCATGAAACAGAAATTGGGGTTGTGCTGCGCCCTGATCCACGATCCCGACCTGTTGATCCTGGACGAGCCCACCACCGGTGTTGATCCGCTGTCACGGCGCCAGTTCTGGCAACTGATCGAGCGGATGCGGGCCCATCGTCCGGATATGAGCGTGCTGGTGGCCACGGCCT
>DIUB01000132.1 GCA_002422265.1 Geobacter sp. UBA6169
AAGATCCGGTTGATGCTTTTGCCGGTCTGCTCCACCAGCAGCGCATCAAGATCAACAAATCGGAACCCAAGCTGTTCCGCCAGCAGACGACCGACACTGCTCTTGCCGCTGCCCATCGGCCCGGTCAGGATAATCGGCAGCGCCATCAGAACTCCCGCAACCCGGCCAGGTAGGCATCACGGTTACGCAGCAGCTCATCCAGCGCATCGCCGCCAAATTTTTCCTGTAATGCCTGTGCCAGTTCCAGTGCCACCACCGCCTCGGCCACCACCAGGGCAGCCGGCACGGCACAGGTATCGGAACGCTCCACCGAGGCCTCGAACGGCTGATGGGTCACAATATCAACCGAACGCAGCGGTGTGTACAGCGTCGGGATCGGCTTCATGGCTGCTCGCAGGATCAGCGGCTCACCGTTGGTCATCCCCCCTTCCAGGCCACCGGCATTGTTGCCGGGTCTGGTATAGGCCGAGGCAGCACCCTGCTGCAGCACAGCAGGATCGTACATTAATTCGTCATGCACCCGGGAACCGGGCCGGCGGGCCGCCTCAAACCCCAGCCCCACCTCAACCCCCTTGATGGCCTGGATACTCATCAGCGCCATGGCCAGACGGGCATCCAGCTTGCGATCCCACTGCACATGACTGCCCAGACCGGGCGGCAGGCCCAGCACCTGCACCTCAACCACTCCGCCCAGGGTATCTCCTGCTGCCTTGGTATGGTCGATCAGCCGCTTCATCTCCGCTTCGGCTGCCGGATCGCAGCAAAACAGTTCCGATGCCGCTGCCAGCTCCCACTGACGCGGATAGGGTTCCTGCGATAAGGCCGCCTTGATCCCCCCCAGCTCCGTTACCAGGCCACCGATGCGTATCCCAGCTGCCTCCAGCAGTTGCCGGGCCACTGCACCCACGGCAACCCGTACCGCTGTTTCACGGGCACTGGAGCGCTCCAGAATGTTACGCACGTCACGGTGGCCATACTTCATGGCACCGCACAGATCGGCATGGCCGGGACGGGGACGGGTAACCGGCTCTGCCTGACCCTCATGCTCCGCCAGGGGAGACATCTTCTCCAGCCAGTTTTCCCAGTCACGATTCTTTACCACCAGCGTCACCGGTGATCCCAGGGTCTTACCCCAACGGACACCAGACAGGATCTCCACTGTGTCCTGCTCGATCTTCATCCGGTCGCCACGGCCATACCCCTGCTGACGGCGTGCAAGCTGCTGGTTCAGCAGCTCAGGGCTCAACGCAAGGCCCGCAGGCAGCCCTTCGATAATGGCGGTCAACTGGGGACCATGGGATTCACCGGCCGTAAGATAGCGCATACCAGACAACTCCTGCATTCATTGAGATAATGGGCAGGCAGAGTAGCATCCAAGACCGGCAGAGAGCAAGCAAAACCCCGCCACTTGACAGCTGCAGGACCTGGTGTATAGTTGCCGCCATGTCCTTACCGATCCTGCCCATAGCAACCGCCCTGGCCCCTGCTGCCCCCTACAGTCGTGCTCTGCTGGTAGAGCTACTGCGGGGGCTCATAAGCAGGCCTGCTACCGGCTACCTGGCCATCACTGCTGCCGAACGGCTCTACCTGCTGTTCATCTTTCAGGGACGCCCCTACGCGGCCGGGCTGCTGATGCACGATAAACCGGCACAACTGACCATCACCAACCTCTGTGCCCAGCTGGCATCTATCCGTGAAAACTCCGGCACGCTGGCGTTCTATGAAACCGACCCGGTACTGTTGAAATCGCTGCTGGTATTTCTCCAGGACGAGCCGGCCGCCAAAGGCCCGCTGTCGTTGATCAACCTTGAGGGGATGGTACGGCAGATACGTGAACAGGCTGCTGATGCCTTGGTGGTGCTGGAAAGGGACGGCAGGCACAACTTTTTCTTCTTCCTGGACGGTACCAAGACCGCTGCCTACTGGGCGGAAAAACCGCTTGATGATCTGACCGGCCTGCAGGTTGATGAGCAGATGCTGTTGTATGCCTATCAGAAAACGGATCACCCGGTGAGCGCAACCATCTATCTTACCCTTAACACCATGGAGTCACGGGATTCAGCAACGGTTTCACTGGAAGGGCTGGTACGGCTTTTTGCCGGGGCCGAAGAATCTGACAAGACCATGGGGCCGGGCAGCCTCACCCTGCCGCATCACGAGCAACTCAGACTGCAGGTACTGGAAGGGGCGCAGGCAGGCGACACCCTGGGTGGGGCTTTACCCTGCGTACTGGGCAGGAAGGATGCCGACATCATCATCAATGACCCGATGGTCTCCAAACGGCATGCTGCCATCCAGTGCGTCAATGGCAGGCTGGTATTGATTGATCTGCACAGCACCAACGGCACCACCTTAAACAACGAGCCGGTTTCCCAGCGGGAATTGAAGCAAGGAGACCGGATCGGCCTCGGCCAGACCCTGCTGCTGGTAGAATCGGTCAACCTCTCGTAAACAGACGCTTCATCCCGCCCAACAGCCCTTTTTCTGTTTCAGCCGCCAGCAGAACCACCGAGATATTATCCCGCCCGCCCCGGCCGTTGGCGCAGGCCACCAGCTCACGGCAGGCCGCTTCAGGAGATGCGGCAACACTGGTCAGGGCAGCGATCTCTTCATCGGCCACCATGCCGGACAGGCCATCAGAGCAGAGCAACAGCCGGTCACCCGGTTGCAGGGTCAGTTCATTCAGGTCCACCAGCACGGTCTCCTCATGACCTACGGCCCGGCTCAGCACGTTGCGGCCCTGGGCAAACAACGCCTCATCCCTGGTCATCAACCCGGCCCGCACCTGTTCCTCAATCCATGAATGATCCTGGGTCAGCTGCCGCAACACCCCTCCACGCAACAGATAGGCCCGGCTATCACCCACATGGGCGATAGAGACGCTGTTTCCCTCAATGATCATCGCTACAACCGTGGTTCCCATACCACGCCACTCCGGCTTGGCAAAGGCTGCTTCAAACACCGCCTGATTGGCAAAACGCACTGCCGAACCCAGCAGGTTTGCAGTGGCCGAGTGTCCGGCAACCGCCTCCCCCACCAGCGGGGCATGGCCTTTGGCCGCCAGCTGCAGGTAGTCCTTCAGCGTATCCAGACAGATCCGGCTGGCAAACTCGCCCCCCTTGTGCCCCCCCATACCGTCAGCCACGGCATACAGGTGCAAAGACGGTTCAAGCAGGATGGCGTCCTCATTATGGGGCCGTACCTGGCCCACATCGGTCAGTCCAAAGGCGGTTAGTTGCATGGTTGGCTCCGGTCAGGCGGCAAATTTCAGTGGGAAACGTTCCGGATACTCCAGTGCGGCAATTTCAATATCCTCATCCAGCGCCTCCCAATGCAACTGCCCGGGGGATATCTCCTGCATGGAATAAATCTGCTCAACCGTTGCCTGTTTAAAAGCCGGGTAGTTCTGGTACGGAACAAAATATTCGCAATCACCGCTTAACAGCCAGAAACCATCACGGCCTATGGAGGTAACTTCACTTACACAGATGTCTTTTCCAGGCTTCTCTGAAAGCATCGGCGTTCTCCTCTACAAGTTTTGCCAGCTCACGCAAGGTCCGCTGGTCAAGTCGGTACGAATCAGCATGGGCTACTATCGGCTCCAGCCAAAACTTTGCAACACCATCCGGTGTCTGAATATGGATATGCATCCGGCTTTCTTCATTGCTGTTGAAGAAAAAACGATAACTGCCTATTTTCATGATCGTTGGAGACATTCAAATACTCCTTGAATCCTCAGTCCTTTCCCCCTCACCCCTGCCCCTCTCCATCATGGCCTCATGGAGAGGGAAAATCTTTACCTTTTACTCCTTGAATAATCGCCGCCTGTGCTTCGGTGTAACGCCTATAGCTTTCCTCGTCCCATTGCCCTTCTCCGCATACCAGACAAAACGAGCATTTCATGGAATGCAGAGTAAGGGACTGATCGCAATATTCAAGAAGCTCATCAGTTATTTTGTCTACAGGTTCTGTACTACCGCACGCTGGACAGTTCATTGTTTCACCTCATCAACGGAAGAGGTAGTAAATGGAATACGCTCAAATTGACCATCATCTTTTGGTATTGTAAGCAAATGTTCCACAAACCCCAAAGATAACGTTGCCAGCTTCTTCCCCACTTCTGTCTGTTCGTCAATAACATCCACGCTGCGCCCCTCTCCTATCCGATCTTATGCAGACACATCTTGACATGCTCCACCACCTCTCCGGCGTTCTGGTAACGCTTGGCCAGATCCTTGGTCATCAGTCGGTGGGCGATGTAGGCACAACACTGCGGGACATTCGGATCAATCTGGGTGATCAGCACCGGCGGCTTGTTGGTGATGGCATACATCAGCGCCGCAATACTCTCGCCGGTAAACGGCTTCTGGCCGCAGAGCAGTTCGTACATGGCCACCCCCAGGGAGAACAGGTCGGAGCGGCCATCCACCTTCTGGCCGGCCACCTGCTCCGGCGACATGTAGCTGGGGGTGCCCAGCACCGTGCCAGTCTGGGTGGCGGATGAGGTGGAGATCCGGGCGATGCCGAAGTCGGCGATCTTGACCGTGCCGTCATTGAGCAGCATGATGTTGGCCGGTTTGATGTCGCGATGCACAATCCCCCTGGCATGGGCAAAGGCCAGTCCTTCGGCAACGCTGCCGATGATCCGCAGCAGGTCTTTCACCGGCAGCAGCTTGTCCTTTTTGATATAGGGGGTCAGATCAGAGCCCTCCAGCAGCTCCATGGCCACGTATGCCAGATCCTCTTCCTCACCCACGTCGTAGATGGTAACGATGTTGGGATGGTTGAGGGTTCCGGCTGCCTCGGCCTCACGGAAAAACCGCTTCTTGGTCTCGTCCAGCAGATCCGGGTCCACCTCTTCAAACCGCACGGTCTTGATCGCAACCAGCCGGTTGATCTTGGGATCCTTGCCCAGATACACCACCCCCATGGCACCACGGCCCAGTTCCTTCTGGATCTCGTAGCGTCCGATGGTGGGAGCCGAGACCGTCACACCGCCCGGCCCGGCAATGATCGTTCCTTCTCGCCGTCCACTGCCACCGAAGATCATGGTCTCGCCCGCCACCTTCATGGTGGCGATTCGCTGCTTGATATCCTTGTAATCACCGGCGGTCAGAATATGCTCATAGACCGCCCCGGACTTGTTGAACATCCGCTTGCGCTCAAAATCAAGGGCCAGGTTGTAGAGCAGATCCTTGACCGTCTCATCATCAACCGGGCATTTGCGGAACTTTTCAAAGGCCAGATCCAGCAACCCCTGCCCCTGGAAGGAGAGCCCCAGCATCTTGTTGGTCTCGATACTGTCACTCTCCACCAGCTCGTTACGTTTCTCGGTCACCATATAACGCAGCGAGACCTGGGCCGTATAGCCGATGGCCAGCACCAGAGTCGGCCCCACCATCCCCAGCCAAAGCCCCTGTCCCATGAACAGCCAGATTGCAGCACCGTTCCAAAGCAGCAACAGTGCCAGGGCAATGGCAGCACTGATGCCGGCTTTCAGGCGCGGCATCGCCAGGGCCAGGAACAGTCCGAACAGCAGCATGGCCCCCAGCTCCAGCCAGCGAAACCAGGCCGGGCGTTCAATATGATTGTTGTTGAGCAGGTTTTCAATCACCGTGGCCATCATCTCAATGGCCGGATAGGTGGATTGCAGCGGGGTAACCGTAAACCCGGCAATGCCGGTGGCCACCGGTCCGATCAGCACGACCTTGCCTTTGAACTGCTCAGGCCTGACCGCGCCGGTTGCCACATCAAAAAATGAATAGGTGGGAAAACTGCCAAATCCGCCGCCGTAGCTGATCAGCATCCGGGCTCGCTCATCAACCGCCACCTTCAACTTACCGGCAGTCAGCGTGCCGGCATCAATCTTCAGCTCCTGGGGATTGATATGCAGGTATTGCAGGGCTGCCTGCAGGGCAAATGAGGGGAACAGCCGCCCCTGGTACTGGATCACCAGCGGCTCACGACGCACCGTACCGTCACGGTCAGGTTCTATGTTGATATGCCCCAGGGCGCGGGCCGGTTCGGCAAAGGGAGGAATGGGGGCGGTCAGCTGACTGCCCTGCAGCAGCCGGACAGAACCGGTATAGGGTACAGAGGATTTTTTGAGATAGGCAGCCTGATTGGGATCAGGGTTGGAGGCCTGTTCACCCAGGGTAAAGAAGAGCGGCAGCATAACCTTGCCGGTTTCGGACAGGGCCTGGGTCAGCAGGGCATCATTATCCAGCCGCCGGGCAGACTGGCTGATGGCATCCAGTACGGCAGCGCTGCCCCCCAGACCGGCCACCGTTTCCTGCAGCGCCTTCATCTCCTCAAGGCCTGAATTGTGGTCTGCCTCGGTGTAAAGGATATTCGTGCCGATCAAGGCCGGCTGATACTCGGCAATCTGGGCCAGCAGTTCAGCCATGTAGCCCCGTGGCCAGGGCCAGCGCCCCAGCCGTTCGATACTGCCGTCATCAATTGCCACCACCACCACCGGCGACTGGGGTTTTTCGGCCCGCATCCCGGCCCGCAGGTCATACAGCTTGTATTCCAGCAGCTGCAACGGGTACCAGTTCAACAACACTGCCAGCACCAACACCAGGGTCACCAGCAACCCTACCAGCCACCCTTCCTGTAATATCCGAGGAATCTTCATCGCAGCCCCTCTCACCTGTTTCACTTACTGTACGCACCTGGACGCTGATACAAGTTCGCTACTCCCACAGACTTGCAGGAAATGACTCCCCCTGCAGCAGCGACCGCACCAGTTCGGGCCTGCCCAGAAACAGCGCCACCCCGGCACTCAGCTCAATACTGCGGCTCATGATCTTTTGCCGATCCAGCGCATGGGCCAGGGCACAGAAGGCCACATCAATCACCAGCTTGCGGGCAGTATCCATCGGCACGGCAAAACTGCTGTCAAACACAGAAGGATCCAGCACCTCACGACAGGCCTCACGATCCAGTGAGGTGACACCGCGACAGACCAGCGGCCGCACCGGATAGATCCCGCAGCGACCGGCCTGGTCCAGAAAAGGACAGACCGTGCTTCGGTGAATCCGCTCGCCATCCTCCATCCAGCGCACCCGCACTGCCTGTTTCTGTAATTTCTGCAACACTGATGCACGATCATTTTCAGGCGTTCGCAGCTCAAGCCAGGCCGCAATCACCGCTGCTTCGGGCAAAAGCACCGCCACGTTCAGCACGCAGCAGTGTGAGCAACCGGCCCGGCAGGCCACCTCCTGATGTCCGGCCAGCTCCTCAACACTGTCGGCAAAGGCAGACATGACCGCTGCCAGCCCCTTTTGGTCATGGGCCGTGGACAACAGCTCGGCAGCCACCTGAAACAGGCGGGATTCAATCTTGCACAGGTCAATGTCACGGCCTTTCATGCCAGCCCCCCTACCCCAGATGCAGCTCGTCCAATGACAGACGGTACCCCGGCAGGAAATGATCAAGAAAATAAATCACCTCCGGCAACGGGCTCTTGCGCAGATTTTCCAGATGTTCCTGGCCGGCCCGCCTGAACTCCAGATTGCCGGATTTTTCTTCTTCAATACACTTGATCAGGGCCGCGATCTTGTCAGCCGCCTTGATGATGGGCTTATACTCCTGATCCTGTTCCTCAAAAAAGAACAG
>DIUB01000126.1 GCA_002422265.1 Geobacter sp. UBA6169
CGCCTTGGCCGCCAGCAGTTCAACGGTGTCTTCCAGGGTGGTCCAGAGGTCAAACGAGATCTCTTCCAGGGCCAGCCGTCCTGCTTCAATCTTTGAAAAATCAAGGATATCGTTGATAATATCCAGCAGGTTCTCGCCGCTTTTGCGCACCACATCGGCATAACTGCGCTGTTCTTCAGTCAGATCCGTATCCAGCAGCAGACCGGTCATGCCGATGATACCGTTCATCGGGGTGCGGANNCTCGTGGCTCATGGTGGCCAGAAAGGCACTTTTGGCTTGGGTGGCCTCTTCGGCAACCGCCAGCGCCATCCCCAGTTCAACATTCTTCTGCTCCATGGTTACCGAAAAATCCAGCAACTTCAGCTCACGCTTCTCTACCCCTTCCAGCAGGGTGTTGAAAGAGTCAGCCAGCAGCCTCAGCTCATCGTCACCCTGTACGCTGACCCGGGCGCTGCTGCCGGATTGGTGGGTCAGACTGCGAACCTGTTCTGCCAGGCTGCTGATGCCGGCGGTCATCTTGCGGCCCAGCAGCCAGGCCCCGGCTGCGCTCAGCAGCAGTGCAAAGAACATCCCCCATAAAAAGGCGTTACGGAAGCGGTAGATCGGCGCATAGGCCTCATTGATCGGGTAGTTGGCAGCCAGGATCCAACCGGTGGATTCAAGCCGCTTAAAGGCGGCAAGAGATCTCAGTCCACGGCTGTTGACGGTTTCTCCGGCCCCTTCGAACCCCTCCAGGGCCTGATCGAACAGCTTGTTGACTCCCTTGGGCACATCCTGCTTCAGGATGCGGGATTGGTCGGGGTGTACCAGCAGGGTGCGGTCCTGTGCAAAAAGGTACACATACCCCTGCTGCCCCACCTTGGCCTGGTAGAGGTCATGAAAAATCCCTTGCACTTCACTTTTCAGAGTAATCACTCCTGCCAGCACCAGCACGACACGTCCGTTTACGTCCTTTATCGGAGCAGTCATGGCTACTACCGGAGAGCCGTCAACCGGACAGACATAATATCGCGAGATCTGCGGTTGCCCGGACTGCAGCACTTCGCGAAGGTGTGAGGGATAGCGTTCAGGATGACCGGGATGGGGGGCGCTTGAGGCCAGCATGCTTCCATCAGCGCCAAACAAGAGCAGGCCGTGGTCAAAGATACTGCGGATACCGGTACGGTCATTCAGCCAGTTCTGCAGGATTTTCCGGTCGCCGGCAGCACTGGTTGGTGCCACTTTTGACACCGCAATCAATGCCCGCTGGGCCGTGTACAGCTCATCATCAACGCTGCGGGCCAGAGAGCTTATCAGAGCAAATTGTTCGCGACAGATCAGGGCGCCGGTCTCGGCCTTGAAGTAGGAATAGGTGCGCCAGGCAATACCGGAGAGCAGCACCGTTAAAAACAGGCAGATGGCAACGGTCAGCCGTTGTCGGAAGCTGGTAAAACCGAGCAAGCGGAACACTCTCAGATCTTCACCAGGGTATAGGCACGGCTGCCCAGGCCCATTTTTTCTGCATGTTCCAGCTGTACCTGCCAGGGGATCTCGGGCCAGACTCCCCGGAACTTGTCACCTCCCGGTTCGTGGCCGGTCTTGAGGGCTGAATCCAGATTGCCACGGGCATTGTTGACCAGATCGGCGCAGGCTTGGTCCAGTGCCACCGGATCAGTGGAGGCGCAGATGCCGATGTCATTCACGATCGGGGCGTCACAATGGCCGTAGCAGTCGCAGGCCGGTGATACCTGGGTGATGAAGTTGAGGTAGACGGTCTTGCCCTGTTTGTTGGCCACCGCCCCCAGGGCGTATTCGGCCATCTTCTTCATTACCAGGTCGGCTGCTTCATTCCACTGGATATTGATGGCGCGGGTGGGACAGACCGTGATACAGCGGGAACAGCCGGCGCACTTTTCAGCGTCGATCACCGCCTTGCCCGCAACCATGGTAATGGCATCGTGGGCGCAGGACTTCAGGCAGAGGGTGCAGCCGGTGCAGTGCTTGGCAGCCACCACCGGCGCCACGGTAGAGTGTTGCACCAGCTTGCCTTTACGGCTTGCGCAGCCCATGCCCAGGTTCTTGATGGCGCCGCCGAAACCGGTCAGCTCGTGGCACTTGAAGTGCGACAGGGCTACCAGGGCGTCGGCCTCCACGATCTCGGTGCCGATGTAGACCTCCTGCAACAGCTCGCCACTGATCGGCACCGTGGTTTCCGTCACCCCGCGCAGGCCGTCACTGATGATCAGCGGCGCCCCCACCACCGCGTAGGCAAAACCGTTCTCAATCCCGCAGGCCAGGGCCGAGACCGCCTCTTTCCGTTCGCCGGGGTAGAGGGTGGAGGAATCGGTCAGAAACGGTTTGGCTCCCAGCTTTTTCAGATCATCTACCACCCGGCGGGCAAAGATCGGGCGGATAAAGGCGCTGTTGCCCTTCTCGCCAAAATGGATCTTGACCGCAGCCAGCTCCCCTTCACCCACCCGTTGCGGCAGACCGCACAGGGCCAGCAGCTTGCTGATCTTGTCAAACAGATTCTCTTTGTGGCTGGCCCGCATATCGGCAAAATAGACGTTGGACATGGTAGCTCCCTTACTGAATTGAAAAGACTGTTTTTAAAGCAGACGTGACAGCATCCTGATTCGTTGATTATTTTTTAGAGTGGTGCGTAACGCATCAATATCCTGCGCTAGACGGTGCGGTAGTGAAACGGTCACATGATCAGTTTCGTTATGAACTGTTGGCATGGCCACTTCTTTCGTATGATTTGCTCTCATACTTTCAAGAGACGGATATCATACTCATGTTTACGCTGATTGCAAACAGAAAGGGGGTAACTGCCGTTGCAGTTCCCCCCACTTTTTGCTTCTGCTGATCCTGTAACCGTACTGCTACAGCTTGAACCTTCCCACCAGCCCCTGCAGGTCGTTTGACAGCTTGGACAGCATGGTGGCGGCATCGGCGGTTTCATGGGCGCCGTTGGCAGTCTGCTGCACCACGTCGGTGATCTGGTGGATGTTGGTGGAGATCTCGCCGGTCACGGCGGTCTGTTCCTCGGCTGCGGTGGCGATCTGGTGTACCTGCATGGTTACTTCGTTGATCCCTTCCAGGATCTGCTGCAGGGCATTGCCGGAACGACGCGAGCTGTCCATCCCCTTTTCTACCTCATGAACCCCTTGCTCCATGGAGGCCACGGCACCGCTGGTTTCCTGCTGGATTGCCTTGATCATCCCGCCGATCTCGCGGGTGGCACGGGTGGTCCGCTCTGCCAGTGCCCGCACCTCATCAGCCACCACAGCAAAGCCGCGCCCCTGCTCACCGGCCCGGGCCGCCTCAATGGCGGCGTTCAAGGCCAGCAGGTTGGTCTGGTCGGCAATATCCTCAATGGT
>DIUB01000041.1:0-9375 GCA_002422265.1 Geobacter sp. UBA6169
GTGGAGCTAACCGACTACCCCCCTATGGTAATTATCCTCCCGGGAATGAGCTCCATGGAGTATCCCGAACGAAATGTTACTTGAGAACCGTCAATCAGTAACCGGCATCTGGCCGACAGCTGCTTTGTTGAGAGAATAACGAGTTCAGCAGGAGAAGTGGCCTGGACAGGGATCTTATCTTTCTTGCCTTGTCTGGTGCTGGATCGTGATACAGGCTTTTGCGGTTTCGGAAACGGATCAATTCCAAGCCATTTACGGTAACAGGCCAAGTGCATATAACCTGGAGAATCCTGTGGCAGGGCGACATCTGCAGCTGTGACTGAGTATTTCATGTCGTCCTTTCCACAGCACAAGAAGGTCAATCCTCGACGTTCATTTCCGTCATAGCAGATTTCAAGCAGCGAGACCGGCTCTCCTATGACTTCGGCATCACAGGGAAACCTCATTACATCTTCAAGGGCCTGCCTGAAGGCCCAGAGCATTTCATGGTCGCCATATGCATCAACAGTTATCTCTTCGATGAGCTGATCAAGGCCTGGCTGCTCTTTTGAGCGTTTCATCTGCTTCCTCCGGCACTTAAATGATCTGATTACCTATTCTTCAGCTGCCCCGCTGTACCATCAAACCTGCTTCAGTTTTTTAGTGTGAAGTAGAAACCCACACCCTACGGGTGTGGTGATGTGGACTGGCTATGCCGGTCCTGTATAGGTATGGCTGAAAGCCGCTCACTGCTATCCTTTCAATCGAGTTGTTGCCGCAACATCGAGAACAAGGAGGTTACAGTGAGCAGCCGGTTTCGAAAGTTATCACACACTATATGGCACTGTCAGTACCACATTGTCTGGGTTCCAAAGTACCGTTACCGTATTTTGCATGGTCCGGTAGAAGAAGCAGCAGCAAGTGGCATCATGGCAATCTGTGGTTATGCAGGATGTGAGGTTGTCGAGTTGAATGTCCAGCCAGACCACGTACATTTGGTGGTAATGATTCCACCGAAATTGTCAATATCCGACTTGATGGGCCGTCTGAAAGGTCAGACGTCGATGAAACTATTCCAGCAATTTCGGCATTTGAAGAAAAAGCCCTATTGGGGCAACCATTTTTGTGCCAAAGGCTACTGTGTTGACAGCGTTGGCCTTGATGCGGACATGATACGCAAGTATGTCCGCTATCAGGAGAAGAAAGAGCAACAAATGGAGCAGCTACAACTGGGCGAATAGTTTGAACAGCGGCACAACTCTCAGCCCGCCCCCTCAGGGTGGCGGGCCAGCCCTCCTATGGAGGGCGAATTTAAAAGCCGCGCCCTATGGGTGCGGATTCTTTACATAGCGCTTGCCTAGCCCCCGCAACGCCCCGAAAACCAGACCGCTCATCTTGCCTGCCGTCGCCATTTTACGCGGCGCCCGCCGCCGGAACTGGATGGTGAGTGTTCCTACTTTTATCTTACGGGGCGGTCCGTCAGTTTCATAAACCACCCTCATCGGGACCTGGTCGGACAGGTGCAGCATATTGGCCGCAGCAGCCTCGGACGGCTGCAGCCGGACTCCGTCGCGACGGGCCAGTGCCTCGGCGATCAAGTCCACAGAGGGCGATAACAGGTCTCTGGCAGTATGGTGTCAGGAATCAGGCCACCGTGCGTGTGGCCTGATTTTTTGGGGGGCCCTGAAAAAAAACTTGCATTCCCGTGCTTCAGATGCTATTAAAACGTCTCTTGCCCAGGTGGTGGAATTGGTAGACACGCAAGATTCAGGTTCTTGTGCTCGCAAGGGTGTGCTAGTTCGAGTCTAGTCCTGGGCACCATTTAAAAAGAAAAAGCCTCCGAAGTGCAAACTTCGGGGGCTTTTTTTGTAACAAGGGAAAACTTTATGGCCTTGGATCTGCTGAGCGTTGAGAAGCCCGCCCGATACATGGGCGGGGAAATGGGCGCCGTGTGCAAGCCGGATGTTGCTTTCCGGGTTGCTCTTGCCTTCCCCGATCTGTACGAAGTGGGCATGAGCCACCTGGGGTTGAAGATCCTCTATCGCATCCTGAACGATCTTGATGGGGTGGCTGCTGAACGAGTCTATGCGCCTTGGCCGGATATGGCCACCCAGCTGACAGCGCAGCAGCTTCCTCTGACCACGCTAGAGACCGCCACCCCGTTAGCCGATTGCGACGTGATCGGTTTTACCCTGCAGTACGAACTCTCCTGCACCAATATCCTCTCCATGCTGAAACAGGCTTATCTGCCCCTGCGGGCTGCTGAACGGGATGCCTCATTGCCGCTGGTGATCGGTGGCGGTCCGGGCGCCTGTAACCCGGAGCCGTTGGCCCCGTTTTTTGATGCCTTCCTGCTGGGTGACGGTGAAGAGGCGGTGGTTGAGATTGTAGCGCTGGTGCGTCAGTGGCAAGCTGAAGGGGGACGCGACAAGCAGCTGCTGCTGGAACGATTGTCAGGTGTTACCGGTGTGTATGTGCCATCTTTTTTTGACGTGGCTTACCATGCCGATGGGACTTTGGCAACGATCACGCCGCTTAAAAACGGCTATGATAAGGTCCGCCGCCGGTTTCTTAATGATCTTGAAAAGGCGCCTTTTCCAGAACAGCCGATTATTCCCTTTATGAAGACTATCCACGACCGGGTTGCGGTTGAGGTAGCCCGTGGCTGCACCCGTGGCTGCCGGTTCTGTCAGGCCGGGTATATCTACCGGCCGCTGCGAGAGCGCTCCCCGGCCAAGGTGCAGGAGTTGCTGCATGCGGCACTGACGGCAAGCGGGTACGATGAAGTTTCGTTGCTGTCGCTTTCAACCGGAGACTACAGTTGTATCGAGCCGTTGTTGCAAACGCTGATGCGGCGTTACGCCGCAGGGCGTGTAGCAGTTTCGCTGCCTTCATTGCGGGTGGGTACTCTGACCCCTGAGCTGATCGCCGAGATTCGCAAGGTGCGCAAGACCGGTTTTACCCTGGCCCCGGAGGCAGCGACCGAGCGGATGCGGCAGGTGATCAATAAGGGGATCAGTGAAGAGGATCTGCTGCAGGGGGCGTTCCAGATTTACGAGGCTGGCTGGCGGCTGATCAAGCTGTATTTTATGATGGGGCTGCCGACCGAGACCCGGGAAGACCTGGCAGCCATTCCGGAATTGGCGCGGGGCGTCAAGCAGCAGGCCCGTAAGGCAGGCGGCCAGGGCGAGGTGAATGTGGCGGTCAGCACCTTTGTGCCAAAACCGCACACTCCGTTTCAGTGGCAGCGCCAGCTTTCATGGGAGGAGACCCGCGAGCGGCAGCGTTTTCTTAAGGATGAGCTGCGGCGGCGTAAGCTGAACTACAAATATCAGGATGCCGGGCTGTCGTTTATGGAAGGTGTGATCTCCCGTGGGGATCGTCGCCTGGCGGTCGTAATTGAGCAGGCAGTGGAGCTGGGGGCCCGCTTTGACGGCTGGAACGAGCATTTTTCCCTGAATCGCTGGCTGGAGGCCTTTGCTGTCTGCGGCCTCGATCCTGCCTGGTACCTGCGGGAACGGCAGCTGGATGAGTTGTTGCCCTGGGATCATCTTGATGCAGGCGTTGACCGTCAGTTCCTTCTGCGAGAATATCAGCGATCGCTTGAAGGGGCAGCTACCCCTGATTGCCGAAGTGGTGCCTGTACAAACTGCGGTGTCTGCGATTTCAGTAGCATCCGTAATCGTGTGATTGAAAGGGCTGAGGCTGTTGTTCCGGATTTTGCAGTAAACGTTGAAGTTGAGAAACAGCCCCGCCGGCTGCGGCTGCGCTTCAGTAAAACCGCTTCGCTTCGTTTTCTCAGCCATCTGGAGCTGATCAACCTGTTTACCCGGGCAGTGCAGCGTGCCGGTGTGCCGATCCTGTACAGTAACGGGTTTCATCCGCACCCCCGTTTTTCCTTTGCAACCGCCACTTCGGTCGGCATCTCGTCCCAGGCCGAGTATCTGGATCTGTTTGTCGATGCCATGGGCGCTGAAGAGGCCCTTGACCGGTTGAACCGTGTGCTGCCTGAGGGTATGCGGATACTTGAGGCGGTTGAGGTACCTCTGAAGGCGGATGCCCTGGCAACCCAGATTATGGCTACCCGTTACCGGATTGTGCTGCCGGATTATGACCCAACGCTGCTGCAGCAACAATGTGTGCAATTTATGGCGCATGACAGCTGGGTACTGACCAGAGACAAGCAGGGCAAGCTGCAAACCTTTGATTTGCGTGCTGAAGTTAAGGAGTTGGCATCTCACGGATCGGAAATCATTCTGCTGATCGGCCGGGGCAAGGCGCTTGAGGTAGCTTCAGCTGTGACCGGCCTGGATGCCGGTCAGCTTAGCTCTGCCGAGATTACTAAGACAGATCTGGTTTTTGTGGCATACTGAGGCAGCGACCTGTTCAATATATTCAATTTTTATAGAGTGCGAGGGAGACCATGGCATCTGAACTGGTTATCAATGTAACAGCCCATGAAACACGCATCGCCCTGATCGAGAAGAGTACCATAGCCGAGTTGTATATCGAGCGAACCAGGGAGAAAGGGATTGTGGGCAACATCTACAAGGGGCGGGTAGTGCGGGTGCTGCCCGGTATGCAGGCTGCCTTTGTGGATATCGGCCTTGAAAAGGCAGCGTTCCTCTATGTGGCTGATGTCTTTGATGCCATAGAGGAGTTTGAAAATTTGATGGATGACGGCAAAAAAGAGCATCCAGATGGTGACGACAGCGACCAGGAATTCAAGGTGCTGCATCCGATCGAAGATCTGCTGCAGGAAGGGCAGGAGCTGCTGGTGCAGGTATCCAAAGAGCCGATCGGCACCAAGGGTGCCCGGATCACCTCGCATATCTCGTTGCCCGGACGCCATGTGGTCTACATGCCGACGGTTGATCATGTGGGTATATCACGCAGGATTGAGGATGAAGAGGAACGGGAGCGGCTGCGTGAGATAGTGGACCGTGTGCGCAAGCCCGGCTGCGGCTTTATCGTCCGGACAGCATCTGAAGGCAAGTCCGAGGATGACCTGCGGGCTGATATGCAGTATCTGGCAAAGATCTGGGCCGAGATCGTTAAGAAGAAAGAAAAGGCTTCGGCCCCGTGCCTGATTCATGCTGATCTTGATGTGGTGCAAAAGGTGGTACGGGATATCGTAACTGATGATGTGAACCGGATTGTCGTTGATTCAAGGCATGATCATGACCGGATCGTCCAGTTCATATCCACTTTTATGCCCAAGATGAAGTCATCGGTCGATCTGTATGACGATGAAGAGCCGATCTTTGACCAGTACGGTCTTGAGGTGGAGATCAGTCGTGCCCTGGGCAGGAAGGTCTGGCTCAAGTCCGGCGGCTATATCATTATTGAGCAGACCGAGGCGCTGACCGCCATTGACGTGAATACCGGCCGCTTTGTGGGCAAGCATAACCTGGAAGACACCATCCTGAAGACCAATCTTGAGGCGGTTAAAGAAATTGCTTACCAGCTGCGGCTGCGTAACATTGGCGGCATCATCATTATCGACTTTATTGATATGGAGAAAGAGGTCAACCGCGAGAAGGTCTATGCCGCGCTGGAGGAGGCACTCAAGGGCGATAAATCCAAGACCAATATCCTGAAAATTTCGGAACTTGGGCTGGTGGAGATGACCCGCAAGCGGGTACGCGAAAGCATCGGGCGGATGATGTGTGAGCCGTGTCCCTACTGCGAGGGACGGGGGTATGTCAAGTCAAAGACCACGGTCTGCCATGAGATCTTCCGGGAGCTGCGTCGCGAGATGCTGGATATCAGGGGCACCAAGGTGCTTTTGACCGTACATCCGCAGGTGGCGGATCTGTTATATGATGAGGAGCGTCGCGGGTTGGAAGAGCTGGAGAGAAAATTCAAGAAGCGAGTAACGGTGCGGGCTAAGCCTGGTTTTCATCAGGAGCAGTTTGAGGTGGTCATCAGCTGAACGGATCCGGTTCTACAGTAGTTGCTCAAGAAAAAGGGGGCACTTGTTTTTAAACAGTGCCCCCTTTCCGTTGGACTGCTACCCGTTCAACCTCAGGCTGCCTGGCGGTAGCTGCCGTGGTCTGCCGCCTGCATGGTCATGGCCAGCATGGCCTCGCGCATCAGATCAGATACCGACTTGTGACTGTGTGCCACCAGTGATTCCAGTCGATCACGTTCTTCGTCGCTCACCCGCATTGAAATGACATTGTACCGAGGATTTTCTTTCATTCTTCCCATGGCGTTTCTCCTTGCATATCGATGTTTTTCTAAGTTTTGTGTTTACGCTCTGCCAGTACAGTAGCTAAATGTGTGCCAAAATAAAAAAATACCGTATACACTAGAAAAAACAGCTACTTGACGAATAAGGCGTTTTAAGTCTTTTTAATGGTAACGGGCAATGTGTGTCGTAAATGGCACATTAATGGCGGAAAGTATACACTATTATAGAACGCGGAGCGTTTGTAGTACGGTGCTGTTCAGGTGGCGCGTCTGCGTTGCAGGGCAATGCCATGCTTGTCGAGCAACCGGTAGAAGGTTCTGCGTGGTATCTCTGCCAGGCGGGCTGCCTTGGATACGTTGCCGCCGGCATCTTCCAGATAGCGCAGGACCAGGTTTCGTTCCAGATGGCCCACATGGGATTCCCGTTCAGCCTTAAACGACACGCGCCGGGCAGTCGGCAGCTCACCGGCCCGTTCTTCGTGGATCTCTCTGAATACGGACGGCAGATTTTCAAGGCGGATAACGCTGTCCTGGGACAGGACTGCCGCACGTTCGATTATGTTCTGCATCTCGCGGATATTTCCGGGCCAGTGGTAATGGCGCATGGCCGTAACTGCCCGTTCCTCAATGCCGGTCAGCCGTTTGTTCAGCTTTTTCCCGGCCTTTTCAAGGAAGTGGCGGGCAAGAATGGCGATGGAGTCAGGCCGTTCGCGCAGCGGTGTCAGGTCAATTGAAAAGACATTCAGGCGGTAGTAGAGGTCCTCGCGGAACCATCCTTCACGCACTCCTTGCTCCAGATCTTTGTTGGTGGCGGCAATCAGCCGTACGTTTACCCTTTTGATGGCAGTACCACCAGCCGGGCGTACCTCCCCCTGATCAAGCAGGCGCAGCAGCTCTGCCTGGAGTTTCGGGGTAATATCACCGATCTCATCCAGAAAGATGGTACCGCCGTCCGCAGCCTCGAATAATCCTTTGCGATCAGCTATGGCGCCGGTGAAAGCGCCTTTCTTGTGGCCGAACAGCTCGCTTTCCAGCAGCGAGTCGGTCAGGGTGGTGCAGTTGACCGTAACCAGCGGCTTGTCTGCCCTGGTACTGAGCCGGTGAATGGCGCGGGCAGTCAGCTCTTTGCCGGTGCCGGTCTCGCCCCGGATCAGAACAGTGGTGGGGGTGGGCCCTACCTGGCGAATCAATTCAACAGTTGCACTGTTCTCGCGATCATCGCCGATGATCATATCCTCGCCCAGCTGCTTGTCCAGCTCTCGCGACATCAGTTCGTACTTCTGCAGCAACAGGCCGCGGTCTTCCTCCATCTTGCGCAGGTTATACGGCAGGCACATGCCGATATCGGCCAGCCCCTGAAAAACCGCCACGGCATGCTCACGGCAGGTGGCATAGCCACAGGCACGGCAATTGAGTTCGTCCCCCTGGCTGAACTTTGAGGTTGCGTGCAGTATCTTCTTGATATCATCAGATTTGGGTGTTGGAAGCCTGATCGCCTTGTCTTGAAAACATTGAGAGATCGAGACCGGGGGAGGTGCGTTCAGATAGTGGGGGGCAGTGCGGTACGGAACCGTACTACTATTGTAGTTAATGATCAGATTGCGTTTGTAAAAATGGGTGAGATCACGTTTCTTGCCAGGCCCGTCTACACAGCCTCCATCACAGAAGCGCAGGTCAGCATAGCGAGGGTTGATTCGACCGGCAGCCAAGTCGCGCACAAGCTCAAGGGTATTGTTTTCACCTTCTACTGCCACAGTTTCCGTATCAAGATAGTCGGTCTCGATGTCCAGTGCGCGCAGCGGTCCGCCGGCAAGGGTGAACATCCGCCCGTGTTCAGGATCAATGCCGTCAAAACCGGCTTCCGCCAGGTTGGCGGGGGTTATGCCGCGACGTTTGAAAAACAGCTCAATCTCGCCATAGGTCAGGACCAGATCAACATCATGGTCAACCTCGGGCGACTGGATCTCGAATTTGGCGGCAATGCAGGTGCTGAGATAGACCACCTTGACGTGGGAGCCGAGGGTCTGCTTGATGAAGCGTCCCATTGCCACCATGGGTGAAACCACTGGCATCAGGTTTGGCAGCAGGTTAGGATAATGGCGTTCGATCAGATCAACCACGGCAGGGCAGTGGGTTGAGATAAGCGGATGTCTGGTCCTGGCTATTTCTGCTGCATAGTGGGGGGCAAGCATCCGGGCACCGTAGGCTCCTTCATGAACTTCATAAAAGCCCAGGCTCTTCAGGCCCGCCACCAGCTGGCCTGGCGTATAGGCATGAAAAAATGCAGGGAAGGAACAACCCAGCACGGCCACCACCGGGTCGCGGGAGGCCAGCAGTTCCTGCGTCTTTACCATCCGGTCAACCACCACCTTGGCCTTCTGGGGGCAGTTCAGGCAGTTACCGCAGCCAATACAGCGCTCGTAGATGATCTCGGCATAGCCGCTATCTACCTTGATCGCCTTGACCGGGCAGGTGCGCACACAGGAATAGCAGGTGCGGCAGCGTTCTTTGTACGTGATGATCGGTTGCATGCTGTTGCTGCCCCTTGATTTTTTTTATGACTATACCACAAGAAAATTAAAGTGTGCAATAAATGGCACATATCAGCTATGGTCAAGAGGAGGTCAATAATGCAGTGCAGCTGTCGGCTTTCAATGGCAAGCGGTGAATGCTGGCTGGCAACAGTTTTTGACAACCTCTGACAGATGTGCTATTGAGTCTGCCTGCCTTATCAATCCAAAAGCAGGTTTGTTGTGGGCGGAGATGATAGTCGGGCCCTGCGCAACGGCAGGCCGTGAACCCCGCCAGGTCCGGAAGGAAGCAACGGCAGCGGCTGACGCTGTGTGCCGCAGGTCAACCCGGCTATCATCTCCGCCCACAAACGTTTGCAGCGCCACTGTGCAGATCAGGAAGGCGACCGTGTCCTACGAAGTGCTTGCCAGAAAATATCGTCCCCAGACCTTTTCGGGCCTTACGGGCCAGGAGCATGTCAGCCGTACCCTGCAAAATGCCATTGAAACCGGTCGGGTTGCCCATGCCTTTCTGTTCACCGGCGCACGAGGGGTGGGCAAGACCAGCTACGGCCCGCATTCTGGCCAAGGCACTCAACTGCGAGCAGGGAGTTTCGCTTGAGCCCTGCAATGTCTGCCCGCACTGCCGCGAGATCACCGATGGCAGCTCAACGGATGTCTTTGAGATCGA
>DIUB01000041.1:9399-13236 GCA_002422265.1 Geobacter sp. UBA6169
ATCATCGACGAAGTGCACATGCTCTCTACCAACGCCTTCAACGCTCTGTTGAAGACCCTGGAAGAGCCTCCTCCCCACGTCAAGTTCATCTTTGCCACCACCGAACCGCACAAGTTGCCGATTACGATCCTCTCTCGCTGCCAGCGATTCGATTTCAAGCGCGTACCGTTGATAAAGATTGTGGGCCGGTTGCGGGAGATCGCCGATCAGGAAGGGATCTCCATTAACGACGCTGCCCTTGCTCTGATTGCGCGCAAGGGTGACGGCAGTATGCGCGACTCGATTACCTGCTTTGATCAGGTACTGGCTTTTTGTGGAAACAGCGTGGCAGATGAGGATGTGGCCAGTCTGGTGGGGGTGGTGGACCGGCGTCTGCTGGCCGACATCTCTGCAGCGGTTTTTTGCAACAACCCGCAAGGTGCCCTGGAAGCGGTCAAGCGGGTGGATGCCTTTGGCTACAATGTGCGACAGTTTACCCAGGAGTTAGTGGCGCACTTCCGTAACCTGCTGATTATACGATCGGTACCCAAGCCGCATGAAATTATGGACCTGGCAGAGGCTGAGCTTGATGAGCTGCAGCAGCAGGCAGGCGAACAGCAGCCTTCAGACATCCAGCGTCGCCTGACGCTGCTGGTCAAGGCGGAGGCAGAGATGGCCCATGCCAGCTTTCCCCGTCTGCTGCTGGAAATGGCTCTGCTGAAGATGGCAGCCCTGCAGCCGGTGCTGCCGATCACGCAGCTGCTGGATCGAATCAAGCACCTGGAGACCGGGGTGGCCAGTACCCCGGAGCTGCTGCCTGCAGCAGCTCCGATCAGGTCGGCGCAGCCTTCACTGCAGCGGGATGAAAGCAGTGTGCCAAAAAAGACACAGCAGCTCGCAGCAGCCCAGAGAGGTGGCTGGGAACGGTTTGTGGCCTATTGCCTGGAACAGAAGCCTGCCGTGGGCGCTATTCTTGAGCATGGCTCGCCCTTATTCTATGCCCCTGACCGGATCGAGATCGGCTTTCCCGAAGGGTCCTATTTTCTGAACAGTATGCAGGACAGTGACAACAAACGGGCAGTGGATGAACTGGCTGCCTTGTTTATGCATCAGGCCACCGTGGTGAAAGTCACTCCCATCAGGTCAGCTGATGATCGGTCAGATCCGCCCTGCTCGCTGGCCGAAAAAAAAAAGCGTGATGCTGAACAGCGCAGCGCAGAGATCCGACGTGAAGTAACCGAGCACCCGGTGGTGCAGGAAGCGCTGCGGGTGCTTGAGGGAGAGATTGTTGAAATCAAGGAACTGTAAACCCGGATTTTCCATTGGGGCGCGAGATGCTGCCGCTGTGGGTCGCCTGATGGAATGTCCGGGTTAAACAGCAGTGATACCACGAGGGAGGAGCGAGACAATGTCAAAAGGTTTGGCCGGCATTATGAAACAGGCCCAGATGATCCAACAGAAGATGGCTAAATTGCAGGAAGAGGCCGCACAGAAAACAGCCGAGGCCTCTGCGGGTGGTGGCGCAGTAACAGTGGTAGTGAGCGGAAAGAACGAGATCAGGTCGCTGGTGATCAAGCCGGAGGCGGTGGATCCAAACGATGTTGAAATGCTGCAGGATTTGATAACTACAGCGGTCAATGAGGCACTTAAAAAGGTGCATGAAGAAATGTCGTCCGAGATGTCAAAGATTACCGGCGGCATGAACATTCCGGGGCTGTTTTGATACAGAGCTTTTATTTTGGCTGTAACAAAACAGAGAAACGCTTTTAAAAAATAGCGGACAAAAGGATACTGTTGTCCGCTATTTATTTAACTGTTTTTTAACCACGCTATAATTATAAAAAATTGTTTTATCTGGTTTTTTTCTATGCTACAACATGCGCCTGCACTATCACGTCTCGTGGGGGAACTGAAGAAGCTGCCGGGTATTGGTGAACGAACGGCCCTTCGCCTTGCATTTCACCTGATTCGGTCACCGCAGCACCTTGGCATGCTCGCCGAGGCGCTCGTGCAGGTTGAGCAAAAGGTGCACGCCTGTTCCGTCTGTTTTGCCCTGACCGAACAGAACCCGTGCCCGATCTGTAGCGGCAACCGGGACCACAGCCTGATCTGTGTTGTGGAAACCTCGCAGGATATGCTGGCCCTGGAGCGAAGTAACGCATTTCAGGGGGGGTATCACGTCCTGCAGGGGGCTATCTCACCGCTTCAGGGGGTTAATCCTGACGATCTGCGGATCAGGGAGCTCTTGGAACGGATCGGCAAGGGTACTGTGCAGGAGGTGATCATCGCCACCAACTTTACGGTAGAGGGAGAGACCACGGCGCTGTATCTGGCCCGTCAGCTCAAACCGCTGGGACTTAAAGTCACCCGTCTTGCCCACGGCATACCGTTGGGCAGTGATATCGAATTCGTGGACCCTGCCACAGTACAGTGGGCCATGAAAGGTAGAAGTGAACTGTAAGGCAGTCAAGTACACCAATACAACATCAGTACCCCATCAACAGGAGGAAGCAGCATGAGCAAGAAGATGGTCACCATTGACGGCAATACCGCCGCCGCCCACGTGGCCCACGCCACTAACGAAGTCATTGCCATTTACCCGATTACCCCGTCCTCAGTGATGGGTGAGATCTCAGACGCCAAGAGCGCCCAGGGTGAAAAGAACATCTGGGGCAACGTCCCGACTGTGGTCGAGATGCAGTCCGAAGGTGGCGCTGCCGGTGCCGTACACGGTGCCCTGCAGGCCGGTGCGTTGACCACCACCTTCACCGCCTCCCAGGGGCTGCTGCTGATGATCCCGAACATGTTCAAGATTGCCGGCGAGCTGACCTCCACCGTGTTCCATGTCTCGGCCCGCGCCATTGCAGCTCAGGGTCTGTCGATCTTTGGCGATCACTCCGATGTGATGTCCTGCCGTTCCACCGGCTGGGCCTTCCTCTGCTCCAATAACGTGCAGGAGGTGATGGACTTTGCCCTGATAGCGCAATCATCCACCCTGCGCAGCCGGGTGCCATTCCTGCATTATTTTGACGGATTCCGCACCTCCCACGAAGTACAAAAGGTGGTTGAGCTGACCTTCGGCGAAATGTCCGCCATGCTGGACGAAAAACTGATCGCCGAGCACAAGGGGCGCGCCCTTACTCCTGACAAGCCTGTTCTGCGGGGTACCGCACAGAACCCTGATGTCTACTTCCAGGGCCGTGAGACCGTCAACCCTTATTATCCGGCCTGTGAAAAGATCGTACAGGAAGAGATGGACAAGTTCGGCAAGCTGACCGGCCGTAAATACAAGCTGGTTGACTATGTCGGCGCCAAGGATGCCGAGCGTGTGGTGGTGGTGATGGGTTCCGGTGCCGATGTGGTACAGGAAACCGTTGAAACCCTGGCAAAGAAGGGTGAAAAGGTCGGCGTGGTCAAGATCCGCCTCTATCGTCCCTTCCCGCTGGATGCCTTTATCAAGGCTCTGCCCAAGACCGTCAAGAAAATTGCCGTACTGGACCGCACCAAGGAGCCGGGCTCCCTGGGTGAGCCGATCTATCTGGATGTCCGCACCGCCATCGGCGAGGCAATGGCTTCCGGTAAACTGAAGATGGACGGCTACCCGGTCATCGTTGGCGGACGCTACGGTCTGGGTTCCAAAGAGTTCAACCCGGCCATGGCCAAGGCAGTTCTGGATAACCTGAAGAGCGCCAAGCCCAAGAACAAGTTCGTGGTTGGTATTGAGGAAGATGTCACCGGTTGCAGCCTGAAGGTGGACTACTCCTACAAGAACCCGATGGACGGCGTGTATCAGGCCATGTTCTTCGGTCTCGGTTCCGACGGTACCGTAGGTGCCAACAAGAACTCGATCAAGATCAT
>DIUB01000158.1 GCA_002422265.1 Geobacter sp. UBA6169
TGCTCGATCTGTTCGCCGCTGCCGGATACGCCTGGCATGATGTGACCGACTGGCGAAAGATCATCTACTGGCTGTCGGCTGCGGTGTTGACCGCCTGCGTGACGTACTGAGGCCACTTATGACCGAACAGCCTAAAAAGCCGGTATCAGCGGCAGATATTCTTGCCAACAAGCAACAGTTGCTCGAGGAAGCGGTTGCCAATGCACTGGTGAGCCTGCGTAAAGGCACCGGCACTGCCAAGGCGTTTGAAGAGGCTGAAGGGGCGCTTGAACGGTTTTTGTCCCGCCAGGCAGAAGAGGCTTCGCCGGCCGCCAGTGGATCAACCGGCAGTGAGTGGTTTCGCAATGAGACAGAGGCCCGTAACTGGCTGCTGGCTACCTACGGCCCAGATGCGGTTTCTGTTGGCAAGTTTAACGGTGATGTCAAAAAGGGGATGATCAAGCGGGATGGCAAGCGTCTGAGCAAGTTTGATGTTGCGCAGTACGCCTTAACCCTTAAAGCATCGGCGGTGGTTTCTGCGGCCTCTCAGAGCTTTGTAGACTCAAAGCAGAAAAAGGAAGAGGCGGACGCCCGGAGGGCGGTTGCTGAAGCCAACATGAAAGAGCGTGAGGATCTGGATAGATCGCGCGAGTTTGACGAAAAGTGGCAGTTGCGCCGTGAGGCTGAAGAGCACGAAACCGCCCTGCTGAAGCTGGTGCAAAACACCTTCCGGCAGCGGGTGTATCTGGATCATACCCATCTGCTGAATGCCGCCGGTGGCAAGGCCAGCCACAGCCCTGAATTTATCATTGCCCTGGGTAACTTCATTGATTCGGTATTTAATCAGGTGGTTGCGGTTGATGAGTATGATGTTGAGTTTGATCAGGATGAACTGCTATGAGCGGCCTGATCCCCACCATGCGTCTACCGCTTGATAACCTGGCTGCCGATGACCGCCGGGAGTATTCCGGCAAGCGGGTTTTAGTCCGTATCCGCCCCGGCCTGCGTGCTGCCCTGCGCTCTCACCGTCGTATTCCGGTTTCTGAGTGGAGCCAGAAACGCCGGGTCATGGGTTCAGAGGAATCGTTTGAAGGCAAGTGGAATCCTGAGTTTGCCCCCCATGCTGTCAAGGTTATGGATATGTGGGCCATGCCCTGGGTGCGTGAGTTGTGGTTCTGCGGCCCTGACCAGGCCAGCAAGACCAACAGCATGCTTTCGTGCCTGGGCTGGTCGATAGAGATTGACCCGGATAACGTCTACTACACCGGCCCCACAGAGGAAAAAACGCGGGAGCTGATGACCGGCAAGCTGATTCCGATGCTGCACAATAGCCCTGCCCTGCGCCGGTTTGTATCCCGTTATGATGATGACACCACAGGCAAGCAGGTAAAACTGACCAACGGCGTCACCATCCGCGCTGCCTGGGCTGGTTCGGCATCGTCAACATCGGCATTCTCTGCCCGGTACACGTTTAATGATGAGATTGACAAGTGGGACACCACCGGCAAAGAGGCGTCGGCAATCCTGCGGATCAAGAAACGGGCAAAGAACTTTCAGTTTAACCACAAGCACTTTTTTGCATCCACGCCCGGAGCCAGGTTTATCTACAAGGGAACTATGGCCTGTCAGCAGGTGTTTGAATACGCTGGCCGCTGTCCTGATTGTGGTGAGCTGGTGGTGATGGATGAGGAACATCTGATCATCCCTGAAGGGGTAACGGTTGATGAGATTAAAGAGCACCCGGAGCAGATCGGCTATGCCTGCAACCACTGCGGCAGCGTCTGGGATGAAGACAAGCGGCTGATTGCCTTCCGTACCGGTGACTGGCTCTGCATAAAAGGCAGCCATGTAATCAAGCCGGTTGATATTGGCGTACACATGACCGGCTTTGTCACGCCGGATATGCCGATGGCTTCAATCGCCTGCACCATTATCAAGGCCCGTGGCGGTGATCGTGATTCGCTGATTGACCTGGCCCACGGCATCAAGTGCATTGATTTTGAAGAAGAACAGAAAGCCGCTGTCACTGAATCCGCCCTGCTGCGGTTCAGGTCTGATCTGCCCCGTAACCTGGTTCCGCCGGAAACCGCCCGTCTGGTACTCATGGCAGACACCCAGCAGGATAGCTTTTATTACCAAGTTTGGGCGCTGGGGTATGCTCCTACCATCAGCATGCAGATGATCCGTCACGGGCAGGTCATGCGGTTTGAAGATCTGGAAGGGCTGCTGCTGGCAGACTGGCACGATCACGAAGGCAAGCTGTACCGGATAACCGGCGGTCTGATTGACTCCGGCGGTACGCGCAAGGGCTACCAGAAGCACAGCCGGACAATGGAGGTGTACGAATGGTGTAGCCGTCACCGTACCATGCTGCCCCACAAGGGTATGCACGGCAGAACCGGCGACCTGCTCAGTTACAAGAGCGTTGCCACTTACCCCGGCAGCAACAAGGCCATACCGGGTGGATTGACCCGTGCAAACCTGCGGGTTGATCAGTTCAAGGATGAGCTGGAGCGGCTGCTTGCCTTAGAGCCTGATGACGCCGGGGCGCTGCAGTTCCACTGCGAGATTGATGAGAGCTTTGCCAAGCACTTCACCACAGAAACCAAGGACGAAAAAGGCGACTGGGTACACCAGAAAAGCAAAGGCCGCAATGATTACTTTGACTGCACCGTGTATGCCCTGGCTTACCGGGAGATGGTCAAGCTGCTGGCAGAGATGAAAAGGCCGGTAGCAACAGAGGTTAAGGCTAAGGTTGAGGTTAAGGGACAATCAAATACAGACCGGCGGAGGTGGTGATGAGTAAGGGGCAAGGGTCAAGGGTCAAGGGTCAGAATGAAACAGCAGATATCCTTGTAGGGATGAAAGCCATTTGCGAATTTATTGGTTATTCGGAAGCGACCATTATTAAGTGGCGGAAAGAGTATGATGACTTTCCGGTGAAGAAAAACGGCCAGCTTATCAGCAGCAAGACAGCATTAAATGAGTGGAGCCGGTCGTTGTTCAGCCGGTGATCAAGCCGTAAGGCGCTTGACTTCTCCCACGACTAAAGATCGTGGGATTCCCAATTCATTGAGGCGAGCCTGATCAAGCATACGCGAGATCAGGACTTACAGCCTCTCCAAGGGCTGACACCGCCAGTCCGGCGGCCAGGATGTTACGAGCTGCGTTGATGTCCCGATCGTGGACAGAACCACAAGAGGGACAACACCATTCACGGACGGAGAGCTTCATGCTTTGCACGACAAACCCACAATCAGAGCAGCGCTTGGAGGAAGGATACCATCGGTCAATACCGATGATCTCCCGGCCGTACCAAAGCGCCTTGTATTGGAGTTGTCGAACAAACTCACTCCACCCGGCATCCAGGATCGACTTGTTCAGGCCAGACTTCTGCCCGACTCGTTTTCCTGGTGCTTCAATGGTGCCTTTCGCAGACCTGGACATATTCTTTACAGCAAGTGTTTCAAGGCTGATCGTTTGGTTCTCGCGGATCAGCCGGGTGCTCAGTTTGTGCAAGAAGTCTTTTCTGGCATCAGCGATCTTTGCATGGATGCGTGCCACCCTGGTTTTGGCCTTGGCCCGGTTCTTTGAGCCTTTCTGTTTTCTGGCAAGGGACTTCTGGAGCTTGGCCAACTTGCCCTGGTTCTTGCGGAATGTCTTTGGCGAAGCAATCTTCTCACCGGTGGAGAGGATAGCGAAATGGGTCAGGCCCAAGTCAATCCCGATGGCGCCGGTTGTCTTTGGCAGCGCCACCGCAGAATCATCACAAAGCAAGCTGGCAAAGTATCTGCCGGCACAGTCCCTTGAGATGGTGACGGTGGTGACCTTGGCCGCCTTCGGGATGGTCCGGCTCCAGCGGATGTTGAGCGGTGACTTCATCTTGGCCAGAGTCAGGGTATTCTTTTCCCACTTGAAGGCGCTGCTGGTGTACTCGGCAGATTGTGTCCCGTGCTTGGAATGGAAAGACGGGTACCCCGCCCTTCGAGAGAAGAAATTGCCAAAGGCGGTCTGCAGATGCCGGAGTGCCTGCTGGACCGGCACACAGGAAACCTCGTTCAACCAAGCGTACTGCGGGTCTTTCTTCAGGGCCGTCAGCATGGCGGAGGTCTCGTGGTAGCCAACCTTCCGTTGTTCGTTAAACCATGCGTCGGTGCGAGCTTTGAGCATATAGTTGTAGGCAAAGCGAGCGGAGCCAAACGTCCGGGCCAGGATGGTTTCCTGGTCAGGCGTCGGGTAGAATCTGAATTTATATGCTCGCTTGATTTCCATGTTTCACATGATATACTAAAAGCGTGTGAAGATCAAAATAAACTTCCCGCTACCCTCCCACGACTAAAGATCGTGGGTATCCCCGCGGAGGGGTCATGAAAGAACGCAATCAGGCAGCATTTTATTTCACGGTGGTGTGCAAGAGCGATGAAGAAAAGGCCGATATCCTGAAGCTGATGGGGATACCGGCCTTTGAGCAGTTTGTCGAGGGCAGTTATCTGGCTGAGAATATCAGGAAGGGTGGCTTGGGGCGTCGAGCCAATCAACCCCCAGGGGCAGCAGATTGACCGGCCCGGTATACTGCCACAGGTTGAGCCTGCCTTTGACCGGCTCGGGCTGCACCGGCCTGGGGTTTGCCAGCACCCAGGCAAACAGGCCGTTATCGACAACATCGCAGCAGGCTGCGTCAGAGTCGGCAGCGGTGGCCGGTCGGCAGTCAACCAGATCCACCACGCAGACCAGACAACCGGCCGGCAGTATACGGGTGGTGCCGTCGTCCAGCTCTACCCTGCATTTGGCAGGGTTTGCGCTGGCGGTGATCAGCAACCGGCCCCGGTAATCGGTGCGCCAGGTGCGCAGCTCTACGGTTTTGTGTCCGTCTGCGATCCAGGCGGCCCAGGGCTGTTTGATGGTGATGGTGCGCATGGGCTACGCCTTGATCTTTGCGCCTGCTGCTTGCAGCCGTTCGGCGTCGCTGGGGTAGTCTATTTCACAATCTACCCAGAAACGGGACACAACCTCGATGATCGCTACCTGCTGGCTATAGGGCATATCCCGCACCTGCTGGCTCAGTGCTTCGGTGTCGATCTCCCATTTTTCGGCCATGCCGTCCAGCTTTCCGCTCTCGCTGATGTCGGCCCACAGAAACCGTGCAGGGTCTGTATCGCGGCTGTCGCAATCCAGCACCGTGGCGTTGAGAATGTCACATATCATCATCCATTCGGCTGTTGCCAATGCAGGGCAGTCTTTGCCGATGATCGCCCCGTACCTGGTGCAGATGCTGTTAATCCTGCCGCTCAGATTTTCGCCCTTGCCGATTACCTCCAGGGCGCTGTCTGCCAGATATACCGTTGCTTTTTTACCCATGCTGTTTGTCTCCTTTTGGTTGCGGGGCGGTTGCCCGCCCCTGGTGTGATTTAGGTTCTGGGCAGCGTCATAGCTACCACTTTGAGAGGGGTTATGCGGGTTGCGCAGAGTTTTGTTCCGTATGCGGCCCTGTGCTCATAATGCAGGCCATCGGCCTTGACCTGGGCAACAATAAGGTTTTTGTGATCCCGGCAATCCCCAAAGGTGTCGTTGTTCCATGCGGCGTCCAGACATTCTTGCAGGGATGCGTAGTAATAAAATCCGCCATTATGGTCTTTAGTGGCGCGTTCGCAGCGAGTTTGTTTGAGCGGCCATGCTGACCCGTCCCAAACGCTGACCAGTTCCCCGGCCTCGTTGCGGGTGAGCAGTTTGTAGCCGGTCTGGGTTTTGGTTCTGGCAGCGGTTTTGATTTTGGCCGGTTTAGCTCCGGTGAGGGCTGCAATCACTCCGCCCGCTGGCAGGTCTGATTTTGCCAGTTTGGCAGCGCGGTTTTTATCGGCCTCAATTACACTGATTTTCCCGTTGCTGCGGGTGAGTATTATATACTGTTTGCTAGTGGTGCTGACCCCATATTTGCCGTTGCCCTGGCTGCGGCGCAGGCAGACCAGGACTTTACCGGCTGCAAAATCGTACAGCTCATGGTGCAGGGCTTCGCCATCAGCGCGGCGCTTGTGATCCCAGGTGATGCAGTCATAGCTGGCAGGTATCAGTTTTTGCTTTGCGGCCTGCTTGATGATGTCCAGTGCGCGTGGGTAGGTGGTTTCAAACAGCAGGGCTGCCTGGCTGCCAATTACCTCTCCGTAGCTGTTGCGGGGTATTGTTGCGGTCTTTTTCATGGTGTTTCTCCTCTCGGTCTGCCCGGTGTCCGGGTGCCTGTTTGAGATTTGAGCGGTCAACCGCTC
>DIUB01000154.1 GCA_002422265.1 Geobacter sp. UBA6169
TGTAGTCAGCTTATAATGTGTCCGGTTCTGTAGCAAATAATCTGTCCGGTATTCATACTCACCTTGGAGGTGTGCTATGAGACCGGCGAGATGGCTACAGGAGACCCGACAAATGCGATTTTTAGAGTTGTATGGCAAATGGCAATCCCGTTCTTTGACACAGGAGGAAGCAGCTCTGGCTCTTGGTGTAAGTGACCGCACTTTCCGTCGTTATATCGACCGCTATGAGGAGAGCGGGCTTGACGGGCTTGCTGACAAGCGGTTGATCCAGGTATCTCACCGTCGGGCCCCGGTTGACGAAGTCATCTCTCTTCTTGATCTGTACCGTAGCCAGTATATGGGGTGGAACGCCCAGCATTTCCATGACTGGTATACCGATCATGGAGGCAGCCGCAGCTATAGCTGGGTAAAGGGCCAGTTGCAGCAGGCAAAGCTGATTGACAAGAAGCCACACAAAGGTATTCATCGCAAGCGCCGTGAACCGTCCGCCCTGCCTGGCATGATGATCCATCAGGATGGTAGCACCCATGAGTGGGTGCCCGGCCAGAAATGGGATCTGATCGTCACCATGGATGATGCCACCAACGAGCATTACTCCATGTTTTTCTGTCCGGAAGAAGGCACTGTCAGCAGTTTTCAGGGAGTACAAGAGACCATAGAGAAACGTGGTCTGTTCTGCAGCTTCTACTCCGATCGTGGCAGCCACTACTGGCATACCCCCGAGGCTGGTGGCAAGGTTGACAAAGTCAATCTTACGCAGTTCGGCAGAGCTATGCAGCATCTTGGTATCACCACGATAGCGGCTTACTCCCCGGAGGCCAGAGGACGTTCAGAGCGTGCCTTTTCTACCCATCAGGAGCGATTACCCAAAGAGCTGGCTCTGAAAGGGATAACCACCATGCGAGAGGCCAATCGGTATCTCAAAGAGCAGTATCTCCAGGCATTCAACAAAAAGTTCAGCCATCTTGCCCGTGAGGAAGGTTCTGCTTTCATGCCATACATCGGCCCTGCACTGGATGACATACTGTGTGAGCAGCATGAGAGAACAGTCCAGGGTGACAACTGTGTACGATTCGAGAATCTGCATCTACAGATCCCGAAGGACCAGTACCGCTGTAACTACATCAAGGCCAGGGTTCGGGTACACCGTCATCTGGACGGAACCATCTCGTTGTTCCACGGACCAAGAAGACTTGCATGGTACGACCAACAGGGGAAACAGATACTCAACAAGAAACTACTGGCAGCGTAACGTTCGCCGCTCGCCGGGTAGAAAGCTGCTCCGGGCTACGCCCTCCGCAGCTTTCTATTGAACTTCCAAAAGCGGACAATTCATGTGCTACAAAACCGGACATTTCTACTTGCTACTGACAGCAATTTGACAAAACATTGTTATTTTGGCTGATGCTGCCGACTGAAACCAGACAGCAGGTCATTATGCGGTCTGGTTAAATAATCAATTTGACTACTATAAACCCAGATATTCCATGGGGCTGTAGGAACAGACGCCTCTATTCTGTCAGATAGATGCCGACTTGTTCTGTCAAGATTTCGTGTGGTAGAAACTCATTGATTTTACGGTAGCCGGGAAGATTCACTAGAAACACGTTCCACATGTGCTGACCATCAGAAACACAATAAGCGGCACGTCAATGAACACAGCCTGACCAGTACGGCAGAGTTGAGGCTGTATTACGCACTCTTCTGCCATACATACAGACAGAGATTGATTGCTATGGAACATGCGAGCCCCTCTCATATTGTGGCCATTGGTGCTTCTGCCGGAGGCCTCTACGCACTGGAACGCTTTTTTGAGGCAATGCCGGTGGACAGTGGTATGGCTTTTGTGGTGATCCAGCACCTTTCACCGGATTTCAAAAGCCTGATGGACGACATCCTGGCGCGCCGGACCGCTATGCAGATCAGGCGGGTGGAAAACAGGATGCCGGTGGAACCGAATACCATCTACCTGATCCCGCCCCGTTCCCAGATGACCATCAAGGACGGTGCCCTCTACCTGCGGGACCGGCTGCCCCAACCCCATTTCGAGCTGCCGATTGATATTTTCCTCCAGTCCCTGGCTCTCGATGCCGGTTCACGGGCGGTTGCCATCATCCTCTCCGGCACCGGCAGCGACGGTTCCCGTGGTATCCGTGCCATTCATGAGCAGGGGGGGCTGGTACTGGTTCAGTCTCTGGAATCGGCACAGTTTGACGGCATGCCGCGCTCGGCCCTGGCCACCGGCCTGACTGATTATGAAACCACGCCGGAACGGATGCCGGAACTGCTGGCAGAATACCTTGATAAACCTGAGCTTTTAAGGCGTACACCGGTCAGAAAAGAGGCGTCCCCACACGATCTTGATACTGATTTTCTGACCATCTACGCCTTACTGCGTCAGCGCTACAATCTGGATTTCAGCAAATACAAACAGACCACGGTCCGGCGGCGGCTGCAGCGCCGGCTTGAACAGTGCGGTCTGCAGAGCCTGGAGGAATACGCCGCATTTCTGGCAGCAGAACCGGCTGAACAGGACCGGCTCTACCGGGATCTGCTGATCGGCGTTACCAAATGGTTTCGCGATCCGGAGGCGTATCTGACCCTTGAAGAGCAGGTGTTGCCGCAGCTGATAGCCGATTGCAATGTCCGCCAGGAACTGCGCGTCTGGTCGGCAGGCTGCGCCAGTGGTGAAGAGGCCTACTCACTGGCCATCTCTTGTCTTGACACGGTCGAACGTCTGTCCGGCAGTTGCCGCGTCACGGTCTTTGCCACCGATATTCATCGCGATTCCCTTGATCATGCTGCTGCAGGTGTCTATGACAGCGCCGCCTTCGCGAATATCGGCCCGGATCGTCTGCAGCGCTATTTTAAACAGGAAGCTGACGGTCGCCACCGGGTCTCTCCTTTTCTGCGCAAAAGCGTGGTATTTGCCCCCCACAACCTGACCACCGATGCCCCCTTTACCAAACTGGACCTGATTTGTTGCCGCAATGTGCTGATTTATCTTCAGCCCCTTGAGCAGGAGCGGATTCTATCTTTTTTCACTTCGGACTGCGGCAAGGGGGCTGTCTGTTTCTGGGCAGTAGCGAGAGTCTGGGCTGCTACGAAACAGAGTTTGAGCCGCTGGATAGTCGGGGCAAGCTGTTCCGCAAGCTGCGTGATCTGCGACTGGGTACTGAAGTGATGGGTCGCTCGCCTGCTTCCGGTCTGGGTAATCTGGTGATCCAGCCGGTTCTGACCAAGACAACACCGGTGAACCGGCAGCTGCTGGGAGATTATGACCATATCCTTAATCTCTATGCCCCGCCGGGGCTGTTGCTGGACGAGCAGCAGCGGGTACTGCACTATTTTGGCGATGTACATGGTTTTCTGAAGCCTCCCGAGGGCCGTATTGAGCGGGATGAGCTGCAGCTGGCCTGCAACCGGCTGCATATTGCGGCCGGCACTGCCCTGCAGCGAGCTACCAAGCTGCAGGAACCGGTTGTGGTGAAAAACATCAGGATCAACCATCCGGAGGGAGATCAGCTGGTTACCCTGACCGTTCATCCCATCAGAGCTGAACGTACGGCCCCTTTGCACTATTATCTGGTCTTTGAAGCCTGCCGCAGCACCCATGCAGCCATGGAAACTGCTGATGTTAGCGAGCAGGAATTCGAGCCGGAAAGCCAGTACCGTCAATATATCAAAGAGCTTGAAACCGAGCTGCAGACCAGCGGCGAGACCCTGCAGGCTACGGTGGAAGAGCTGCAGACCAGTAACGAAGAGTTGCAAGCCACCAATGAAGAGCTGCTGGCTTCCAACGAGGAGCTGCAGAGCACCAATGAAGAGCTGCAATCGGTCAATGAAGAGCTGTTTACGGTCAACAGTGAGTTTGAGCGTAAGAACATCGAACTGAGAAACCTGAATCTGGAGCATGAAAGCCTGCTGGCCGGTCTGGACACCGGGGTGATCTTTCTGGATGAACAGTTGCGGATCAGAAAGTTCAATCCGGCAATACAGCAAAGTTTTCGGATGCTGCCCCAGGATATCGGGCGGCCCATTGAGCATATTACCTACCTGCTGGGGGATCAGATCGAGCTGCTGAATGATCTCAGGCAGGTGCTGCAGGGGCAGGGGCCGGTGGAACGTGAAAAACAGCTGGCCGACGGCCGCTGGCTGCTGTACCGGATTGTGCCGTTCTGTGAAAACAGTGATCGCTCTGCAGGGCTGCTGATGACCCTGACGGATGTTACCGAGCTCAAGACCGTTGTACAGCAGGTGCGGGCGCTGAATGAACAGCTTGAACAGAAGGTACAGGATCGCACTGCCCGGCTGCAGCAGGCCACCGAAGAAGCAGAGCTGGCCAACCGTTCCAAGAGCCAGTTTCTGGCAACCATGAGCCATGAACTGCGCACCCCCTTGAACAGCCTGGTGGGGTATCTGCAGCTGCTTGAAACCACCAGCCTCAATGATGAGCAGCTGGAATATCTGAAGATGATGCAGCTGGCGTCCCGCAATCAGCTGGCAGTGATCGGCGATGTCCTGGATGTGGCGCGGATCGAAGCCGGCAGGGTCGAACTGGAGACGGCTCCTTTTCAGCTGCGACACATGCTTGATCAGCTGGAACGGCTTATCAGACCCCTGGCACAGGCCAAGGGCCTGCAGTTCTGTGTGCAGACCGGGCC
>DIUB01000129.1 GCA_002422265.1 Geobacter sp. UBA6169
TCTTACCCCCTGCATCAGCTTTAATCTTACAGAAAAAAAAGGGTTTAGCCCTGTTGTAAAGAGATTAAAAGCTGCTAAAATCCTGACTCGTGCAAAGACCAGAACAAGAGCACGTCCGTTCTTCTTGTGCTTTACCCAGGTACCCTTGACCACCATGAACCAGCCAACCTCACCTGATAGTGGAGATGCCCTCTCCCGTTTTACCACCTACCTGCTGGCAGGCGACCGGCAGGGCTGCCGTGCCATTACCGAAGAACTGCTTAAAAGCGGCATGCCGGTACCGGCCCTGTATCAGGAGCTGTTCCAGCATGCCCTGTACCGGGTTGGTGAGCTGTGGGAACAGAACAGGATCTCGGTTGCCCGTGAACATATTGCCACCTCCATTGTGGAATCACTGCTGGCCATAACCTATCCGCTGATCTGCAACGCCCATCCCACCGGTAAACGGGTGGTGGTGGCCTGCACCCCCACCGAGCTGCACCAGCTGGGGGCACGCATGGTGGCTGATATCCTGGAGATGAACGGCTGGGACAGCCGGTTTCTGGGTACCACCACCGCTGCAGTCGGGCTGATCCATACCCTGAAAGAAGTACATCCGCAGCTGCTCTGCCTCTCCCTCTCCACCCAGATGGCCTTCAGCGACCTGCTGGCCACGATACGCCAGGTACAGGGGCAGTTCCCCGACCTGCCGATTGCGGTGGGGGGACAGGCGTTCCGCTGGGGAGGTGTTGAGCAATTGGAAGCGTTTGCCGGTGTCCACTACGTCTCTTCTCTCAACCGCCTTGAGGAGCTGATCAAGTCATGAACACCTATCAGCAGATGCGCAGCATGGTAGTCAGCAACTACCTGCAGTTACGGGCGCCGGTCATGCTGCTTGATCTGGACGAACAGGGGATCGTACGGGATGCCAATCAGTGCGCCCGCCGGCTGCTGGGGGATACCTGCGTTGGCACTGCCATCACCCTGTTGCTGATTGATTTTAAAAACCGCTTTGATCTCGGCAATCTGCGGGTCATACGCCCCAACACCCTGCTCAGCTTCCGGGGGGCAAGCGGTGCGCCGATCAGCCTGCAGGTCTCGTTTCTGCCGATCGGACCCGGCGGGCTGCTGGTGGGTGAGCATGATCATCAGGAGACAGAAGAGCTGCAAAACACCTTACTGAAGCTGAACAGCGAACTGAGTGTCATCTCTCGCGAGCTGCAGAAAAAGACCGCCCAGCTGGAACATGCCAATGACCTGAAGAACCAGTTTCTGGGCATAGCGGCCCATGACCTGCGCAGTCCCCTGGCCGGTATCTATGCCTATATCGAGCTGTTGATGGAGGATCTGCGGCCACTGAAGGGCACAGGTCTGGCCCAGTCGCTGGAAGAGATTCATCGCGAAGTCAGCTATATGCTTAATCTGGTCACCAACCTGCTGGATTACAGCGTGATTGAACAGGGGCATCTGGACCTGGCCCGGCAGGAGATCGAGGTGCGCCAGCTGTTGCAGCAGGTGGTGCAGATGAACGGCCTGCTGGCCCAGAAGCGGCAGGTGCTGGTAACCCTGCAGATCCGGCACGATCCGGGCTCCGTCAACCTTGACCTGAACCGGCTCCGCCAGGTACTCAACAACCTGCTGGGCAACGCCATCAAGTACACGCCGGAGGGGCATGAAGTTACTTTAACCCTTGATCTGCTGGGGCAGGATCTGCTGTTTCAGGTACGGGATCAGGGGAAAGGGGTGCCTGAAGGCGAGCTGGGACGGCTGTTCACCCCCTTCGGCAAGACCAGTGCCAGATCATTGTCAGGCGACAAGAGTACCGGCCTGGGGCTCTCCATCTGCAAGAAGATCGTTGAGGCTCACGGCGGCAGGATCTGGCACCACAACCTGCCCGAGGGCGGCGCCTGTTTCAGCTTCACGCTCCCCATAGGAGAGCCCCATGACCAAACAGCAGTTGTTTGACCAGGCTACTGCCCTGCCGGCCGTCTCTGCGGCAGCTGCCCGTGAATACGCCCGGAATCAACCCGGCCTGGCCGAGGCGGTCAGCAACACGCTGTTGCTGCGCCCCGATATTGAGCAGCTTATCGGCACCGGCAACCAGGCCATGATGGAAGACAACCACCGCAACCACGGCCGGTTCATTGCCTCGCTGCTGCAGGCCTTCAGCCCGGAGATCCTGGTGGAGACCATCCTCTGGGTCTTTGGCGCCTACCGCAGCCAGGGGTTCCAGCCGGGCTACTGGCCGGTGCAGCTGCAGGCCTGGCTACAGCTGCTGCCGCAGCATCTTTCAGCTGCTTCTTTACAGGAAATTGCACCGCTTTACCGCTACATGCTGGCCCATCAGCCGGATTTTGCCGATCTTTCCGATCCGGCACACACCACTGCAGGAGCAGACCATGCCTGATTCCCTGACCTCCCGGTTTCCGATTGTTGCCATTGGCGCCTCTGCCGGGGGACTCTACGCCCTGGAACAGTTCTTTGATGCCATGCCGCCGGACAGCGGCATGGCCTTTGTGGTGATCCAGCACCTCTCCCCTGATTTCAAGAGCCTGATGGATGACATCCTGGCCCGCCGGACCCAGATGCCGATCAAACGGGTGGTAAACGGTATGGCCGTAGAGCCGGACACCGTCTACCTGATTCCGCCCAAATGTCAGATGACCATTGCCGGCGGCCTGCTGTACCTGCGTGACAAGGCCCCCCAGCCGTTCTTTGAGCTACCGATCGACATCTTTCTGCAGTCCCTGGCCGATGAAGCCGGGGAGCGGGCCGTGGCCATCATCCTCTCCGGTACCGGCTCGGACGGTTCACGCGGGGCCCAGGCAATCCACAACAAGGGGGGGCTGGTACTGGTGCAATCGCCGGACACGGCCCAGTTTGACGGCATGCCCCGCTCGGCCCTGGCCACCGGCAAGGTTGATCTTGAGCTGCCTCCCCAGCAGATGCCGCCGGTGTTGCTTGAGTTTGTCAAAGCTCCGGCCGGCGTACGCAACCGGACCGGCATCTTTACCGGAGCAGATGAAGACACCAGTGATTACAATGAGATATTCAGCACCTTGCGCCGCAGCTTCGGCCTGGATTTCAGCAAATACAAGTCAGCCACGGTGGGGCGGCGAATCGGTCGGCGGATCGAGATGCGCCAGATGCCTTCAGTGGCCGACTACACCGTACTGCTGGCCGGTGACGCGGTTGAGCAGGATCTGCTCTACCATGACCTGCTGATCGGCGTGACCGAATTCTTCCGCGATCCCGAGATGTACAAGGTACTGGAAGAGCAGGTACTGGATCAGCTCCTGTCCGGCCTTGATCCCCAGGAAGAGGTACGGATCTGGTCTGCCGGCTGCGCCACCGGCGAAGAGCCGTACTCCCTGGCGATCCTGCTCAAGGAAAAGGCCGAGCAGCTGCAGCTGCCCAACCGGATCACCATCTTTGCCACCGATGTGCACCGCAACTCACTGGAGTTTGCCTCCAACGGCCAGTATGACCTGCAACGGCTGGCCAACCTCTCTGCCGAACGGATCGAGCGTAACTTCAAGCAGGAATCCAACGGTCTGTACCGGGTATCGCCCGATCTGCGCAAGCTGGTGGTGTTTGCCCCCCACAATCTGACCAGTGATCCCCCTTTTACCAAGATTGATCTGGTCTGCTGCCGCAACCTGCTGATCTACCTGCTGCCTGAAGAGCAGGAGCGGGCCATCTCACTCTTTCACTACGGTCTGAAGCTGGAAGGGGTGCTGTTTCTGGGCAGCAGTGAAGGCCTGGGGATCTACGCCTCCGAGTTCGAGACCCTTGACAATCATGCCAAACTGTACCGTAAAAAGCGGGATCTGCGGCTGGCCCTTGATTTCAGCAGCACCCGTCAGCTGCGGGTAGGCACCAATCTGCCGCTGGTACAGCCCGGTTCCGCCAAGACCGTCTCAATGAACCGTCAGGTGCTGCATGACTACGACCAGATCCTGCTGCGCAACCTGCCGCCGGGGGTGCTGATCGACGAAGAACGCCACATCCTCCACTATTTTGGCGATGTCTCGCCCTACCTGCGCCCCAAGGTGGGCCGGGTTGAACAGGATGCTCTGCAGATGGTGGATGATGCCCTGCATATTGCCGTCAACACGGCCCTGCAGCGGGCGGCCAAACAGCGGGAGACGATTCAGACCAACAATATCAGGGTACTGCTGGGCACTGTCGAGAGCCTGCTTGATCTGGTGGTTGACCCGATCTTTGACGAGAAGAGCCGCAGCCTGCACTACCATATCCAGTTCCTGCGCACCCGTCAGGCCGAGCCGCTGCCTGCCCTGACAGGCAGCCAGCGCGAGTTTGATGCTGAACAGCAGTACCGCCAGTACATCAGTGATCTGGAGGCAGAGCTGCAGACCGGCCGTGAGACCCTGCAGGCAACCATTGAAGAGCTGCAGACCAGTAACGAAGAACTGCAGGCCACCAACGAAGAACTGTTGGCCGCCAATGAAGAGCTGCAGAGCACCAACGAAGAGCTGCACTCCATCAATGAGGAGCTGTACACTGTCAATGCCGAGTTTGAGCGCAAGAACAATGAGCTGCGGCAGCTGAATCTGGATCATGAAACCCTGCTGACCAGCCTGGAAACCGGCGTGATCTACCTGGATCGTGAACTGCGGATCCGCAAATTCAACCCGCCGGTTCAGTCTATCTTCCGCCTGCTGCCCCAGGATCTGGGGCGTCCGGTTGACCATATCAGCTATGCCCTGGCCGAGCAGACCGAACTGATGGCCGATCTGCAGGCCGTGCTGGAAGGCAATGGTCAGATCGAGCGCGAGAAACAGCTGCCGGACGGGCGCTGGCTGCTATACCGTGCCCTGCCGTTCTGCCTTGATCAGAGCCGGATTGAGGGGGTTATCCTGACCTTTACCGATATCAGCGGTCTGAAAAATGCCGAGCAGGCGCTGGTGCGGTCCAATGAGGGGCTTGAACAGAAGGTAACGGAACGGACCGCCGAGCTGCAGGAAGAGATTCGTCAACGCACCTGGGCCATGCAGCAGATGCAGCAGGCCAAGGAAGAGGCCGAGCTGGCCAACCGGGCCAAGAGCCAGTTTCTGTCCACCATGAGCCACGAGATCCGCACCCCGATGAACGGCGTGATCGGCTTTCTGCAGCTGCTGGAGATCTCGGGCCTGAATGGCGAACAGCAGGAGTATGCCACCCTGATGCGGATTTCTGCTGAAAACCTGCTGAACATCCTGGGCGATATTCTGGATATCTCCAAGATTGAGGCCGGCGCCATGCTGCTGGAGAAGTACTGTTTCAGGATGGACGAGCTGCTGGAGAGCATTATCCGGCTCTCCCGCCCCCTGGCCGAAGAAAAGGGGCTGACCTTTGTCACCAGGTTCGAGCCGGACATGACCCACTCCCTTGAGGGTGACCCACTCAAGATCAAGCAGATCCTGATCAACCTGATCAGCAACGCGGTCAAGTTCACCACCCGGGGAGAGATCATCCTGGGTGCCGAGCACCTGGCCCACCCCTCCGGCGGCCATTGGGTGCGCTTCAGCGTCTGTGACACCGGCTGCGGCATTGCCGAAGACAAGCTGGAAGAGATCTTCAAGCCGTTTGTGCAGGCAGACGGCACCATGACCCGCCGCTTTGGCGGTACCGGCCTGGGGCTTTCCATCTGCCGCTCCCTGACCGAGCTGATGGGGGGCGAGATCAGCGTGCAGAGCAATAGCGGCAGTGGCAGCTGCTTCAACATAGACCTGCCGCTTGAGGTCTGCGACTGTGAGCTGGAAGTAAACCGACAGGGAGCCATTGAGCTGCCCAAAGGCTGGAGCGGCGCAGCGCTGACCATTCTGGTGGTGGATGACCATGACCTGAACCGTCAGCTGACCAGTAAACTGGTACAGAAATCAGGACACCGCACCGTGGAGGCAACCAGCGGTGAAGAGGCCCTTGCCCGCTGGAAAGAAGGGGGGATCGATCTGATCCTGATGGATCTGGAAATGCCTGAGATGGATGGCGCCTTCACCACCCGGCTGATCAGGGAGGCTGAACATGAGCAGCAGCAGGGCCGCCACGTACCGATCATCGCCCTGACCGCCCACGCCCTGTTGCGTGAAAAGGAGCGGGCCCTTGAAGCCGGTATGGATGGCTATGTGACCAAACCGGTGCTGCTGGGTGATCTGCTGCTTGAAATGAAGCGGGTACTGCAGTAAAGACAGGGTCAAGGGGCAAGGGTCAGGGGTCAAGAAGCTTTTGACTCTCGTCTTGACCCTTGCCCCCTGACCCTTGACCCTTTTTTTAGAGGTAAGAAACCGCATGGCTGATCCACGTACCGATACGCTGTCGTTTCTGCAGGAGGTGTTCGACTCCCTGACGTCGCACATCTGCGTGGTGGATCACAACGGCGCTATCCTGCAGACCAATGAGGCCTGGAAGCGGTTTGCCCAGCAGAACAGCGGCGGATGCGGAACCGATAGCGGTAATTATCTGACCATCTGCACTCAGGCGGCTGCCAACGGCTGCGAGATTGCCGGACGGTTCAGCGAAGGCTTGCTGGCGGTGCTGGAAAACCGTGTGCCCTGCTTTATGCTGGAGTATGACTGCCATTCACCCGATGAGGAGCGCTGGTTTATCTGCCGCATCACCCGCTTTGAGCTTGAGGGGCAGGTCTACGGGGTTATCAGCCACCAGAACATTACCCCCAAGATAATGGCTGAGCAGAACCTTGAGCAGAGCGAGGCGGTCTTCAGGGCCACCTTTGATCAGGCCGTGGCCGGTATGGTGCAGTGTGATCTGGAAGGGCGCTTTCTGCTGGTCAACCGGGCCTTCTGCCGGATCACCGGCTACCGTGAGGACGAGTTGTTGAAGGCCTCTTTCATGGATATCACCCTGTCTGAAGACCTGGAAGAGGACCTTGCCAACGTCAGAAAACTGCTGAGCGGTGTGCAGCAGAACGGCTACACCATCGAGAAGCGCTATGTGCGCAAGGATGGCCGGATCATCTGGGTCAACCTGCATGTATCACTGGTGCGCCGCCGCGATGGCACCCCCCGTTGCCTGGTGGGGGTGGTGGAAGATATCACCGAGCGCAAACAGGCCGAGGCCCGGGCCCAGGAGCTGAACCTGCAGCTGGAGCAGCGCCTGAACCTGCTGACCCAGCCGGAGGCTGACTGCGGCAACCTGGAGTTTAACGACCTGTTTGACCTGGAGGAGATCGAGCAGCTGCAGGAACTGCTGACCAAAAGCCTGGGGATCTCCAGCATCATCACCACCCCGGACGGCAAACCGCTCACCCGAGCAGTCAATTTCTGCCGGCTCTGCAGCTCCATTATCCGCACTACCGAGGCCGGTCAGCAACGCTGCACAAGCTCCAACAGAAAAATGGGAGTAGACCGGCCCGGCGAGAGCTTTGTTGCCACCTGCCACAGTGCCGGACTGCTGGACGGCGGCACCAGTATCTTTGCCGGCAACCGCAAGATTGCCAACTGGGTGGTGGGCCAGGTACTTGACGAGGCAATTGACCCGGAAACCATACTGCCCTATGCCGAGGTGATCGGTGCTGACCGGGAGCAGTTTGCCGAGGCACTGGCCCTGGTACCGCGGATGAGCCGTGAGCGGTTTGAGACCATCTGCCGTTTTGTGGGCCAGATCGCCCACCAGCTCTCAACCCAGGCCTCGCGCAACTACCAGCAGGCCCGGGCCATTGAAGAGCGGATGCGGGCAGAGGCCGCGCTGGAGCAGCAGACACAGCACTTGCAGCAGAGCTCCCGCAAGCTGCAGACCGTGATTGACACCATTGGTGACGGTATCACCTTAAGCGACAGCAGTGGCCGCTTCAGTATCTACAACCGCCAGATGGAGCAGATTACCGGCTACAGCATGGACGAGGCCAACAGCTGCGACTCCTTCATGCGCTTGCTCTACCCTGATCCGGCAGACCAACGGGAGGTGCTGAACGAGCTGGCCCTGTTGATCAAGCTGGGGGAAAACCGTAATGTGGAGACCAGCATCACCACCAAGGGAGGCGGTCGGCGCACCCTTTCCATATCATCGGTGGTGCTTGAACTGGAGGGGAAAAAACAGTTTCTGACTGCCTGGCACGACATCACCAGCCGCAAACAGCTGACCGATGCCCTGATTGCCAGCGAGCGCCAGCTGAGTATTATCACCCGCAATGCCGGTGAGGCGATCATCATGATGAACGGCAAGGGGCAGATCAGCTACTGGAACCCGGCGGCCGAGGCGATCTTCGGCTACACCATGGAAGAGGTGGTGGGCCATGACCTGCACCAGCTGCTGGCGCCGCAGCGTTACCATGAGGCCGCTGATCATGGCATGGCTCTCTGGCAGACCAGCGCTGAAGGTCCGGCAATCGGCCGCAGCATCGAACTGTTCGGCCTGCGCAAGGACGGCAGCGAGTTTCCCCTGGAACTGACCCTCTCATCGGTCAGCCTGAATGACGGTCTGACCGCCATCGGTATTGTCCGCGACATCACCGAGCGGCGCAAGGTTGCCGAAGAGCTGCAGCGAGCCAAGGAGTCTGCCGAGGCAGCCAGCCAGGCCAAATCAAACTTCCTGGCCAACATGAGCCATGAGCTGCGGACTCCGCTCAATTCGATCATCGGCTTCAGTGAGCTGATCCATGACGGCATCACCGGCCCGGTAACCCAGCTGCAGCAGGAGTATCTGGGTAATGTGCTGACCAGCTCCCGCCATCTGCTGCAGATCATCAGCGAGATACTGGATCTCTCGCGGATCGAGGCAGGCCGGCTGAAACTGGAACCGGCCCCCTGCAGCCTGAATGAGCTGCTGATGCAGGTGCATGCCATTTTTGCCGAACAGTTTACCCGCCGGGACGTTGCCCTGCAGTATGTTACCAAGCATCCGGATGGTCTGGTGGTGCTGGCTGACGAGGTGAAGCTGCGGCAGGTGGTAATCAACCTGCTCAGCAACGCCCTCAAGTTTACCGACCCCGGCGGCGAGGTGCGGGTGGTTACCTCGGTGGTCAACACCGATCAGGGCCGTCAGCTGATCATTGAGGTCAGCGACACCGGTATCGGTATCCATGATGAGGATCTGCCCAAACTGTTTCAGGAATTTTCCCAGATAGAACCGGCCATGACCCGTAACCGGGAAGGGACCGGCCTGGGACTGGCCCTGTCCAAACGGCTGGTTGAGTTGCACGGCGGCAGCATCACCGTAACCAGCCGGTTTGGTGTGGGCAGCAGCTTTACCGTCAGCCTGCCGATCAGGGAGCCGAACACGCCATGACCCAGCTATCTTCTTGCCCCCGCATCCTCTGTGTTGATGACGAACCGATGAACCTGCAGCTCTATCAGGGTATGCTGGCCCAACGGTACGAGATCATTACCGCTGTCAACGGCCAGCAGGCCCTGGAGCTGCTTGACAGCTGCAACCCGGATCTGATGATCCTTGATCTGATGATGCCGGTGATGGACGGGTACGAGGTGCTGCGTCAGGTACGCCAGGATCCCCGCCATGACCTGCTGCCGGTGCTGGTGGTGACCGCCCTGGCAGACCGTGATTCACGCATCAGGAGTATTGAGCTGGGTGGCACCGACCTGCTGACCAAGCCGATCGACCGGACCGAGCTTTCAGCCCGGGTAGCCAACCTGACCGCCCTGCACCGGGCCGCGCAGGAGCTTGCCGTTGCCAAGGAGCAGGCAGAGGCGGCCAGCCAGGCCAAAAGCGAGTTTCTGGCAGCGGTGAGCCATGAGATCCGCACACCGATGAACGGTATTCTGGGGATGGCCAGCCTGCTGCAGGATGCCCCCTTGACCCGTACCCAGCGCGAGTATGTGCAGACCATCAACAGCTCTGCAACCCTGCTGCTGGAGATCATCAACGACATCCTGGACTTTTCCAAGATCGAATCGGGCCGGGTGACCCTTGAGCCGGTGCCGTTTTCGCTGCGCAAGGCCATTGATGATGTGGCCGACCTGCTGGCCAACCAGGCCGCAACCCAGCAGACTGAACTGACCGTCATCTATCCGCCGCTCTTGTTGCGTCAGGTGGTTGGTGATATCGGCAAGATCAGGCAGGTGCTGCTGAACCTGGCCGGTAACGCCGTCAAATTTACCCCCCGGGGAATGGTGCAGATAGAGGTGGATGGCCGCCCCCTGGACGATACCCTGATGGAGTACCGGATCACGGTAACCGATAACGGCTGCGGCATACCGGAAAACCTGCAGGGACGGCTGTTTGAACAGTTCTATCAGGCAACCTCCGGAGAAAATCGTCCCCCCGGTACCGGTTTGGGACTTGCAATCAGCAAAAAGCTTGTTACTCTGATGGGCGGCAGTATCGGTTTCGAGAGTACTGCCGGCAAAGGTTCTTGCTTCTGGTTTTCACTCCCCCTGGCATTACGGCCTCAGCTTGATGCAGAGGAACCTGTCGCGATTGGCGGTACCGGAGCTGCCCTGGTGGTGGCACCCCAGGAACAGGTGCGGATCAGCCAGGCTGCCACCCTGACCAGGCTGGGATTCAATCCGGTGATCCTGCGGGCCCACCCGGATGAAGAGCTGCCACAGGATATCAAACCGGCCCTGCTGCTGGCATGGCAGTCTGCTGCAGACGACCGCTGGCAGTCCGGACTGCGGGCACTGACCGAACGTTTTTCTTCGGCGCTCTGTCTGCTGGCAGTCTTGCCTGCTGCGGTACTGACCGGTGAGGAGCTGAAACAAACCGGTTTTGCCGCTACGATCACCCGTCCGGTCAGTGAGGCACGTCTGACTGCTCTGATTCAGGAACTGCGACGCGGCAATACTGACGCAGCAATGGCAGGCACCCCCCTGCTCTTTAGCGGCAAGCGGGCCCTGGTGGCAGACGACAACATCCTGAACCAGCGGGTGCTGGCCATGCTGCTGGACAAGCTGGGGATAACCCTCAGCGTGACCGCTTCCGGCCGCGAGGCAGTGGAGCTGTTCTGCCTGGCCCCCTTTGATCTGGTGTTTATGGACTGTCAGATGCCGGATATGGACGGGTATGAGGCCACTGCTGCCATTCGCCGGGTTGAGAACCAGGAACAACGGGTGCCGATTATCGCCCTGACCGGTAATGACACCGAAGAGGCCCGCACTGCCTGCCGCGAAGCCGGTATGGATGCCTTTCTGCCCAAACCGATCAGGCCGGAACAGCTGCGCCGGTTACTGGAACAGCTGTTGCCGGCAGGTTAGACAGTACTTTTGCAACGTAACTGCACCCCCTCCTGGGGAGGGAGCACATCTTTATTTCTCCTGGGGAGAGAGCAAACCATTTCTCCTTCTGGAGAGGGAGCAAGCCGTTACTCCTCCCCCCAGCGGGGGGAGGCTGGGAGGGGGAGAGGAAGCAGGCATGAGCAACCATGCCAGCTATAACCGGACAGCATCCAACCGGACCAAGGATATGCAGACACCATGAACGACCAGAAACCGCGCATACTCTGTGTTGATGATGAAAGCCTGAACCTGCAGCTCTACAAGGGAATCCTTGAGAATGTCGGGTACACGGTGATACCGGCTACAAGCGGACAGCAGGCCCTGGCCACCCTTGCCCGGGAACCTGCCGATATCGTCATCCTTGACCTGATGATGCCGGAAATGGACGGGTTTACCGTGCTGCAGACCCTGCGCAGTAATCCGGCCACCGAGAATCTGCCGGTGATTGTGGCCACTGCCCTGTCGGACCGTGCCACCAAACTGCAGGCACTGGAGAGCGGTGCCAACGATTTTCTGTACAAGCCGCTTGATCGCCCTGAAATGCTGCTGCGGGTACGCAATCTACTGAAGGCCAAGGAATATCAGGATCTGCTGCAGACCTTCAATCAGCGCCTGCAGCACGAGGTACTGCATAAGACCCAGGAGCTGCGTCTGTCGTACATCGAGACGGTGCACCGGCTGGTGATGGCTTCCGAGTTCAAGGATGAGGACACCGGCGACCATATCTCCCGCATCTCCAGTTATGCACGCTGCCTGGGGGAGTCTGCCGGCCTTGCACCCCAGCAGTGCGAACTGCTCTACTACGCCTCCCCCATGCACGATATCGGCAAGATCGGCATACCGGACCAGATTCTTTGCAAAGAGGGACCGCTGGATGAGACTGAAATGACGATCATGCGGCAGCACACCGAGATCGGCGCACGGATACTGAAGGATTCGTCGGCTCCGATACTGCAGATGGCAGAGTCGATTGCCCTGTCGCACCATGAGCGCTGGGATGGTACCGGCTACCCCCAGGGGCTGTCCGGAAACGCCATCCCCCTGCCGGCCCGCATTGTGACCCTGGTGGATGTGTACGATGCCCTGCGGATGCGGCGCCCGTACAAACAACCGTTCGACCACCGGACTGCGGTTTCGATCATCCTGCAGGGGGATGGCCGGACACGGCCGGAACACTTTGACCCGGAACTTTTAAGCCTGTTCAGCCGTTTGCACCCCTGTTTTGACGCCATCTTCAACGGCGAGATTCCCGAAGGCTGCTGCGGCAGCATCGTGTCTGAACCGGAGGCCCTGTGAACACACTGGTGCTGCAGTTCATTGCCGAGGCGCGGGACTACCTTGATGAGGCGGCCCGGGGACTGTTGGCTCTCGAACAGTCTGCCCATGATGCCTCGCTGATCAACAGCATCTTCCGCAACTTCCACACCATCAAGGGTACTTCCGGCATCTTCCCGGAGTTTGCGCCGATTACCCGCCTGACCCACGGTGCCGAAGACCTGATGGATCAGGTGCGCAACGGCCAGCGCGAGCTGGATACCGGCTCGGTGGATCTGCTGTTGGGGGTGCTGGATCAGGTGGGGGCCTGGCTGGCCTGCATCGAAGACCATGAAGAGCTGCCCCCCGGCGCCGAACAGGAAGGGAGCGCCCTGCGGGAACGGCTGCAGCAGCTGTTGCAGCCGGCAGATGAGGCACCGGCCACTGCAGAAACCACAAGCAGCGAACCGCCGGATGAGGCCTTCATTGAGCTTCAAGACTGGGCCCGCAGCGTGACTCAGGACTGGCCGACAGAGATGCTGACCCTTGAGACACCGGCGGTGGCTTTCTGGTACCGGCCGGAGGAGAGCTGCTTTTTCCTGGGAGACGATCCGGTCAACCTGTTGCGTCAGCTGCCGGAACCGATGCTGCTGGAGCTGCTGCTGCCGGAGACCGTTCCGCCGCTGGAGGAGCTTGACCCGTTTACCTGTGTGGTCTCGTTCCGTGGTGTGGTGGTGGAGTCCGTAGAACGGATCAGGTCGATCTTCCAGTATATCCCTGATCAGATCAGCATGGTGCCAATTACCCCCGCTCTGCTGCTGGAGAAATCCGTAGCGGAGCCTCTGGTGCCTGAACAGTTGGAACCACTCTGGACTGCAGCGCCGGCATCGCAGCAACAGCAGCCTCCGGATGAGCCGAAAGCCGCTGCCCAGGACCAGAAAAAAGGGGCTGCCACCTCCTTTATCCGGGTGGATCAACGGCTGGTCAACCAGTTCATGGATCTGGTGGGGGAACTGCTGGTGGCTCGCAACGCCCTGCCCTACCTCTGTCAGCGGGCCGAGACTGTCTACCGGGTACCCCAGCTGGCGGCAGAACTGGACGGCAAGGCCGACACCATCAGCCAGATTGTCTCATCACTGCAGGATGTGGCCCTTGAGATGCGGATGCTGCCGGTGGCCAAGGCCTTTGAGCGTTTTCCCCGGCTGGTGCGCGATATCTCCAACAAGCTGGGTAAAAAAGTCAATCTGGTGATGGAGGGGGAAGAGACCCGGGCCGATAAAGACGTGATCGAGGCGCTCTCTGAACCGTTGATCCACATGGTGCGCAACTCTCTGGACCACGGCGTTGAGCAGCCGGCTGAACGGACGGCTGCAGGCAAGCAGCCGGAGGGGACCATCCACCTGAGGGCCTTTCAGGAGACCGGCTCCATCGTGGTGGAGATTGTGGATGACGGCAAGGGGATCGACCCGGCCCGGATCAGGGCCAAGGCCGCAGAAAAAGGAGTGGCAACGCCGGAGACCCTGGCAGCCATGTCCGATGACGAGGTGATCCAGCTGATTTTCGCCCCCAATTTCTCCACCGCCGACCAGATCTCCGACCTGTCGGGGCGCGGTGTGGGGATGGATGCGGTGCAGACCATGGTGACCACCTTTAACGGCACGGTGCGGGTCAGCAGCCTGCTGGGCAAAGGCTCCACCGTACGGCTGACCCTGCCGCTCTCCATGGCCATCACCCGCCTGCTGACCGTCAAGGAGTGCGGCTGCACCTTCGGCATCCCGGCCAATGACCTGCTGGAGACCCTGGGAGACCTGCCCCTGTCAAGCATCACCACCCTGGGTACGGCCCCCGGACTGCGGGTACGGGGAGAACTGCTGCCGCTCTACAGTCTGGGCCGTCAGCTGGCCATTCCCCAGTCCCATGCCTGGTTTCCGGAGCGGTTCTCGGCCGTGGTGGTCAAGGTACGGGGTGAGACCGTGGCCCTGGCCGTGGACGAATTCTGCGATATCATTGATGCGGTGATGAAACCGCTGGCCGGCATGCTGGCCAAAAACAGCTTTTATGGCGGCAGCACCATCCTGGGGGACGGCTCCATCATGCTGCTGCTGAATCTGCCACAGGTGATCGACTATGCCGCTGAGACTTGACAGCCAAACCACCCCCCCGGTCCTTTATTTTGAGGGGGTGGTGACCATTGAGGAAACCGACCAGCTGCTGGAGGCCTTAAAAGAGCAGCCAGGACTCTGCGCCGACTTGTCCGGCTGCGAGCACCTGCACACGGCACCGCTGCAGGCCCTGAAACTGCTGAAAGTGCCGATCAGCACACTGCCGCACGGCAACTTCTGGAAGTTTTGCCTTGATCCCAGCCCTACGCCGGCTGAGTGTAGCCAACGCTTGATCTTTGACCCTTGACCCTTGCTGGCTGAGCGTAGTCGAAGCCTGACCCTTGCCCCTTCAAAGGAGACTGACGCACCATGAAAACGATTTTGCTTGTAGATGATTCCACCACCCTGCTGATGAGTATCAAGGCTATCCTGGAAAAGGCCGGCTACGCGGTCCAGACCGCCACCGGCGGTGATGCTGCCCTGAAACTGCTGGCCACGGTTAAACCAAACCTGATGATCACTGATCTGAACATGCCCGGTATGGACGGCATTACCCTGATCAAAGAGGTCAAGAAGCTGCCGACCTGCCGGTTTATGCCGGTGCTGGTGATGACCACTGAATCACAGCAGCAGAAACGAACCGATGCCCGCGCTGCCGGCGCAACCGGCTGGCTGGTAAAGCCGGTTAAACCGGAAGAGCTGATTGAGGTGTTGAAGAAGCTGGTCCCGTAGTTCTGAACCGAGGAGATCCCATGACTGCACAGATTACACCGACGGCTGTGGTTCGCCGGGCACAGAATTCATTCCTGCCGGCTCCCCTGGCCTTTCTGGCGGGCGGCGGTATCACGGCGGTTGCCGCCCTGCTGACCCTGCCGGGGGAAACGACTGCCGGAACGCTGACCCTGCTTGGCCTGACCGGGGGGCTGTGCTGCTGCGGGGCCTGGCTGCTGGCGGCCTGGCCTGGCCGAAGCCTGGCTGCCAACCTGAAACAGGCCTGCGAAACAGCCCACGGCTGCTGCACCGATACCCACGCCCAGGTGGTCGGGCTGGTGGAGGATCTGCACGCCACCCTGGACAAGACCGCCAACCTGAACCGCCTGCACCTTGAAAACGTGATTAACCAGACCAATGATGCCGCCGAGCAGATTGTATTGATGCTGCAGAATCTGGACAGCGCTGCCGGTGATCTGATGCAGGGGATGGAGCAGTTCAGCAGCGAGATCTCCACCTCGCTTGACGATTCAAACCGGATCCTGACCAACAACGCCGAGATGATCAAGCTGATCGAACAACATCTGACCGCCCGGGAACAGGCAGCCCGGCTTGAACGGGAACGGCTGCAATCCATTGTCGGCACGGTGGACAAGCTGAACGAACTGGTCTCCCACATCCGCGACATAAGCGACCAGACCAACCTGTTGGCCTTGAATGCGGCCATTGAGGCTGCCCGGGCCGGTGAGGCCGGCCGCGGTTTTGCCGTGGTGGCGGATGAGGTGCAGCGGTTGTCGGCCACAGTTGACAAGACCGCCAACCAGATCGGTCAGGGNNATGAAGGAGATGGCGCAGCTGATTGATCGCGAATTTGCCAACAAACAGGCCACTGCACAGGAGCATGAGGAGCAGAGCCGCTTCAGGCAGGTGCATGACCAGCTGCTTTCACTTGAAGAAAGCGCGCGCCGGATTGAGACCACGGTGGGCAACACCATCACGGTGCTTGAGATAAAGGGCCGCCAGATCGGCCAGGTGGTGATTGAGGCCCTGGGCAGTGTCCAGTTCCAGGACATTACCCGCCAGAAACTGGAGCAGGTAAGCAACATCATGCTTGATTTTGCCGGTCACCTGGGGGGGCTCTGCAGCAAACTCAGGCAGGGTTCCGACTCGGTCCAGTCGATCCGCAGCCAGATGTTTGCCGTTGAATCGGTGCTGGAACGCTATGTGATGGATGACCAGCGTGCCATCCATGCGCAGTCACTGGGCAAGGCTACCGCGACAAAGAGCAGCAGCCTGCCTGCCATCGAGCTCTTCTGAGAAAGAGAGAACGTTACATGAACAGATCGTACACTGCCGCCGATTCCGAGTTGTCACTTTTGCTGATCCGGCAGGGATCCATCGGCCTTGAACCATTGCTTGCATTTCTGCTTGACCAGCAGCTGCGTCTGACCATTGCCGACTCTGCCGAGCAGGGACTGGTACTGTTTGAGCAGGAACTGCCGGACCTGACCCTGATCTGCGGCAGTGACGGTTTTGATCCTTTTGCTGTGGCGCGCGACCTGCACCAGCGCTGGGGCTGCCGTTCCCATACCGTCATCATCGGCCAGGGCAACAGCCCGACTGCCTGGAAGCAGGCCTTTGAGGCCGGGGCTGCCGCCTATATCCCTGAACCGGATGATCATGAGGAGCTGGCCGTAGCTATCAAGCGGCTGCAGCAGCGCTTCTGCGTGACGCACGATCCTTCGGCAGAGCTTTTGGAAGCGACCCGCACGGTCCGTCTGCTGGATGCCCTGCCCCTGGGGGTGATCCTGTTTAACAGCAGTGAGCAGCTGATCCACTGCAACCGGACCGCCGTCACCATGACCGGGCTGCCACCCCAGGGGAGCGAGCTGCGGCTTGAGGACCTGTTCCTGCAGCTGTACGGTCTGCAGCGTGATGCAACCCTGCTGCAGGTACGCACTGCCATGCACAGCGGTACCCCCTGGCAGGATACGGTCTATTGCGGCCAGAACAGCCATACCCTTCGGCTTGAGCTGGTGCTGCTCCAGCCTGACAGTGCGGCACAGGGGTATCGGCTGCTGACGGTACAGGATATCGCTGCCAATCCTGCATCAGCTGCCTATCAAACCCTTTTGAGTGCTGCAGCCCTTGACCTGCTGCATGCCCGCTACCTGCCCCCCAAAGAGCAGGCAAAGCTGGCGGCAGCCATCACCGACGGTGCCCTGCCCGGCGATGACCGGTTTGATCTGGCCGAGCTGCTGCAGGAGGCGACCCGGTTGGCAATACCCGATGCTGCCCAGCCCGGGCTGATCCTGCCTGACCATCTGAGCGGCAGCTACAGCGGCAACCGCAGCCTGCTGAAGCAGATCCTGGCAGCCCTGTTTACCTGGGCTGAGGCCACCAACAACCAGAGCAGCCTGCAGACTGTCGTGGCATTACAGGGACGGGAAGGTGACCGGCGCTGTCTCCGTTTCAGCGTAACCATCCCTGACCGGCGACAGAATCGCAGCAGCTACCAGCGCGGCGATGAGAGCATAGCCCGGCAGATCGCCCTGGCCGGCATCAACTCACTGAAGACCATGCGCGGCATCGGCCTGGCCAGTCTGCTGGCCAACCTGCTGGGCAGCTCACTGGTGATCAAGCAGGTGGCCCGTGAAGGCAAGACCGCCCTGTTTGACCTGTGGTTACGCTACCTGGATGACGACCGTCTGCAGCCGCAACAGATAACACCCGCACCGGCAACGGCACGGGAGCCGATGCTCTGGCAGGCGGTTACGGACAAGGCAGAGCAGAGCGGGCCGTTACGGATACTGGCAGCTGAGGATAACCCCCTTGAGCAGGCCAACATCCGCAACCTGCTGGAACGGCTGGGACACCAGCTGGTGCTGGTGGGCAACGGGCGTGAGGCGGTAGAGGAATGCGAGCAGGCGACCTTTGACCTGATCCTGATGGATATCCTGATGCCGGTGATGGACGGCTTTGAGGCGGTACGGCTGATTCGGGAGCATGAACGGCTGAAGGGCAGCCGGACCCCGATCATCGCTCTGACCTCTTACTCACTGCAGGCAGTGCAGGAACGCTGCGCCAAGGCCGGTATGAACGGCTATCTGCCCAAGCCGGTCAGCCAGGCCAAGATGGAAGAGCTGCTGCATTCCTTTTTCAGCACATCAAAGCAATCAGCGCCTGCGCCGTCTCCGGTGCTGCAACAGCCTCTCCGGCAGCAATCCGGCAGCCACCTGCCGGTACTTGATGTGCAGGATGCCTTGCTGAACCTGGGGACTGACCTGTCTTTCTTCCGCGAGATGCTGGCCCTGTTTACCACCCACGGCAAGCCGCTGCTGGAGGAGCTGCAGCAGAAGCTGCTGACGGATCAGCCACCGAGCGCCCTGGAACGCCCGGCCCACAAGCTGAAGGGAATGGCCAACAACATCGGCGCGGTCAGGCTGGCAGCGCTGTGTGACCGGATTCAGGACGACCCTGCTGCAGGTACCCTGCCGCTGCGGGAACAGTATCATCAGGAACTGGAGATTACAGGCAGAGAGCTGTTTGCTACCCTTGAAAAACTTGACTGGCAGGCCCTGCGGGAACAGTTCAGCGGGGGGTAAGGGGTGGTTCGACTCCGCTCACCAACCGCCTGCCGCTCACCAAACGACTTCCGCTCCCTGAGCGGAGTCGAAGGGAGCTGAGTCGAAGGGAGCGTATCTTCACGCAACAGCGCGACTTAACTGGTCAGCCAGCTCGCTGATCTGTACCGGTTTGGCAACATAGCCATCAAACCCCAGTGCCAGAAACCGCTCCCGGTCTCCCTGCAGGGCATGGGCGGTCAAGGCGATCACCGGCGTGTGTCCCCCCATTTTGGTTTCCTGCTCACGCAGGGCGGCCAGGGCCTGACAGCCATCCATCACCGGCATGGCAATATCCATCAGGATACAGGCGTAGGCTGAACCGTTCCAGGCCTCAATCGCCTCCTGACCGTTGGTGACCACGGTTGCTTCATGACCCAGCCGCTTCAGCAGGGCAACCAGGGTGGCGGCATTCAGGTCATTATCCTCTGCAATCAGCACGTTCAGGCTTTTGTGGGCTCTGGCAGCTCTGCCGCACCACCTGCTGTTTCTTCCCCGGCACCCATGTCAATATCTGCCACAGCAAACGGCAGTTCCACACAGAAACAACTGCCCTTTTGAGGGGTTGATTCGGCCCAGATCCGCCCGCCCATCAGCTCGGTCAGACGACGGCAGATGGTGAGCCCCAATCCGCTGCCGCCAAAGGCGCGGGTGGTGGAATTATCGGCCTGCTCAAACGGCAGGAAGATCCGCTCCAGTACCTCAGAGGACATACCGATGCCGGTGTCACAGACCTGCAGCAGCAGGGTGCAGCTGGCGGGGCTCTGAACAACCGGGCGCAGGGTAATGGTGATGCTGCCGCTCTCCGTAAACTTGACTGCATTGCCCAGCAGATTCATCAGGATCTGCTTGAACCGCAGGCAGTCGCCCTGGATCACCTCCGGTACCTGCTGGTGGATGGTAGTGGTCAGCTGCAGGCCTTTCTGGCTGATCCGGTTTTCCTGGTTGCCGACCACCTCCTGAATACTGGTGCGGATCGCAAACAGGGACTGCTCAAGCTCGATCTTGCCGGCCTCGATCTTGGAGAGATCCAGGATATCATTGAGCAGGGCCAGCAGGTTTTTGGCCGAGAGATCCAGATAGTGCAGGTATTCTTGCTGCTCTGTATTGGGCTGCGTGTACTGCAGCAGCTGGGCCATGCCGATTACGCCGTTGAGCGGCGTGCGGATCTCGTGGCTCATGTTGGCCAGGAATTCGCTCTTG
>DIUB01000094.1:0-1409 GCA_002422265.1 Geobacter sp. UBA6169
CACGACCCTGATCAGGGAGCGCGAGCAGCAACGGGGCACCCGGACGCCGATCATCGCCCTGACCGCCCATGCCCTGAACGAGGATCGCAGCAGGCTGCTGGAGCATGGGTTTGACGGCTATGTGCCCAAGCCGATTGATGTTGCCGGGTTGCAGGATGAAATACAACGCTTGTTGCAAGGAGACCGAGGATGATACCGACCAGTGAGGCGCTGAAGGATCTGAAGGTGCTGTATGTGGAGGATGAAGATATTGCCCGCCTGTCTATTGCCACCTTCCTGAAACGGCAGGTGGGAGAGATCATGACGGCTGAAAACGGCAATGTCGGGCTGCAGAACTATATCGAGCACCGGCCGGCCGTGGTGATCACCGATCTGGAGATGCCGGTCATGAACGGCCTGGAGATGATCCGCCGGATACGGGAGCTGGATGACGACATACCGATCATCATCACCACTGCCTACGATGATGAGGCCCATGCCTGTCCCCAGGCCAACCGGGTGATCCTGAAACCGATCCGCTTCATGGATCTGGTGCAGGCGCTGGAAGAGTGCGTGGCGGCAAAGGAAGGGTAAGGCTGTTCTTGTTGTTGTTTTGTCTGACCAGTCAGACGGGTCTGACTGGTCAGACAACTGCTGTCTTACCGCAGTACCGCCTCGGCCAGTACCTCGGCCACATCTTTTACCTGTACCGAATCGGCCTTCAGGTCCTTGATGCCGTCGTCAAACATGGTCAGACAGTAGGGGCAGGCCGTGCAGATGGTATCCGGCTTCTGCTCCAGCGCCTCGGCAGCCCGCACCAGGTTGATCCGGTCACCGGTAAACTCCTCCATCCACATCCTGCCGCCACCTGCACCGCAGCAGAAGGCGCCTTCACGGTTGCGGGGCATCTCCACCAGCTCCGCTCCGGTGGCCAGGGCCAGTGCCTCGCGCGGCTCGTCGTAGATGCTGTTGTGGCGTCCCAGATAACAGGAGTCGTGATACATGACCCGGCCCAGATCAACGGTTTTGGGCAGCGTGAGACGGCCATCCTGCACCAGCTGCAGCAGCAGCTGGCTGTGGTGGATCACCTCCAGCTGGAGCCCGTACTGACGGTAATCGTTCTTGAGGGTGGTCAGACAGTGGGGACACTGCACGATCACCTTGCTTATACCGCGCTCCTTGAACAGGGCGGTGTTCTCCAGGGCCAGCTTGTCAAAGACATACTCATTGCCCAGCCGGCGCAGTGAATCGCCGCAGCACTTCTCATCCTTGCCCAGAATGCCCCAGCTGACCCCGGCCTTGTCCAGCAGCATGGCTGTCGCCATGGTGATCTGCTTGGCACGGGCGTCAAAGGAACCGGCACAGCCCACATAGAACAGGTACTCGGTCTTACCCGGCTCAAAGGGCCGCTCACCCAGCAGGGCGGCCCA
>DIUB01000094.1:1469-2957 GCA_002422265.1 Geobacter sp. UBA6169
AAGACCGGACAGGCCTGCAGACAGGCACCGCAGGTGGTGCAGGCCCAGATCGCCTCTTCGGAGATGCTGCTCTCCCCCTCACCGATCAACGGCAGGGACGGTTTCTGCCCCTTTTTGAGGGCCGCACCGTTGGCCAGCAGGTTGTGCTTGATCTTGGCAATCAGGGTACGGGGATTAAGCGGTTTTCTGGTCTGATCAGCAGGGCAGGCCATCTGGCAGCGGCCGCACTCGGTACAGGAGAAGGCATCCAGCAACTCCTTCCAGCTGTAGCCATCCACCTGATCCACCCCAAAGCGGCTGCCGGCCCTGAAAATCTCCCGCTCCGGCAGGGGCGGGTTGCCCTGACGGCGCAGCAGTATGTTGGGAATGGCAGTGAAGATATGCAGAAACCTGCTGTAGGGCAGCGCCAGAATCATTGCCAGCACTGTCAGACCGTGCAGCCACCATCCGGCATCATAGAGCCCGGCTGCTGCTGTGCCCAGCACTGCAGCCACCCCATTGGAGACCGGCAGCCAGCCCCATGCCACCGCCTGCATCTCAGCGGACATAAAGACCGACAGCTTGAAGGCGTTGACCATGAAGTAACTGCAGAATAATACCAATAGCAGGAACGGAGCCAGCACAGCGCCGAAGGAACGCCCTTCAGGATAGGGAGGAGCAACGAGTCGTCGCAGCACAGCGGCCGAAGCGGTGACCAGACCGACCAGGGCCAGCAGATCCAGCAGGAACATGACGGGCTGCAGCAGGGATGTCGGGTAGGGGATCAGCAGCCCTGATGGCCTGGTCCCGCTCAAAACGGTTTCAATACCGGCCGCCATGGGGTGGTGCAGCAGCAGGATCATAAACGACCAGAACAGCAGCAGGTGATTGTAGCCGAATCCGGTTGCGGTGACACGTTTCTGACGCAGACCGTATTTCAGCAGATCCTGAAACATGGATGTTGCAGTACCGTGCAGGTCTGCCGGACGGCCAAGCCGGACCAGGGCAAGCCTGATGCAGATGACGACCAGACTGACCAGGCCGGCAGCAATCAGGATCTGTTTAAACAATGCTGGATTCATTGACATGCGTACACCTCTTTATCGAACAGGCTGGACTGCCTATTTTTTTCTGTTCTTCAGCTGCCGGATGCGCCGGGTCAAGGCCGGCACTACCTGAAACAGGTCGCCCACAATGCCGTAGTGGGCCACCTCAAAGATCGGGGCGTCCTTGTCACGGTTGATGGCAATGATCAGGTCGGAGTCCTGCATCCCCACCAGGTGCTGGATGGCGCCCGAGATGCCGCAGGCNNGCAGAACGGGACGAGCCGACCACACCGCCCAATTCATCGGCCAGTTCCTTGAGGATGGCAAAGTTCTCCGGCCCCATCATCCCACGGCCGCCGGAAATGATGAATTCGGCCCCGCCGATATCCACCTTGTGCTTGCTGTCGCCGTCACGGATGATCTCCAGCACCTTGACCAGCACCTGCTCCTCCGGTGTGGTAAA
>DIUB01000124.1 GCA_002422265.1 Geobacter sp. UBA6169
GCATGTATAAAACCCTGATAGCACGCGGATGACGCGGATTGAACGGATTAGTACGGTTTTAAACCGGAAAAAAGGGGATTAACATCTTAAAAAAATAAAGGAATTTTAAATGTTTTAACCTGACTCTTGTTTGTAAGGTTTAACCATTCCGTTTTTGCCTTTATCCGCGAAAATCTACCAGATCCGCGTCATCCGCGGCCCATGCCTTTATCTTTCAGCGTATCTGAAATAATGGCACCATCGCGGAAGGTTATCCGGCGGGTGGCGTACTCCGCTACCTCCGGCTCATGGGTGATCATGACGATGGTAATGCCTTGTTTATTCAGCGCGGTGAATAGCTGCATGATCTCTTGAGTGGTGGTGGTGTCAAGGTTGCCGGTGGGCTCATCTGCAAGGATAACGGCCGGTTCGTTAACCAGTGCCCGGGCAATGGCCACCCGCTGCTGCTGGCCCCCGGAGAGCTGGGCGCTGGTATGGTTGAGACGATCACCCAGTCCGACCCGCTCTAAAGCCTCTTTTGCCCGGCTGTGACGCTCATGCGCCGGAAGTCCGGCATAGATCAGCGGCAGCTCTACATTTTCAAGAGCACTGGTGCGAGACAGCAGGTTAAACCCCTGAAACACGAACCCCAGCTTCCTGTTGCGGATCTCTGCCAGTTGATCAGGCGACATACCGGCAGTATCAATACCATCCAGCCAGTAGGTGCCGCTGGTGGGCTTATCCAGACATCCCAGGGTATTCATGCAGGTGGACTTGCCGCTGCCCGAGGCACCCATGATTGCCACAAACTCCCCCCCGTCAATGGTGAAGGAGACACCCCGTAGCGCCTCAACGGTGTGGTCACCTTCGCCGAAGACGCGGCGGATATTTTCCAGTTTGATGACTTCAGGCATGGAAGAAATGGCCCGCGGATGACGCGGATTTGGCTGATCTTCGCGGATTTTTGAAAGACGTATCGACAAGCCTTTTAAATTCTGGCTTTGCACCAAAGTTAAACAACAAACCAACCTGCGTGTCTGTAGCCTTAAGATAGTTGGTTAATTGGGCAATATGTTCCTGACGCAAGCTTTCAACTGCTTTCAATTCAATTATAACCAGGCTATTCACTATGATATCAGCATAGTACTCACCAACAACTGAGGTATCATAGTATACTGTTATCGGATGCTGACGCTGAACTGAAAGACCTAACTTTTCAAGTTCAATTGCCAAAGCATTTTCATATACCTTTTCCAGAAAGCCAAAACCAAGCGCATTATAAACCGCATAAAACGCCTTGATTATGCTCCCTGTCAACTCTTCATGCAGTATGGTTTTATCTGCGTTCATCCGCTCAATCCGCGTCATCCGCGTGCTATTATCATGCATATCAGTGGTGGTACGGCTCGTTGTTCAGGATAGTACAGGCCCGATAGATCTGCTCCAGCAGGAACGGGCGCACCATCTGATGGGTAAAGGTCATGGCTGACAGCGCCAGCACCTTGGCAGCACGGTTACGGACTTCATCGCTGAAGCCATAGGAACCACCAATGGCAAAGACCAATTCAGCCGTGCCACTGTCACGATGTTTGCCGACAAATTCAGCAAATTTGACGGAATTCAACTGCTGGCCCCGTTCATCAAGCGCCACCAGCACCGCATTTGGGGAAAGCTGTTTCAGTAAACGCTCACCTTCACGGCGACGCCCCTCTTCAAGGGGTGCATCCTTCTCATCTTTCAGTTCATCAATGGCCAGCGGCAGATAGCGTCCAATCCTTCCGCTGTATTCCGCCACCCCCTCCTTGATCCAGGGGTCTCGTGTCTTTCCAAGCCAGATAATACGGAGCTTCACGGCGTTGGTTGATCAGATGGTGAACGAGGCTTTGTTGGCTGCATCAGTGGCCTGCAGCGCTGCTGACAGCTCCACCTGCTCTGCCTTTTCCCACAGCCCGTCCAGGTCATAGCGCTTGCGCTGCTCTTCGTGGAAGATATGCACCAGCACATCTACATAGTCCATCACGATCCATTTGCCTTCGGTTTCTCCCTCAATCTCCTGCACCTTGCCGAACTTTTTCAGCTCTCTGCGGATATGGTCACAGATCGCCTGGTTCTGCTTGTCGGACTGCCCGGAAACGATCACCAGAAAATCGGCAATGGTGCTGATCCGGGTGATATCCAGCACCTTCAGGTCGTAGCCCTTCTTGTCCGACGCCAGTTCAGCACAACGGATGGCCCGTTCAAGCGGGGTAAGAGTCGGTTTTTCTGCTGCTTGTTCACTCATGGAGGTATAATCCCTTCTGGTTTATAAAGGTTTCGATGGCTGGCGGCACCAGGTAGCGGACCGACTGGCCCGTTGCAACGAGCTGCCTCAGGCGGCTTGAGGAGATATCCAGCCGTGTGCCGCTGACAAACCGGATACCGGTGCCACTGTCGTGACGCAGCAGGTCTGTTTGCTCCTGCCTGAAACTGCCGCGTACCGTCTCCGGCAGCTGCAGCAGCGGGTTGTCAAGCAATCGATCAGGCCGCTCCACCACGATCAGTGATGTCAGGCTGAACAACTCCTGGTAGCGGTGCCAGAGCCCCAGCTCCAGGTAGGAATCACTGCCGATGATGAAGTACAAATGATCTTCAGGCCGCTCCTGCCCCAGCTGGGTCAGGGTCTCCACGGTGTAAGACTTGCCCACCCGTCGGGCTTCTATATCAGAAATGCCAAAATACGGGTTGTCAGTAATAGCCTTTTGCACCATCTGATAGCGCAGCGCAAAGCCCACATCCCCGGCCAGCGGCTTGTGAGGCGGGTCGGCTGCCGGTATAAACAGCACCTGATCCAGTCCGGCTGCCTCGCGGGCCTCTTCGGCTATCCGCAGGTGTGCCAGATGGATCGGGTTAAAGGTACCGCCAAGCAGACCGAGCTTCATATTAAAATCCGGTAAAGCAATAGCACGCGGATGACGCGGANNAAAAAACACCTATAAACATCCGAAACGGTTTTAATGTCTCTATCCGCGTGTATCCGCCAAATCCGCGTCATCCGCGTGCCATCATCATGGCCTGTCAAATCCTATAAAAATTCCGACAGTTTCTCCCGCTCATCCACCAGATAGAACTCCAGTGTCTTGCGTAGCGCATCATCGATGGTGGTGGTCGGCTCCCAACCCAGGCACTCCTTGGCCTTTTTAACCGATGGTACCCGGGTCAGCATATCCTGGTAGCCTTTGCCATAGAAGCTGTCTGAGGAGGTCTCCACGATCCGGCACTTATCAGCCTTTTCCTTGTAGAGCGGGAAGGTGGCCACCATGGCCCGCAGCTTTTCCGCCAGCTCCTTGACTGACAGGTCATTTTTCGGGTTGCCGATGTTGAAGATCTTGCCGTCAGCACAGCCGTTCTTGTTCTCGATAATCTTCATCAGGGCATCAATGCCGTCTTCAATAAAGGTGAAGGAGCGGCGCTGGTTGCCGCCATCCACCAGTAAAATCGGTTCTTCTGCCAGGATGTTGTAGAGGAACTGGGTCAGCACCCGCGAACTGCCTTCCTTGGCGGTATGGATGCTGTCAAGTTTGGGACCGATCCAGTTGAAGGGACGGAACAGGGTGAATTTGAAATCCTCGTGGTTGCCGTAGGCATAGATTACGCGATCCAGCATCTGCTTGGCGCAGGAGTAGATCCAGCGCTCCTTGGCGATCGGACCCAGCACAAGGGGAGAATTTTCTTCATCAAACTCGGCATCGGGGCTCATGCCGTAGACCTCTGATGTGGAGGGGAAGATGACCCGCTTCTTGTGTTTGACGCACTGGCGGATGATCTTGAGGTTCTCCTCAAAATCCAGTTCAAAGACCCGCAGCGGATCCTTGACATAGGTAACCGGCGTGGCAATGGCCACCAGCGGCAGCACCACATCACACTTCTTGATATGGTACTCGATCCACTCCTTGTTGATGGTGATATCACCCTCCAGAAAGTGGAACCGTTCATGCCCAAGAGAGCGCTCCAGCTTGTCACAGGCCATGTCCAGTCCATAGACTTCCCAGTCTGTGGTGGTCAGGATGCGGTGGGTCAGTGCATTGCCGATAAAGCCGTTTACGCCCAGTATCAGTACTTTCATCAGTGTCTCCTAGATGTTATGCGAATCGATCAGATGCGCTCAATGAACACGCTGTAGCTTCTGTTTCCTGTTCACCCTCAAACTGCAGACTGCGTAGCTCCAGCAACCCATTACCTGTACCGATTCGTAGCGGGTTCAATGAGACCACCTGCCCGGGTACGCCTGATCCGTCAACTGGCCAGGCAGACCAGATGATAATCTTCTTGCCGTTCAGTTCGGTAAAGGCACCGGGATAGGGATGGGTGACCCCTCGGATCAGGTTGTAGATCTCCACCGCACTCCTGTTCCAGTCAATCCGGCCATCCTCGGGCTTTCGTCCGCCAAAGTAGCTGCCTGCTGCAAGATCCATCGGGATGCGAGTTGCAGTACCTGCTGCCAGCTTCGGCCAGGCTCGCTGCAGCACCGTTACCGCCGCATCGGTCACCTTGCCAAAAACATCGTGGGCCGTGTCGGTGAACACAATGTCAACTTTTTCCTGATCAACGATATCCCCGGCATCCGGCTTGGCCACCATGTAGTGCAGGGTAGCGCCGGTTTCAGTCTCGCCGTTGATCACGGCCCAGTTGACCGGCACCCGTCCACGATATTTCGGCAGCCAGGAACCATGCAGGTTCAGCGCCCCTCTGGCTGGTATTTCAAGCACCTCAGGTCTGATCATGTTGCGGTAGTAGAACGACAGCAGAAAATCCGGTGCAATCTTGCGTACCTTTTCAATGTTTTCCGGCTCATTAATTGAACTGGTCAGGCATTGAATCTTATTGGCCTCTGCCAGTTCGCGCACTGAACTGAACCAGATCTGCTCCGTAGCAGCGTCTTCATGGGTAAAGATCAGGCTGATCTCGGCCCCCTGGCGCAACAGCTCTTCAATGCAACGGTAGCCGACATTATGATAGGCGCAGACAACCAGTTTCATGGTTCATCAAACCCGTACGTCTTTCTGACCACATAGCGTGGCCGTTTTCTTACTTCCTGATAGATCCTGCCAACATACTCCCCCACAATACCAATCCCAAAGATGATAATGCCGATAAAAAAGAACAGGATGGCAAATAGGGTAAAGACCCCTTCCACCTCAGCGCCGATCATAAAACGCCGTATGAACAGAAACAGGGCGAAGCCGACTGACAGGAACGAGGTCATAATCCCCAGCAGTGCAAACAGTTGTAGCGGCACCACTGAAAAACCGGTCATCAGGTCAAAATTAAGCCGGATCAGGCGATAAAAAGAGTATTTGCTTTCACCTAACGTCCGCTCGGCATGGCCAACCATGATCTCTGTCGGGCTTGAGGAAAAGGTTTGAGCCAGAGCCGGGATAAAGGTGGTGGACTCCCCGCACTGATTGATATTATTGATTATATTACGATTATATGCCCGCAGCATGCAGCCGTAATCACTCATCTGCATACCGGTCATCTTATTGGTGGTTATGTTCACGATCCGCGAGGCCACCCGGCGGAAGAGCGGATCCTGTCGCTTTTCGCGAATGGTACCGACCACATCATGACCAGACTCAATTGCAGTGATCATCCGCGGAATTTCTTCAGGCGGATTTTGCAGGTCAGCATCCAGGGTGATCACAATTTCTCCCTGCGACCGCTCAAACGCAGCCAGAATCGCCATATGCTGACCAAAATTGCCGTTGAACTCCACAACTTTGACACCGGGATAGCGATGCACATATTCCCGTAGCATCTCAAGTGAGCGGTCACGTGAACCGTCATTGGTAAAGATGATCTCAAATGGTCTGCCCAAATTCTCTGCCACCGGATAGAGGCGATCCATCAACGGCTGTAGTGATTTTTCCTCGTTGTAGACCGGCACCACAATACTCACGTAGGGCGTTGTCATACGGTCTGCCTCTCCTTTGTCAGGGTTTCGATCATCTCTTCCCCCCATAGACGTAGCTGCCACCGCCGGATACCCGGAATTTCGGTCAGCTGCTTCAGGGTCTCAGGCTGCTGCTCGGCAATCCGCTCAAGCAGCCAGTTAGGGCTCAGCAGACCGGTTGCCAGCTCCAGTCGGCTGCTCACCTGCTCACGCCAGGCCTTCAGCAGGGCAAGACGCGCCTTGATACCGGGGTTAGGTTCTCCCTTGCCACGGGGATAGCGTGGCAACTGTAACTCGGGTGTCTCCAGGGCCTGGCTGACAGCCTCCAGCAACTGATCACCGTAGCGACTCAGCAGGCGTGGGGTAAGTCCCGGAATCTGGTTCATATCGCGAACAGCCTTGGGCAGTTGTTCTGCCACTTTCAGCAACGCCTCAGATGGCATGACCTTGAATGGCGGACGATCCAGTTCACGGGCCAGCCCATCACGCAGCTGCAGTAAGGCCTCCAGCACTGCCAGGTTACGGGGACGCAGTTTACCCGCCCCTTTGCAGTTCATAAACAGGGGGCCATCCCCCTTGTCGCTGACCCGATTATTGACCAGCAGGCTGCACTCTTCAGCCACCCAGTCCAAACGGCCGAGCTGTTGCAGCTGTTCCTGCAGGAGATCTGCCAACTGCAGCAAGTGCGCTGTATCGTGCGCCGCGTAGTCTGCCATCTCCGGAGTAAGAGGCCGTCTGCTCCAGTCTGCCTTCTGAAAGCGCTTATCCAGCTCAATGCTGAACTGCTCCCGCAGCAGGGCTGCCAGACCAAACTCACCCATCCCGCAGAACTGGGCGCCAACCATGGTGTCAAACATCCGGCCCACGGTGATCCCGAAATCACGGTGCAGAGAGCGGATGTCGTAGTCACCGCCATGCAGCACCACTAACCGCTCAGGATCAGCCAACAGCGGTGCCAGCGGACTGAGATCGCTGACCTGCAGCGGGTCAATCAGCCAGGTATGGGTGCGATCTGATATCTGAACCAGACAGACCTTTTCCCGGTAGTGATGCAAGGAGTCTGCCTCCAGATCCAGCGCCAGTTCCTGCACCGTTGCCAGCTGCCTACACAACTTTTCCAGCTGGACCGGCTGTTCAATCAACTTATACCCCGACACTGGCTAAAACTCCCGCAGAATGGCGTAGCCGGTACTACGCTGGGCAGCCTTGAACCCAGCCCCCTGAATCAGATCAATCATCTCTTGCTGAGACATCCGGAAGCTGCAGCCGGCTGCAGCCACCACGTTCTCCTCCAGCATGGTACCGCC
>DIUB01000224.1 GCA_002422265.1 Geobacter sp. UBA6169
ACCTTCAGCCGTGCATCAGCATTCGGCACACTGAAAATGATCGGCAGGGTACGACTTTGGGGGTCAAGCATGTCCCCCACCGAGATCAGACGACCGGTCTTGAACTGCCCTTGCTGGCCTGCCACGGTGAAACGGGCATTCGGCTGACGGGGCAGCTTGCCGGCCTCCTGCGCAGGCAGATTCGTTTTCAGCCAGAGCGTTGCGGTATTGACAATACGCACGATCGGTTGACCGGCCTCAATGCCCCGGCCGGTGCCGGAAAACAGTTCCACCACGGTACCGCTGACCGGTGCACGCACCGCCAGTCTGCCGCCCGCATCGCCACCAAGTGCGGCAGCTGATCTGTCCAGCGGAGCAAGGGCAGCCCTGGCGCTATCCAGCGCTGCCGCCGCTTCTTCTACCCTCTTGCGCGGAGCGATTTTTGCCTCGTACAGGCGCTGCGCCCTTTCATGTTCCTGGCGGGCCAGCGTAACCCGATTGCGGGCCTCGGCATGGATTGCCGAGAACTGGCCCGCCCCCCCCTCCGGCCGGATCGGCGGATCAATCAGGGCGATCAGCTCACCCTTTGTCACCCGTTTGCCCAGATAGGGCAGCGGCCTGGTGACCGACAGCACGCCCGACAACGGAGCCGCCACAGTGGCCTCGGCATCTGCGGCAGCTATTAATTCGCCGCTGGCCGGCAACTGCCCTGACAGCTGTTTCTGCTCAGGGCGCCTGAGTAAGATGTTCAGGCTCCACTGCTGTTCCTTGAGAAGCGTGATCGTACCGCCGCCATCGCCGATAACCATGGCCGGGCGGTCTTTGAATGCGGTTGGCGCAGCATGGTCATGCCCTCCATGGTCATGCCCTGCGTGGTCATGCCCTGCGTGGTCATGCCCTGCGTGGTCATGCCCTGCGTGGTCGTGTCCTGCGTGGTCATGTTCGTCATGATCATGGTCGGCATGTTCATGGTCTTTGCCACTCTTCAGGCCGGCATCCTTTTGCCTAAGGGGGGCGGCAGGTACGGCTGTTCCGACCTGAATGCCGGGCAGCTCGATCCGGTCCACAAAGCCTTTGCCTTCGGTCAGCAGCTCCAGTTGATAGGTGCCGGCAGCAGGTGCTGTCAGTTCGGCCTGGTAAATGCCGGGACGGCTCGGGGCAGGAATGGTCAGGGCAAGCGGTTCACCGGAAGCAGGCCGCAGCAACAGTTTGAGCGCCCCCTCGGTGACCGGCTTGCCGTCGGCAATGCGGGTCAGGTGGATTAGAAAGCTCCCCTTTTTACCCGGCAGGAGCGGCCCGTACTCCATGAACAGCTCGCTTTTTTCACTCCAGACCGTAACCTGTATCGGCTCTGCAGCCGCTCCTCCCTCTTCTTCTTGATGATCGTGACTGGTGCAACCGGCCACGATGAAGAGCAATGCGCTCATCAGCAGCCCTAACATAGTTTTAATCATGGCGTTTCTCCTGAAAGTGCCAGAACGCCGCCAGTTGCGACCTCCAGCCTGCTGTAGGTTTCAAGGGCCAGCTGCAGTGCTTTGAGCTCGGCCTCCTGTTGCTCGGAAAGTCGTCGTTTTTCATCCAGCACAATCTGTATGCCAATTTCCCCCAGCGTAAAGGCCTGCTGCTGGATGTTCAGGTTTTCCTGTGCTGCCGGTCCCAATGTTGAGCGATGCAGCTGCCAGGCACCTTGCGCCAGCCGGTAGTATGCCAGCAGATCCTTGATTTCAACCTCGGCAGTACGCCTCAGGGCATCTGTACGCGCACTGCCCGCGTTTACGCGACTGCTAGCCCGGGCTACCTCAGCCTGATTACGCGAAAAAAGCGGCAGCGGTATGGAGAGCTTCACCCCCAGGATATGGTCGTTGGTCCGTTCTTTTCCCGGCAGGAGCTGCCCGGCTGACAGGTCATAGGCGTTTTGCGATGAACGTTCGTTACTGTAGGAGAGCCCAACCGTCAGCGATGGCAGTGCCTCGCTCCGGGCCAGTTCCAGGGCAGACCGGTCACGCTCCGCTTCCTGTTGCATCACGATCAGGTCAGATCGACGTTCCAGGGCCTGCGACAGGAGCTGTTCATCACCGAGCAGCTCCATGCGGGGGGCTGGAGTAACCGCCAATTGCGGCAGATCTTGCTCACCTGAAAGGCCCAACAATCGGGCCAACTGTCTACGGGCCGAAGCCAGCGCGGTCTGTTGTTCTGTCTGGCGCAGCAGCTGTTTGCGGAGGTCAAGGTCTGCCAGCCTGACTTCCAGCTCAGGCAGATCACCGGCCTTAAACCGTTCACCGGCAATGGAAAGCAGTCTACCGGCTAGCTCCGTCTGTGCCTGCACCAGTTCCAGACGTTGCTGTTCAACTGCACAGGCAACCCAGCTTCTGCGCACCTCATCGCCAAGCTTCAGGGTGCGTTCGTTGATTTTCAGGTGGGCCAGTTCAGCCTCTGCCTGTGCAACGCTGCGACGCTTGCTGCCAACAGCGGCCAGCGGGATCTCCTGCAGCACGGCAATGCTCATACTTCTGTCATCAGGGCTGCCGGTCAGTGCGCCGGTTGTGCCTTCCAGCTCCAGAACCGGATTGGCAAGCAGCGGTATCCGGTCTGCCGCGTTCCGGAGTCCTTGCAGTTCTTCGGTATCAGCCGAGATTTCTCTACTGTTTGCTACAGCTTGTTGAACCGCCTTTTTGAGAGTCAGCGGTGCTTCCATTCCCAGCGCTGTTAAGGGCAGGGTCACGGCAAGTGCACACAGGCAGAGTAACGGCGCAGTCATACGCATACTCATTGGTGTTCTCCTTTATTCTTTGATCCGCAGGCTCTTGACCCCTTCGTAGAAGGTGGTATCTCCGTTGAAGCCTATTCGCTGGTGCGGGTTTTTCCTGTTGTAGAGAGGTTGCAATACCACGCTGTTTTCTCCGTGTTTGACCTCCAATGCTTGCTCCAGGACAACGCCGTCTCCCGGCAAGGCAAAGGTTACCTTATGCAAACCAACCGGAAGCCGCACGGTTGTTTCAAAGGCATAGCGAACGCCGGTACCGGCTTCAGGGTCTTTGCTGCCACGGTATTCACCGGTCTCCGGGATCATTTTCCCAACCAGCCGCTGGGTCTGGCCATTGATGCCAACCAGAAACTGGTAGTGCTCCGTTCCATGATGTTTTGTGTTGATCAGAACGGCATTACTGGTCCGGGTTTTCAGGTTGAGGCTTATTTTCAGGTCGCCATACCCTTCAGGCAACGGTTTGGCTGCAGCATCAATCACCTGAAACACCCCTTGTCCGTTTTGGCTTTCAAGCCGTTTGATGGTCTCGGTGGAGGCACAGCCGGCAAACAGTGCAACGGAAGCCATCAATATAATAAATTTTTTCATGTCTTATCTCCTTATGAGTAGCAAATATAGGTAGAATACCAATAGGTACGTTTGCATGCAGCTTGGCATGCAGCTTGTTCGTTTTTAGCTCAGAGGAAGTCTCAAGGCCGCGAACAATTCAGCTATGAAAAACTGAACTCATTGAGCAGCCAAAGACACGCCAACAGGGATTACTTCCTGAAACAAAAGGAATAACCGGCTAAAGGGCAAACGTTTGTGGTGAACTACTCAGGAGGAGATACGAGGGGGAATATAGGGAATACGCGAAATGTCCCGAGGGAACAGATGTGGAATGGTAGCGGTGAATTGTCTTGTAACTATGGGCGCGACAAAAGCAGGTTGCTGGTGCGGGACAAGAGCCTGATGAGAATGGTGTGTATTGCAGCAGTGATCTTCGCCGTGGCTGCTACTGCTCTCATGATGATGATCGTCATGATCTGCGTCTGCGGCATGATGCCCTGCCAAGACGCTGCTGGATCCATACTGTATGCCAGCAGACGCTCCATGCCAGGCATGGAGCGTGCCGGCAAGCAGGCAGATGAGCAACAGTATGGCGGTAATTCTCAGCATCAGGGCATCATTTCCTTGGTACTTTTTTGGTGTTGAATTATGACAGACTAGCATCATGCTGTAAAGACGAGATGATAAAAGTATGAAGAATTATGAACGAGGGTTCCTGAAATTTCAGACACCCTCCCTGTGGGCCGTATGCAGATCGCGCCGACTACCGGGCAAACAATGCTGCCCGCTGTTCCGCCTCATGGGCTGCAATCAGACCGGCCAGCCGCACCATCTCCAGCACCTCCGGGTGCCGCAGGGAATAGTAGATCTTGAGGCCGTCTTTACGCTGGTTCAGGATGCCGCTTTTCAACATCATCTGCAGATGGCGCGAGGTGTTGGACTGTTCATGGCCGATGGCCGGAAAGATCTCGCAGACACAGTGTTCGCCATCCCGCAGCAGCTCGATGATTCTCAAGCGGGTTGGCTGTGCTATCGCCTTCAGCACTTCAGCGCTGTATTCCAAACTGTTCACACATAACTCCTCTTTACTTCCGCAGCTTTTTTACGGGCAGCAACTGGTATCCTCACGAAAATCCTTGGCATCATCTCCTCGCAGCGACTCAGCCAGACCAATCAGGCCGTCGGTCAGGTAACGGGCGTTGTACCCCTTGGTACGCAGATAGGCCATGGCCAGTGAAGAACGGTCCTTATGGGGGCAGGCAGCCACAATAATCTTGTCTTTGGGCAGTTCTTTGTAGCGCTGCGGCAGCTCATTCAGTGGAATATGCAGGCCGAAGTTCATCCGCCAGACCTTGGCCTCTTCCGGAAAACGGATATCCACCAGCACCGCCTTCTTTTCTTCAATCAACCTCAGCAACTGCTTGCTGTTGGCCTTCATATCGGCCCGTGTTTCATAGCTGAACTGCTTCAGAAAGGTGTCAAAGGCCTCTTCAGCAGCAGATACCGTCAGTGGAACCAATAGCAGTATACCTGCAATCAGCCACCGCATCACAGCATCCCCGCGATCTCGTCCGGCGTGGCCAGTCTGCCGGAGAACAGCACCTTGCCGTCCTTGACCAGGGCCGGGGTACTCATCACGCCATACTTCATGATGGTGGCGATATCCTCCACCTTCACCAATTCAGCCTCTTTACCGGCGCTTGCCAGCGCCTTCTGCACATTTTCAAACAGGGTCTTGCACTTGGCACAGCCAGTGCCCAACACTTCCAGTTTCATGATCTCGCTCCTTGGAGGAAACTATTCAACAACGCTCAAGAAAAGGCATTCAGCGCCCATCCGACAACCGTAAAGGCGGTCAGCAACATCACAAACACGATGGCCAGCAGCCGCCACTGCATGACCTGCTTCAACATCACAAACTCGGGAATGCTGGCCGCAACCGTACTCATACAGAAAGCCAGGGTGGTTCCCAGGGGCAGCCCTTTCACGATCAGGCTCTCCATCACCGGTATGACTGCTGTGGCATTGGAATAAAGCGGGATGCCGATCAGGGTCGCCACCGGCACCGACCACCACTGCCCGGCTCCCAGGTGTGTCTCGAACCAGGTGTCAGGGACAAAACCATGCAGACCGGCCCCTACCCCTACGCCGATAATCACCCAGATCCAGATGCGGCCAAACACCTCTGCCAGTTCACGTTTGGCAAAATGATGGCGATCCATCATCGTTATCCGCTTCTTTTCAACAGTCTCCAGGTGGGCGTGCTGCCCCTCTTCATAAACCTTGCGGGCAAAGCCCTGCAGCAGCCGTTCGGCCTTGATTGCATCAAGGAACAGGCCTCCAATAATCCCCACGCCGAGGCCGATCAGGATATACAGCAGCGTGATCTTCCAGCCCACCAGGCTGAGCAGCAGGATCACTGCTATCTCGTTGATCAGCGGCGATGTCAGCAGAAAGGCCATGGTCATGCCGACCGGGATACCGGCAGAAATAAAACCAAGAAAGACCGGGATGCTTGAGCAGGAGCAAAACGGGGTGATCGCCCCGAACACTGATCCCAAAAAATAGCCGACCAGCCGATGCTTGCCGGCCAGGTAAGCGCGCACCCGCTCAACCGGCAAGGAAACCCGCACCAGGCCGATCAGATAGATCATCACGATCAACAGGAAAAATATCTTGAGGGTATCGTAGATAAAGAAGTTGAGGGCCTCACCGACACGGCTGCCCGGTACGAGGCCCATCAGAGAGAAGGTAAGGTAATCGGCAAACTGCTTGAACATCAGCGGCACCCCACAAAGTATATTACTAATAAATCATATACTTTTATACTACAGGGCGAGTCAAGCACAAAAAAATGCACGCTTACCGGTACGGCAATCGGGAAAGGGGCTCCGATTGTGGAGGTACCGGCAAGCGTGCAACGGTCAGTCACACTATAGCTGTTACAAAAACCCTGCTGTTACTTCTTCTTGCCGGCAAAGCGCCCGCCGGTCATCATCGGATCAGCCTTGTAGCCCAGTGCCTTCCAGTCCATCCGCTTGCTGCCCATGTGGCAATCACCGCACTGCAGGGCATCTTCCTTGGGAGCTACCTGGTGCTGTGCAGAGATGTAGGCAATGGTCTTGACAAACTGGTGCTTGCCGCTGTAGGGCAGGCCTTCGTCCTGGGCGCCGTCTCTCAGTGCCTTTTCCCAGTTGTAGTGTACCCACAGCGATTGATACTGCTGGAAGGTACTCAGATACTTGTGGACGCTGTCCATCGGCTGATCACCGGTGTGGGTCTTGTAAGGATAGATCTTGGCGGTCTTGTCCTTGATATCACCCACCGGCTTGGTCATGTTGACCACTTTTTTGGGATCTTTAATCTTGTCGCCGATCATGTAGCGCTCAATCTTGCCGTTATACCAGGCATAGGTCGGCATGAAGTTCTTGTTATAGGTAAAGGAGCCTTTGCGCTTCTGGAACGTTTCATGATCAAACTGCTCTTCAGGCTCAATATCCTTACCCACATCAGACCATTTCCAGGAGGTCTTGGTGGCCTGGCCACGGGAGAGCATCGGGATATGGCAGGTCTGGCAGGCCACTGAAGCAGCATGGGCATCCAGGATAGCCTTGTTCTTTGAAGTCTTGTGAGGTGCCTTGGCGCCGCTGTGGCAGTCTTCACACTTCACCCGGCCGTCATAGTGGGCCATCATACTGGAGGCACCGGATATCCTGTGCTCCTTGGTCTTGTGGCAGTCTACGCAGAGCATACCGGCGCCGCCCTTTTCTTTTTTCGCCATATGGACATCCAGCTTGCGGTCGGCAGCCTCAAGGGTTGAATCAAGGCCGGCATGCTTGACCGCATCACCACCGCCACCGTAGAAGTGACAGAAACCGCAGTTCTTGAGGGTCGGCTTCTTGCCGACACTCTGAGCGGCTGCCGTCAGATCCACCTTGCCGGTGCTGATCCCCTTCATATCCACTTCACAGCCAATACCGGCCCGATCATAACTTTTGGCGGCATGACAGACCAGACAGTCGATCTTGGTCTTGTCGGAGTGATCGAATTTGTTGCGGTTCCAGCCGTAACCGGCGTGACATTTATAGCAGGATTCGCGGGGCAGGCCATCTTTACCGGCAAAGATGGTGGTGCAGTAGTTATTGGTCATGTTGGTCTTGCCGTAGAGCTTGCCGCTCTTCTCAAGCCCCTTGACATGGTTGGGGGTACCCTTGTGGGTCCAGTGCTGGGTCTTGATGAAATCGGCAGCCTGCTTCTCATGGCACTGCAGGCAGGCTTTGGTAACATCAGATCCACTCTTGAACGGGCCGGTAATAAAATCCTTGTGGTCAGTAGCTGCCAGACCACTGCTTGCCAGCCCAAACAGCAGGCCGACTAACAATAACAACGGGCGACACAGTTTCATTTTCTCCTCCTTCAGGGGGTAGTTACAGGACTGCGTTCTGAGGTGTTGAGCAGATGTAATTTATGAACGCGACGCTGCATATTCAGAAATACATATATTTATATCAACAACTTGCACAGCATTAATGGTTTGCAATCTACCGTCACCATGGTCAGCTGGCAAGCAAAATCGGCAGACCGGGCAGTGGCCGGGGAGGGACTTAACGGATCGTGTATACATAACCGTTTATTACAACTGAATTTATTGCATACAAAAAATCAGGCGGAAGAGAGACGGGAACGGGGGAAATGAGGTGCTATCGACTGCTGGAGCCGACCGGCTGACGTCTGAACCGCTGCACCAGACAGTCCATATAGTAATAGACCACCGGGGTGATGTACAACGTCAGCAGCTGGGAGGTCAAAAGCCCCCCAACCACTGCCAGTCCCAGCGGCTGTCGCGCTTCACCGCCGGCACCGTACCCGACGGCAATCGGCAGGGTACCCATCAGGGCTGCCATGGTGGTCATCATAATCGGCCGAAAGCGGACTATCGCGCCGGCATAGATCGCCTCCAGGGGTGGTTTACCTTGCGTGCGTTCCGCTTCAAGGGCGAAGTCGATCATCATGATGGCGTTCTTTTTAACAATACCGACCAGCATGATGATCCCCACAAAGCCGTAGATGTTGAGATCGCTCTTGAACAACAGCAGGGTTAAAAGCGCGCCAAACCCGGCGGCAGGCAGCCCTGACAGGATGGTGATCGGGTGAATAAAGCTCTCGTACAGGATCCCCAGCACCAGATAGATGACAAAAATAGCCAGGGCCAGCAGCAGCCAGAAGCCGCTGAAGGAATCCTTGAAGGCCTGAGCCGTGCCCTGGAAGCTGGTGCTGATGGTAGGTGGCAGCTCACGAGCGGCCTGGGCCTCGATCAGCCTGACCGCATCACCCAGCGAGACATCGGGTCGCAGGTTGAAAGAGATCGTTACCGAAGGGAGCTGCCCCAGGTGGTTGACCGCCANNTAGAGCAGCTGCAGGGCTGAAGGATCCCCCTGCCAGCGCGGGTCCAGCTCCATGATCACCTGATACTGGTCAGCCGGGGCCAGGATGGTGGAGACCTGCCGACTGGCATAGGCAAATGAGAGCGCATCTTCCACTTGCAGCATGGTAAGCCCCAGCGCTGCCACCTTGTCACGATTGATCGATACTTTAAGCTGGGGATTACTGATCTGCAGGTCGCTGGTCACATCCTGCAGTTGCGGCAGCTCACGCAGACGGGCCTCAAAGGCGGCGGCGCTGCGGTACAGTTCAGCAGTATCCTGGGCCTGCAGGGTAAACTGATACTGGCTTTTTGAGCTGACGCCCCCCACCTGGATCGAGGGGACGTTCTTGGGATAAGCCTTGATGCCCGGCACCTGGGCCAGCTTGGGCCGCAGCCCCTGGATCACCTGATCAGCGGTCAGCTTCCGCTGGCTGGCCGGTTTAAGCCGCACAAAGAAAAAACCGTTATTGACGTTCCTGATCCCACCCACCGAGGCCATAAAGCCGTCTATGTTGGGGTCGGCGGCCAGAATCCGGGCCAGTTCCAGCTGTCGTTCCTTCATCGCCTCAAAGGAGGTGCCCTGGGCGGTCTCGGTATCGATGTTGATCCGTCCGGTATCCTCTGACGGCAGGAATCCCATCGGAATCACCTTGAACAACCAGACCGTCAGCAGGATCGTCAGCAGCGTCACCGCCAGGGTAACCCGGCGGTACTGCAACACCAGGGTAAGCGACAGCTGATACCCGCGCAGCAACCGGTCGAAAAAACGTTCCAGGGCCAGATACAGGCGGCCGTGCTGCGGGTTGTGCGGCTTCAGAAAGCGGCTGCACAGCATTGGAGTGAGGCTTAAGGAGACAAAACAGGAAACCAGGATGGCAGCACTGATGGTAATGGCAAATTCATGCAGCAGACGCCCCAGAATTCCGCCCATGAACAGCACCGGCAAAAAGACGGCAACGAGTGAGATCGTCATGGAGATGATGGTGAAGCTGATCTCACGGGAACCGATGAAGGCCGCCTCACGGGCAGATTTCCCCTGCTCGATATGGCGGACGATATTCTCCAGCATCACGATGGCATCATCCACCACATAGCCCACCGCCAGGATCAGGGCCATCATCGAGATGTTGTTGAGGGAAAAACCACACAGCTGCATGACGCTGAAGGTGGCGACGATAGAGAGCGGCAGGGCCAGCGAGGGGATCAGGGTGGCCCGCAGGTTGCGCAGGAACAGGAAGATCACCATGATCACCAGACCGACTGTCAGCACCAGAGTGAACTTTACATCGTGCATTGATTCGCGGATGGTCAGGGAGCGGTCGTAGAGCAGATCGATCCCCACTGCCTCCGGTATCTGGCTGCGAAACTCCGGCAGCAGCTTTTTGACACTGTCCACCACCTGAATGGTATTGGTGCCGGGTTGGCGGTAAACCGCCAGAATAATACCCCGACTGCTGTTGTACCAGGCAGCGGCCCTGGTGTTCTCTACGCTGTCAACCACCCGCCCCAGCTCTTCCAGGTAGACCGGCGAGCCGCCACGGTAGGCCACCACCAGCTTGCGGTAGGCAGCGGCCTGCAGCAGCTGGGCGTCGGTCTCAATGGTGTAGGCCTGACGGGCACCGTTTAAGGTACCGGTGGGCAGCTTGACATTACCGGCAGCAATGGCGCCTGCCACCTCATCAATGCCGATCTGCCGCGAGGCCAGTTCCCGGGGATCCAGCAGGGCCCGTACCGCGTACTTCTGGGCACCAAAGACGTTGACCTGGGCCACACCGCTGATGGTTGAAACCCGGCGGGCGATCATGGTCTGGGCGTACTCATCAATGCTGGAGAGCGGCAGGGTTGGTGAACTGAGGGCCAGGTACAGCACCGGCTGGTCAGCCGGGTTGACCTTGCGGAACCAGGGGGGGGTGGTCATGTTCTTGGGCAGGTAGCGGATCGCCTGGGAGATGGCTGCCTGCACATCCTGGGCAGCGGCATCAATGTCCCGGTCCAGATTGAACTGGATCGTGATCCGGGTCTGGCCGATGCCGCTGGTGGAGGTCATGGAATCGACCCCGGCAATGGTGGAAAGCTGGTTTTCCAGCGGAGTGGCCACGGCCGAGGCCATGGTATCCGGGTTGGCGCCTGATAGACTGGCATTGACCTGAATGGTGGGAAAATCCACATTGGGCAGGTCATTGACCGGCAGCTGACGGTACGAGGCCAGCCCGAAGATCAGGATCGCGATCATGACCAGTGAGGTCATGACCGGACGCCGGATAAAGGGGTCAGCGATATTCACTGCTGCTGTTTTCCAGTGCTCGCTGGTGCGCTCATGGTGACACCAGCCCCGGGGGTCAACCGCAGCTGACCGTCAACCACCACAATCTCTCCAGCGTTCACCCCTTTTTCAATCACCAGTTCTCCCTCACCGGCCGGTGCGGTCACTACCTGACGCAACTCAGCCTGCTGCTCCCTGTTTACCACGTAGAGATACTCTCCCTGCTGGCCCTGCTGCACTGCCGGGGAAGGCACGACCACAACATTCGGGCGGCTGTTCAGGGTCAGCACCACGTCGACAAACTGGCCCGGCCAGAGCCGGCGTGAACGGTTCTCAAACAGCCCCTTCAGCCTGATGGTACCGGTGGCCGGGTTAGCCGTGTTGTCCAGAAAGCTGATGGTGCCGGTTTCCGGTGCGCCGCCGTCCTGGGGCAGCACTGCCTTAACCTTGAGCTGCCCGCCTGCCAGGGCCCGCTTCAGCTCAGCCATCCGCTTCTCCGGAAGATTGAAAGAAACATAGGCAGGGCTGATCTGATTGACCGTCAGGATAGCCTGATCATTCGCCTTGACCAGATTACCGGCATGGAGACCGATTGAACCGGTACGGCCGCTGATCGGCGAGCGGATCGCGCAGTAGCCCAGCTGGATTCTGGCATTGGCCACTGCCGCCCGGTCTGCAGCCACTGCAGCGGCCAGGGACTCGGCATTGGCCTGCAGTTGATCGTGCTGATCATGGGTAACGATCCCCTCTTTGAGCAGCCCTTCATACCGTCTGGCCTGATCAGCTGCAAAGCGGGCCTGGGCCTGGGACTTTGCCAGTGCTGCCTCGGTTTGTCGCAGCACGGCCTGAAACGGCTCCGGGTCGATTGTGATCAAGAGATCCCCTTGCCGCACTTCACTTCCCTCAGCCACATGAATCCGGCTGATCTGACCGCTCACCTGGGCCTTGAGCGCCACTGAACTGAATGGTTCCACCGTACCGATCGCCCTGACCTGCACCGGCACGGTCTTCTGGATCGCCTGGACCGTCCTGACCGGCACGGCCGGCTTCCCCTTCGGCTTTTCTTTCTGCTCTGCACAAGCGGTCGGCAGGAACAACGCAAACCAGAGCAGATACGCTATCCGTTTCATAGATACTCGTCTTTCATGAAAACCAGAGATTTCCTCATATACCACTATGCCCCGCTTCCTTGCAATGCCAAGTGGCGCTGTGGTACAACCGGCGCCATGAGCAACCCTTCCCTCCAAACCCCCATGATGAAGCAATATCTGGAGATCAAGGCCCGGCACCCGGAGAGCATCCTGTTCTTCAGGATGGGTGATTTCTACGAGATGTTCCTGGATGACGCCCTGATTGCAGCCCGCATCCTGGATATCACGCTTACCTCCCGCAACAAGAACAGTGCTGACGAGATTCCGTTCTGCGGGGTGCCGTTTCACTCGGCCCAGCCATACATCGCCCGGCTGGTTGAGGCAGGCCACCGGGTGGCGATCTGCGAGCAGGTGGAAGACCCCAGGCAGGCCAAGGGGATCGTCAAGCGTGATGTGGTCAAGGTGGTAACCCCGGCCCTGGTGACCGAGAGCGAAAGCCTGACCCCGGATGAGAACAGTTACCTTTTGGCACTCTGCCAACAGGACGGACGCTGGGGTTGTGCCTGGCTGGATCTTTCCACCGGTGAATTCAAGGCATCGGAAGAAGAGAGCCGGACCGGCGCTGCTGCCATGCTGGCTGCAATCGGCCCACGGGAACTGCTGCTGGCGGAAGCGCTACGCAAGGAACTGCCCGATGAGCTGGGGCTGCTGCATGGTGAACGTCCCCGCTCCGGCGTGGCAGACTGGGTGCTGGACAAGGATTACTGCTCCGGCCTGATCTGCAACCGCTTCGGTATCGCCTCACCGGATGCCTTTGGCATGGATGGCCTGCCGCTGGCCCTGCTGGCAATCGGGATGGTGCTGCACTACCTGCAGGAAAACCGCCATGCCGCCCTGCCCCACCTGCGGGACATCAGCATTGTGCGCCGCAACGACTTTCTGGCCCTTGATCCGGCCACCCGTCGCAATCTTGAGCTGACCGCCACCATGATTGACAACAAGAAGTCCGGCTCGCTGCTGGGCTGTCTGGATCGCACCGCAACCGCCATGGGGGCCCGCAGCCTCAAGCAGTGGCTTTCCTATCCGCTGGTGCAGGTGGATCTGATCCGCCAGCGGCTCTCAGCAGTGGAAGAGCTGGTGGAGCAGGGGCTGCTGCGAGATCAATTGAACGGCCTGCTGAAAGGGATGCATGATCTGGAGCGGCTCAATGGCCGGATCAGCATGGCTGGAGCCGGTGGTCGTGACCTGCGTGCCCTGCATGACTCACTGGATCGGATTCCCGGCCTGCGGGATGCCCTGGTGGGGGTGGAAGCGCCGCTGCTCTGCAGACTGCTGGAGCAGCTTGACCCGCTGGATGACCTGCGGGAGCTGATCAATTCTGCCATCTCGCCCACGCCGCCTTTTTCACTGCGTGAAGGGGGAATCATCGCCGATGGCTATAACGCTGAACTGGATAAACTGCGTTCAATCAGCCGGGAAGGCAAAGGGTACATTGCCCGGCTGGAGGCCCAGGAGCGGGAGCGTACCGGGATCTCATCGCTCAAGATCCGCTACAACAAGGTCTTTGGCTACTACATTGAGGTAACCAAGACCAACCTTGCCAGTGTGCCGGCTGATTACATCAGGCGTCAGACCATTGCCACCGGCGAGCGCTACATCACCGAAGAGCTGAAAAACTACGAAGAGAAGGTACTGGGGGCCGAAGACCGGATCTGCGAGTTGGAGTATACCCTGTTCCAGCAGGTGCGGGAAACCGCGGCAGGCAACGGAGCCCGCATCAGCCGCACGGCATCAGCCGTTGCCAGCCTGGATGTACTGGCAAGCCTGGCAGTTGTGGCAGTGGAGCGCAACTACTGCAAGCCGACCGTGGATGACAGCGACCAGTTGGAGATCATTGAAGGCCGCCACCCGGTGGTGGAGGCGATGAACCTGGGGGAGCGTTTTGTTCCCAATGATACCCGGCTGGATGGCGAGGCCAACCAGATCCTGATGATCACCGGCCCCAACATGGCCGGTAAATCCACCTACATGCGCCAGGTGGCCCTGATCACCCTGATGGCTCAGGCTGGTTCATTTGTGCCGGCCAGCGCTGCAACCATCGGGATTGCCGACCGGATCTTTACCCGGGTCGGGGCAGGCGACAATCTGGCCAAAGGGCAATCAACCTTTATGGTGGAGATGATGGAGACCGCCCATATCCTGCGCACAGCCAGCAATAAAAGCCTGGTGGTGCTGGATGAGATCGGTCGCGGCACCTCCACCTTTGACGGCCTCTCCATTGCCTGGGCCGTGGCGGAATTTCTGCACGATGATCAGACCTGCCGCCCCCGCACCCTGTTTGCCACCCACTACCACGAACTGGCTGATCTGGCTGCCACCCGCGAGCGGATCACCAACCTGACCGTGGCGGTGAAAGAGTGGAACGATCAGGTCATCTTCCTGCGTACCATCATCCCCGGAGCTGCCTCCCACTCCTACGGTATTCAGGTGGCCCGCCTGGCAGGCATGCCCCGCGATGTGATCGAGCGGGCCAAAGAGGTACTCAAGACCCTGGAAGAAGGGGAGTTTGAACAGGGCTCACCCCGTCTGTCCAAGAGCAGCATTTCCCCGCCCGACAGCGGGTCTGCCCAGTTTACCTTATTTGAGCAACAGGGGGATCTGCTGCGGGAGCGGTTGAAAAAACTGAATATTAATGCTATGACACCACTGGAAGCCTTGAATCTGCTTGATGATCTGAAGAAAATGGTGTGATGATCCGATCCCGCTCCCTCATACTGCTGCTGCTTGCCCTGCTAAGCTTGGCGTTCTTTGTACCGGCTGAGCTGCATGCGGCCCGTGACCAGAAAAAACCATCCAGAAACGTTCAACCTTCCTTGCCGTTGCAGCCGGCCCAGGTGCTTGAGCTGAAGCACTGGTCAAACCCGGACTACACCAGAATCGCCATTGCCCTGGAACGGGACGTAACCTGGGAAAGCCATGAGCTTGACAAAGGGGCAGATCGCAGCGGCAAGCCGGGGCGGGTCTTTATTGATCTGCACAACACCCGGCTGGGGGCCGGTATCCGTGACATCACCATTGGTGACGGTCTGTTGAAGGGAGTGCGGGCAGCCCTGTTCAAACCGGGAGTGGTACGGGTAGTGCTGGACACCGACAACATCAAAGACTACAAGATCTTCCCCCTCTCCGACCCGGCCCGTTTGATCATCGATGTCCGGGGACAACGCCGCACCGAAATCAGCCGGTCAGAAGAGACCCTGACCGCCCTTGACCATGAGATCAGCAGCATCACCACCAAGCCCCCTGCCCGCGAAGAAAAACAGCCGGAGCATGCTGTGAAGCCAACGCACAAAAAACCGGCCATCGCAAAGATACGTAGAATTGTGATTGATCCGGGCCACGGCGGCCATGATCCCGGTGCGGTCGGCTCCTCGGGGCTGCAGGAAAAAGATGTGGTGCTGTCAATCGGCCTAAAGTTGCGGGACAGGCTTAAGGAAAAACTGGGGCTTGATGTGATTATGACCCGTTCTACCGATATCTTTATACCGCTGGAAGAACGAACCGCCATTGCCAACAAGGTTAATGCCGACCTGTTTATCTCCATCCACGCCAATGCCGCGCCCAACCGTAACGCAGCCGGCATCGAGACCTACTACCTGAACCTGGCCAAGACCGAGAAAGTGGCCCAACTGGCTGCCAAGGAGAACGGCACCTCACTGGAAAAAGTCAGCACTCTGCAGGCGATCCTGTTTGATCTGATGGCCAACTACAAACTGAATGACTCGGCCCACCTGGCAGAAGAGGTCCAGAAGTCGCTCTACAAGGCGCTCAAGGAAAAATTTCCGGACACCAAGAGCCTCGGGGTCAAGCAGGGTCCGTTCTATGTGCTGGTGGGTGCCACCATGCCCAGCATCCTGGTTGAAACCGCCTTTCTCAGTAACGTCACTGAAGAAAGCCGTCTGAAAGACACCGCCTTTCACACCCGGGCTGCCGAGGGGATCCTGAACGGTATTCAGGCCTATATCTCCGCCCTCAACTGATGGCCGGCACCCTCTCTATCGTTGCTACCCCGATCGGAAACCTGGAAGATATGACCTTCCGGGCGGTACGCACCCTCAAAGAGGTTGATCTGATTGCCGCTGAAGATACCCGCCACTCTCGTAAACTGCTGGCCCACTTCGGCATTACCACCCGGCTTACCTCCTACTACGATCACAACCAGGCGCTGAAAGGAGAGCAAATTATCGCTGCCCTGCTGCAGGGCAAGCAGGTGGCCCTGATCTCTGATGCCGGCACCCCCTGCATCTCCGACCCCGGCTATCAGCTGGTACGAGACGCCCTGGCCGCCGGGATCAGGGTGGTGCCTATTCCCGGCGCCTGTGCCGCCGTGGCGGCGCTGGCCATGGCCGGACTCCCCACCGACAGCTTTACCTTTGCCGGTTTTCCGCCGAATAAAGAAGGGAAACGCCGTGGTTTTCTGGCCTCTCTCGCTTCGGCCCGCGGCACCGTGGTGCTGTACGAGGCACCCCACCGCGTTGCTGCCACGCTGGCAGACATTGCCGCAGTGTTGGGCGAACGGCAGGTGGTGGTTGCCCGTGAACTGACCAAGCTGTATGAAGAGGCCCTGCACGGTACCGCCGGTCAGGTACGGGAGCTGGTTCAGGATGGTCGGGAACGGGGCGAGGTAGTGATCCTGATCGCTCCGGCTGATGAACAATCGCAGAACAGCACCGGACCTTTACCCGAAGAGCTGCTGCTGCAGGCCCTGCAGCAAGGGCACAGCGTAAAAGAGGCAGCAGCCCTGGTTGCTGCAGCCACCGGTCTGCCCAGGCGGGATCTGTACGCCCAGGCACTTCTCTTACGTAACAAAAGCTAAGAACCTATTTTGAAACAGAGCACAAGTGAGTGGCAAAGACGCAGCGAAGAACACAAACATGATTTCCGATCTTTTCTCTTGCTGCCTCTGCGTCTCTGCGTCTCTGCGTTAAACTGATTTTGAAAAGGAGCTTAACAGCATGAAGATATCCGTCTTTGGCGCCGGTTATGTCGGCCTGGTGGCTGCGGCCTGTTTTGCCGAGAGCGGCAATACGGTCATAGCCGTTGATGTGGATGAAAAGAAGATTGAAGGGCTCAAAAACGGCATCATCCCGATTTATGAACCGGGCTTAAAGGAACTGGTACTGCGCAACCAGACCGAAGGCCGCCTCTCCTTTACCACCGATGTCACGCTGGCCGTTGAGCAATCCCTGATCCAGTTCATTGCCGTGGGCACCCCGCCCGGTGAAGACGGCTCCGCCGATCTCCAGTACGTCCTGGCCGTAGGCCGCACCATTGGCCAGCAGATGAACGGCTTCAAGATCATTGTGGACAAATCCACCGTACCGGTGGGCACCGCTGACAAGGTTCGGGCCGCTGTCCAGAATGAACTGGATAAACGGGGCTCACACCTGGAGTTCGATGTGGTCTCCAACCCCGAATTCCTGAAAGAAGGGGCTGCCATTGACGACTTCATGAAGCCTGACCGGGTGGTGATCGGTACCGACAACGTCCGCACCGCCGAGATCATGAAGGAACTCTACGACCCGTTCATGCGCAAGCAGAGCCGGATGATCATCATGGATATCCGCTCGGCTGAAATGACCAAATACGCAGCCAACGCCATGCNNTCTCCTTCATGAACCAGATCGCCGGTCTCTGCGAACTGATGGGGGCAGATGTGGCTGCCGTGCGTGAAGGGATCGGCTCAGACTCCCGCATTGGTTACGACTTCCTCTTTCCCGGCCCCGGCTATGGCGGTTCCTGCTTCCCCAAAGATGTCAAGGCACTGATCCGCACTGCGGAAGAAAGCAACTATGACTTCCTGCTGCTCAAGGCAGTGGAAGAGGTCAACGAACGTCAAAAAGAAGTGCTGGCCGACAAGCTGATCAAGGCACTGGGTTCAGCCGACAAAGAAAAGCCCCTCACCGGCCGTACCATCGCCTGCTGGGGTCTCTCCTTCAAACCCCGCACCGACGACATGCGTGAGGCCCCCTCACTGACCATCATCGAGCGCCTCCTGGCGGCCGGCGCCACGGTACGCGCCCACGACCCGGAGGCACTGGCTGAGGCAAAAAAACATTTTGGCGACCGGATCCAGTACAGCAGCAACCAGTATGAGATTCTGGACAACGCCGATGCCCTGACCGTGATCACTGACTGGCACGAATACCGCAACCCCGACTTTGACCGGATCAGGCAGGCACTCAACAAACCGCTGATTGTGGATGGCCGCAACCTGTACAAACTGGGCAGGATGCAGGAGCTGGGCATTCGTTACATACCCCTGGGACGGGCAGGCAACGGTATCCAGGAAGGGGCCAACTGATGCGTATTCTTGTCACCGGCGGCGCGGGTTTTCTGGGTAGCCACCTTTGTGAGCGGTTGCTGAACGAAGGGCATGATGTCATCTGTCTGGATAATTTCTTCACCGGCAGTAAGGATAATATCATCCATCTGATGGACAGCCACCGCTTTGAGCTGATCCGCCATGATATTGTCGAACCGATCCTGCTTGAAGTCGATCGAATTTATAACCTGGCCTGTCCTGCCTCCCCCATCCACTACCAGTACAATCCGGTCAAGACCGTCAAGACCAGCGTCATGGGCACCATCAACATGCTGGGCATGGCCAAACGGGTTAAGGCCCGCATCCTGCAGGCTTCAACCTCAGAGGTCTACGGCGACCCCCAGGTGCATCCTCAGCGCGAGGAGTACTGGGGCAATGTCAACCCGATCGGCATCCGCAGCTGCTATGATGAGGGAAAGCGTGTGGCAGAGACGCTGATGATGGACTACCATCGCCAGAACAAGGTGGATATTCGTATCATCCGGATTTTCAACACCTACGGCCCACGGATGGCGGAGAACGATGGCCGGGTGGTCTCCAACTTCATGCTGCAGGCATTGAGAAACGAAGATATTACCGTTTTTGGCCAAGGCAGCCAGACCCGCTCGTTCTGCTATGTCAGCGACCTGATCGACGGTATGATCCGGATGATGGAAAACGGGCAGGAGTTTATCGGCCCGGTCAACCTGGGCAACCCGGTGGAGAACAGCATCCTTGAATTTGCTCAAAAAATCATTACAATAACCGGCTCACACTCCAAGATCATCCACAAGCCGCTGCCCCAGGACGATCCGAAACAGCGCCGGCCGGACATCACCCTGGCCAAAGAGACGCTGGGCTGGCAGCCAAAAGTTGATCTGGCAACAGGGCTCAAGGCCACGGCTGAGTATTTTGCCGCTTGCCGTCGCAAGGGGGGATCATGACCGGCATCCGCATCACACGCCGCACCTGGCTGATTCCGGCAGCCTGCCTGATGTTCATCCTGTTCTTTACCGTCTTCGGCGAACGTGGGCTGTTGCGTATCTACGAGATGAAACAGGAGAAACAGCGGATCGAGCAGCGTATTGTAGAGCTGCAGTCGGAAAATCACCAGTTGAGCCGGACCATAGCGGCCCTTCACAGCGACCGGAACCAACTGGAGCGGATTGCTCGCAAGGAGCTGGGACTGGTCAAACCAAACGAAATCATCTACCGCTTCCCTGAGAGCGGGGATAAGTGAGGTATACCGATGGCACGACAAAGCTGCGTTGTCTGCGCCTGGCGCGAAAACTGCGGTAAACGCTTCTCTGTTGCAGACGGCGGGGCGCGCTGTCCTGATTTTTCACGCGACATCACCATCAAGGAACCGCCGGAACCAGCGGCCAACGAAACCACCAAGGATACACACGCAAAATGATCCGTCAAAAACTAGCCGCACTGGTGGCGCAGGCCCTTGAGCAGGGCCGTACTGCCGGTATCTTCTCTTCCGAGACCTTCCCCTCCGTCATACTTGATACCCCGGCCAACGAGGCCCACGGCGACTTTGCCTGCAACATCGCCCTGCAGNNGCCGGGCCTGGATTTATCAACTTCTTCATTGCCCCGGCTGCCTGGCAGAACGGTCTCAGGCAGATTGCCCAGGCCGGACCATCCTTCGGCAGTACCACCACCGGTGCGGGCCGTAAGGTGCAGGTGGAGTTTGTCAGTGCCAATCCGACCGGCCCCCTGCATATCGGCCACGGACGGGGCGCTGCCATCGGTGACGTACTCTGTCGCCTGCTGGCTGCCACCGGCTGGGAGGTGACCCGCGAGTTCTACTACAACGATGCCGGGGCACAGATCAACAACCTGGCCCTTTCAGTACAATCCCGCTGTAAGGGGATTGAAACGGACGACGAGCGCTGGCCAGCGGACGGCTACCAGGGGGACTACATCAGAGAGGTGGCAACCGCCTATCTGGCCCGGGAGAGTGTCCATGCCGATGATCAGGATGTAACCGCCGCAGGAGACCCTGATGACCTGGATGCCATCCGGCGTTTCAGCGTGGCCTGGCTGCGCCGTGAACAGGATCAGGATCTGCAGGCCTTTGATGTGGGATTTGATCACTACTTTCTGGAATCAAGCCTCTATAACGACGGCAAGGTGGAGGCGGCAGTACAGGCCATCATTGCCAACGGTCACACCTACGAGCAGGCCGGAGCGCTCTGGTTGCGTACCACTGATTACGGCGACGATAAAGACCGGGTCATGCGCAAAAGCGATGGCAGCTACACCTATTTCGTGCCGGATGTCGCCTACCACCTTGATAAGTGGCAGCGTGGCTTTGTGCGGGTGGTCAACGAGCAGGGTGCCGATCATCACAGCACCATCACCAGAGTGCGGGCCGGCCTGCAGGCCCTGCAGGCAGGCATACCGCAGGGATGGCCCGAATATGTGCTGCACCAGATGGTAACCGTGCTGCGTGGCGGGGAAGAGGTCAAGATATCCAAACGGGCCGGCAGCTATGTCACCCTGAGGGATCTGATCGACGAGGTGGGGCGCGACGCAACCCGCTTCTTCTTTGTCATGCGCCGTCCTGATTCCCAGCTGGTGTTCGACATCGATCTGGCCAAACAGCAGTCGCTGGACAACCCGGTTTATTACGTCCAGTATGCCCACGCACGGATCTGCAGCATCTTTGAAAATGCCGCTGAAAAAGGGGCCGTCCTGCCGTCGTCTGAGCCGGACGCCGCCACCCTGGCACTGCTGACCACTTCTGAAGAGCTGCGGCTGATCAGGCTGCTGGGCAGTCTGCCGGGCGTGGTCGATGAGGCTGCACGTGATTTTGAACCACACAAGATCGCCTATTACCTGACCGAGCTGGCCGGTCAGTTTCACAGCTACTACAACAAGACCAAGGTGGTTACTGAAGATCAGGCACTGACCACAGCCCGCCTGTACCTGCTGGCCCGTATCAGGCAGGTGCTGCAGAACGCCCTGGCCCTGCTGGGGGTCTCAGCCCCGGATCGGATGTAGGAGACAAGCATGCGGATTGATTATCGCGAACCACGGCAGTATGGCAGCGGCTCCACCGGGCACGTGCCCCAACGCAAGACCGGGCGTTCATCCTCGGTTACCGTGGTCATGGTACTGATCCTGCTCAGTATCGGCTTTGGCCTCGGTTTTGCCACCGGCTGGCATTTTTCACAGAAATCAGCCAAAAAGGCGTTCCGGGCAGCCATGGAACAGCAAAGTCTCGAATCTCAATCCGGACAACCACAAACAGCACCTGGCGCGCCATCTGTCACTACCACTGCCACTGCTACACCGTTAGCAGGCCAGCAAACCGCACCTCAGGCATCCGGTGCCGGCCACGATCCTAAAATGCAGGGCCCGGTACCGGCGTCGCCGGCAGCACCGGTTCCGCTCTCTTTCTTTGACAACCTGCCCCGTGGCCAGAAGCAGACCGTACTGGGCAGCGGCATCAACGAAAAGCCCAAGCCGGAAGCACCACCAGCGGCAGTCCCACAGCCGGTTCAAAAACCGGTTATGCAACCGGTTACACCTGTTCCTGCTGCGCCGAAACCCGCTGCAGCACCGCCAGCCAGTGGATTTGTGGTGCAGGTCGCCTCCTTTAACAACAAAAAAGAAGCAGAGGCCACCAGGGCCAGGCTGGCTGCCAAAGGGTACAGTGCCACCCTCAGTGAGGTAGAGCTGAATGATAAAGGTACCTGGTACCGGGTACGGATCGGCCGACACCTTGAAAAAGAGGCAGCAGTCGAGATCGCTTCAAAAATCGGCGGCGGCGCAAAGGTTGTTCCTGATCAGGAATAAAAAGCTTGACTTTGTATCCGGTTGTTTGCTAATTATCCAATTCCAATTGACGCGGGGTGGAGCAGTCTGGTAGCTCGTCGGGCTCATAACCCGAAGGTCAGAGGTTCAAATCCTCTCCCCGCAACCAAACAGATCAAAGGACTTATCCGGCTACCGGGTAAGTCCTTTTTGTTTACACCGTATGGGTGAGCCGTTACGCCCCTCGCAACAGCTGTTTGTTTCTCCATCTGCCGGATCTGAAGCGCACGGCCCAGATCAGGGCCGTACAGCAGACAAACAGCGTGGCCAGGGTCCACTCCAGCACCAGGCTGGGCATGAGCCAGTCAATCAGCCACAGCAGGAGCAGAAAGAGGCCGGTACAGATCGAAAAGGTACGGGCGATCCAGCGGGTTTCTCCGGCAGCAGCCAGTACACAGCCAAGTACCACGTTTGCCGCATCCAGCACGCAATACACGGCAACAAACTTCATCAGCAGCGCGCCGACGGCTACAATTTGCGGCGCTTCAGGGCCGCTGCCGGCAAAGAGGCCCATCAGGGGAGCGGAAGCTACGGCAAAAATCACTGCCATCACCAACATCCAGACCTCACAGATTATCAGTGACTGCCAGGCAATGCCCGGCACCTCATCATCCCGACCGGCGCCACGGGCATGACCAACCAGGATACCTGCCGCCTGCCCCAGACCCAACGCCGGAAAAAAGGCCGTACCGTTGATCCTGAACGCAATGCTGGAGGCAGCCAGTTCCACCATGCCCAACCGCCCCACCACCACCAGAAACAAGGTCCAGGCCAACAGCTCTCCGCTGATCCTGAACCCCATCGGCATGGCAAGTGACAGAAATCGTCGAAATTCTGTCAACTCAAAAACCCTGGCAAGACGATTCCCAAATCCCCCGGCCCGCGCAAACACGGCGGCATACAGCGCGGCTGCCACCAACTGGGCCACCACCGTTGCCAGGGCAGCGCCGCTGATGCCCATGCGTGGAAAACCCCACTCACCCAGCACCATCCCCCAGGTAAGCAGCGCATTCACGGCAAAGGAGATAATGGTGATCACCGTTACCACTGCCGGTCGGCCAATGCCGGAGAGCCAGCCAGCCATGGCTGCGCCAAAGACCGGAAAGAACGAACCCAGCATACAGATCAGAAAATAGCTGCGCTCATCAAGGGCCACCTGCTGTTCGTGCCCGGCCAGCAGAAAAAGCTGGGCAACGGGCCAGGCAAGGGCCAGGGCAATGA
>DIUB01000091.1:0-9535 GCA_002422265.1 Geobacter sp. UBA6169
ACTGAGCTTCGGGAGAGGATTCTTAAAAAATACCGGATACCGACAACCTACTCAATTATCACCAGCACCCTGGGTGACCGCGGGGTTGTACAGAATCAGGCCCAGTTCTATCGCAATGAGGCCCGTGAGGTGTTCAAGCTTCCCTGGGTTGAGGCCGGCAGTCACACCTTTTCCCATCCGTTTTACTGGCAGGATACCGAACAGGCGAGACAGGGGTATGACGCCAGATACCTGCCGATTCCGGGCTATTCCTTCGATCTTACGGCTGAAATTCCGGATTCCGCCGACTTTATCAATAAAAATCTGCTTCCTCCCGGTAAAAAGACAAAGTTGCTGCAGTGGTCGGGGGACTGTACCCCCGGGCCGGATGCACTGGCTGCGACGTATGCTGCCGGCCTGGGTAACATCAACGGCGGCTATACCTTGATCACCAGGTCTAACAAATCAATCACGTCTGTTGCACCCCTCGGTGTATCAAAAGGCGGCTGGTTCCAGGTGTTTGCTCCCAATAAGAATGAGAACGTCTACACCAACGAATGGACCGGACCGTTTTACGGCTATCGTCGGGTGATCGAGACCTTTGAGCTGACCGATACCCCCCGCCGCCTGAAGCCGATCAATATCTACTACCATACCTATTCCGTCACGAAAGAGGCTGGTCGCCGTGCCCTGGAGGAAGTCTATGACTGGGCGCTGGCCCAGCAGCCCCACGCGGCTTTTACCTCCGACTACGTCAACAAGGTGCTGGATTTTAACCGAACCGTTGTGGCCCGTTCCGGCGTTGGCTGGCTGATCCGTAACAAAGGGGATCTGCGGCAGTTGCGATTACCGATCAGCATCGGGTATCCCGATCTGATTGCCAGCCGTAACGTGCTTGGGTTCAGCGAGCACAACGATCAGCGGTACATCCATCTGGGCCCGGGTGGTGAGGCATATCTGCAGCTGTCAAAGGCTCCTCCTGCAATCCCCTGGTTGGCTTCGCTTCCAGCCAGAATTGAGCAGTTCAAGCGGACATCAGATGGTATGGAACTGACCCTGACCGCTCATCAAGACGGCACAATCCGGTTTGGCAATGCAGCCGGTTGCCGTCTGCTCAGCAGCGGCAAGCCGTTGCCGGTGACCAGGGAAGGAATGTTGCTGGCAGCCCCCATTACTTCAGGAACCTATGCCGTTACACTTGTCTGCCGATAAAAAGCCACGTCGGGAACGATTTGCCGGACCGCTGGCCATCGGAGGTCTGGCCGGAGTGGGGCTGTTGCTGCTGGTGGTGCTCTATCCGGAGAAGAGTCTGCTCAGGCTGCTGGCAACGCCCGATGTGACCAGTCCGGCCCAGCAGCGCTATCTGGAGGCACTGGTACAGATGCGTGATGGAGATACCGAGCTGGTGATCCCCCTGGTACGCAGCTATCTGGCAGCAGGCTGTACGGAAAAGGCATCCCGGGCACTTGGCTACCATGTCAGGGCCAGTCTGACTTCTGATCAGGAACAGGCCATCAGGAAGCTGCGTTATGAGTTGCGCCGGCAGGAGCTGGAGTTGCTGGTGGCCGGTGAGCCGGGATGGGAAGAGGCGCGCCGGCGATATGTCGAGCAGATTGAAGAACTGCGTCAGGCCGGTGCCTCTCCCCGTGATTTGGCCCGGTATCTTGGTGATGCCCGCCGTGCCGGTGATGAGCAAACAGCCCGTTATCTGGAGCGCTTGCTGGGACAAGACACCCTGCAGCAGGATGGTGACTCGCTGATGGTCGCGGCAGAACTGGCTCTGGGTAAAGGGGATTACCGGGCTGCTGCCGGTTTCTATTTTCAGGGAATGACAGCCGCTGCAAACCGTGATGAGCAGCGCCGCCTCTTCCTGAGCGGAATTCGGACCCTGCAGTCCGGTAACCTCTTACAGGAAGCGGTGGCGGCTGCACAAAAGTACCAGCAACCGTTGTCCGGTGACCGCCAAACCTTGCTGGCTTTGACCCGGCTGGCTCTGGCTGCAAACCGACCCGATCTGGCCCAGCAGTATGTGCGACGTGCCTTGGGGATGTCATCATCGCCGGACAAAATTGAGGCACGACCATGAGAACCGGCCTGATCAAAACAACCGGGTTGCTGCTGGTTGCCGCACAGATACTGCCGACAGCAGCTGAGGCAGAGCAGGCGGTCCCGACTATCCCCGAGATTCGGGCGGTTTTTGAGCAGGAGTTGTTTGATCTGGCCCATACCGTGTTTCTGGCTAACGGTAATCTGCCCGAGGCGCTGGGTGTGGTTGAAAAGGCGGTCAAGGCCCGGCCCCATGACCTGGTCTGGCGTCGTAAGGCCGCCCGGACCGCTGTCTGGGCCGGACGGTCAGATCTGGCCCTGGATCACTGGTACTTCCTGGCCCTGCGCGGTGACCAAGAGGCCTACGGTGAGGCCCTCACCCTTTCCCGGGCTCTGCAGGAGTTTCCTCTACGCAAGCACTTACTGGGACAGGCCGTTACCAGGGGAACGGCAGATCAGGCCATGGAGCAAGAGTATCTGGCGGTGACTGAAGGGATGGGACTGCCGCAGGAGGCCTATGATCTGCTCCGTTCAGGCAGCCTGGGACGGAATGACCCGCTCTGGCGTCTGACCGAGCAGGCCCGTCTGGCCGAACATCTGGGAATGCCGGAAGAGGCGATTCAGGCCTGGCAGCAGCGGGCGATCCTGCAACCGCTCACCAGTGATGAGGCCCTCAAGCTGGCTGCGCTCTGGTATGGCCAGGGGGATACGGAACAGGCCTGGCAGGCCCTTGATACGACAGCAGCACAGGCTACTGCTGATGCTGTACCGTTCTGGCGCACCTATGCCGACCTTTCCTGGGCCCAAGGCCATGCCGAACAGGCAGCCCGTGCCGCTGCGATCATGATCCGCTCCGGCAGCGCCCTTGAGGCCGACTATCTCAGGCTGCTGGAGTTGTACCGTAACGATGCACCAGAACGGGCCTACGGTTATGCCCTGCAGGGCTGGCAGCGCTTTCTTAAGCCGCAATTCTGGTACGCCCTGGTTGATACCGGTCTGCGCAGCGGTCGTGAGCAGGAGTTGATTCATTTTCTGCAAAGTCTGGATGCTCAGCAGCGCAAGGTGCTGGCAGCGGACCCCCGTTCCTGGATGGCCGTATCGCAGGTGTACCGGCAGGCAGGGCAACTGCAGCAGGCCCTGACTGCGGCCCGTGTGGCTGTGCGGCTGGCACCTGATGCAGCAGATCTGCTGAGCAGCTACCTCTGGCTGCTGGTGGATCTGAAACAGAGCGCCGAACTGCAGCCCCTCGTACGTCAATGGGAAGGGCGGCTTGCCCTGTTGCCGGAGCTGCGTGAACCATTGGCTGCCGCACTGATGCTGGCGGGGGATACGCCTCGTGCCCTGCGGCACTACCGCGTCCTGGCACCACAGCGGCAGGATGATCCGGCCTGGCTGGCCTCATTTGGTGATGTTCTGGAACAGGCCAGTCATCAGGAAGCGGCCTGGGAGATCAGGCGTCGGGCCTACCGTCTGCTGCAGCAGACAGCAGCAGACGCAAACCTTGATGAGCGGCGCAGACAGCTGACCAGGGCTCAGCTGCTGTTGCACCTGCGGCGGGGGGATGAACTGTCTGGCGTTGTCTACCATATTGCTGCGAATTTGAAGAAAGACTTCGGCACGGAACTGGTCATGGGCTGGGCCATGGCCACCGGGCAGACCGACCTGGCCCGGCTCTGGTACTGGCGACATCTGGCCCGGGCCGTACAACGGCCGGAATGGGCCCGTCTGGGGCTGGCCCTTGAAGAAAATGACCGGACAACCATGGCCGATCTGCTGGACGGCAAGCTGGAGCAGCTGCCGTACCGTGACGCGGTTGAGGCAGCCCGGCGTACGGGTTGGACAGCGCTGGCAGAAGAGCATTCCTTTAACCGCTTACAGCTGAACCATGATGACCATTTGCTTGATACACAGGTTCGACAGCTGTACGGCAGTCGTCCCGGATTCATCCAGACCTCGCTGCAGGCCAGAGACCAGGCCGGGGTGGGATGGCTTGCATCAAGGCTGACGCTCAGTCAGCCGCTCACCAGCCGCTACAGCCTGCTGGTCGAGCTGACCGAACGGCAGTTCAGTCTGCTGCGCAGTAATGTGTTGGGCAGCATCCCCCGTACCGATCTTGGCGGCACGCTGGCCGTGACCCGCCGTCATGAGGGTGGACAGTTGGTGATGGAGCTGGGGGTACGGGATGGCGGCACAGCTGTCCAGCCGACTGCAGCAGTTGCCGGCAGCTGGCGCTTATGGCATGACCTGCAGCTGTCCGGTCGGTTTGCTTATCACGAGCGGGCTGAGGAAACCGCTGCCCTGGCAGTCGGAGGAGCGCGCGACCGATTGCAGCTGCTTGTTGCGGGAAGTCTGACAGCATCCGATACGGTTGCACTGGAGTTGTCCTCGGTGCGCTTGTATGATCAGGATCGGCAGTATCTGGGGCAGGGGCAGGCGGTGTCGCTGGAACTGCGGCACCAGATTACCCGTGCCTGGCCGGATTATGGTCTGCGCCTGTTTGGCGGCTACAGCATCTACCGGGCTGACGGCAGTGTGAGCAGCCGCACCGCAGCGCTGGTGCCGGTCGGTACGTTGCCGACGGCAGCGTTCTTTGTACCCAAAAGCTACGGTTCGCTGGGGGCCGGGATCTTCCTGGGAGAGACCTGGAAGGGCACCTACACCCGTGACTGGAAGCCGTTTGCTGCGGCGGACGTGAGTTGGAACAGCAGTTCAGGCACCGGCTTTTCATATAGCCTGGGCATGGTGGGTCCGGTTTTTGGGCTTGATCAGCTGTTGCTGGAGCTGACCCAGGGCAGCGGTCAATTCGGTATGAATGATCTAAGCACCACTATCGGTATCAGGTACCGTTATTTTTACTAATCTGCTGAAGATACCAGGAGGAATCCCATGAAACGTCTGCTGTTGCTGTTTGCAGGTCTGCTGGCCCTTACCGCCTGTACCACCCTGCACCAGGGGGTGCGTGAGTCTGCCGCGCCGGATACCGTTTGGACAGTGCTGCCGTTTATCAACAACACCGAGACCCCCTTTGCTGCCGAACGGGCAGAGGCGATCAGCACGGCACTACTCTATGCTCGTGGTATCCAGCAGGTGGCCGTCATGCCTGTTGAGCCGTCAGCTGAAGCCGAACCGCCGGTTGATCGGGGGCTGAAACGGCGTCAAGACGGGGTTGCATGGGCCAAAAAACAGCAGATTCGCTACGCCTTGCAGGGAACGGTGACGGAGTGGCGTTATAAGGTGGGGCTGGATGGCGAGCCGGTGGCCGGTTTCACTCTGCAGCTGATAGACCTGCAGAACGACAAGGTGATCTGGACCGGCAGCTCAGGCAAGAGCGGCTGGAGCAGAGAGGCGGTCAGTGCCGTTGCCCAGCAGGTGCTGGAGAAGCTGATTGCCACCATCGAGCTGCGCTAGGATGCAGCCGTTGCACGGCATAGCTGCCAGTTTTTCCCGTCTGGTACCCTGGCTTGAATCCTTGGCCCTGACACTGGTGATACCGGTGGTGGGGATGCTGTTCAACCCGGATGACCCATATTTCATTCGGGCAGAGTTTCGCTGGCTCTGGTTCGGCCCCCTGCTGGTGGCGCTCCGCTACGGTATTGCCCCGGCCCTTGCCTCGATTTCGCTGCTGGCAGCCCTCTGGCTGGGAGCTATGCTGGCAGGACGGACAACCGCCCCGTTTCCCTTGCACTTCATGTTGGGCGGATCGTTGCTGGTCTTGATTGCCGGTCAATTCAGCAGCATCTGGTCAACCCGGTTACGTCGAGCAGAACAGCTCTCCCGCCATGCAGAAGAGCGGTTTCAACAGCTGTCGCGGGCCTATTTCATGGTGCGTCACTCCCATGATCGTTTGGAACAGAACCTGATCAGCCGTCCGGTGACCTTGCGGCAGGGGATGATGGAGTTGCGCCGTCTGCTGAGTCAAGGTGAACTGCCTGTCAGCCGGGCTTTTGCCGGGGAGCTGTTGGTGATCCTGGCGCACTATGGCTCGCTTACCAGTGCAGCCCTTTATCAGGTGAAGGATGGCCGGGTGTTGCCTGAGCCGTTGGCCCGTTGCGGGCAGGGGGCGACGTTGCGCCCTGACGATCTGCTGCTGCGGGCAGCCCTGGAGTCCGGTAACACTGCATACCAAACTGTCAGTCGTCTGGGGGAGGGGCAGCACAGCAGCTACCTGGTGGCAGCGCCGCTCAGGAGCAGCAGTGGTGTTATCTCAGGTGTGCTGCTGGTGGATGATATGCCGTTTATGGCGCTGCACCGTGAGACGCTGCAGATTCTGGGTGTGCTGCTGGCCTATGCCGCTGATCAGGTGGAGGCTGTTGAGTTGGCCCACCGGATTATCGCCGTCTACCCGGATTGTCCGCTTGCCTTTGGGGCAGAGCTGGTCAAGATGATCCATTTGCAGCAGGATCTGGATGTGGTCAGCACCCTGACTGTTGTCAGGCTGGCGCCCGGGCCGTATCTGAACGAGCTCTGTATGATGTTTGAACGTCAGCAGCGCGGACTTGACCACAGCTGGCGTCGGGATCTGGGCTGGGATGTACAGTTTGTGACCTTGATGCCGTTTTCTGGTCCGGCTGCCATGGAGGGATACCAGAGCCGTTTGAACGAGGTGTTGCAGAAACAGTTCCAGATGAATTTCAAGAGTGCCGGTATCCGCTTTAAGTACCTGATGCTGTCGTGCGAAGAGCCGGTTCTGCAGCTGGCTAACCTGCTGACGGATGAGCCATGAGCAGCATCAAGCTGCTCATATACGGGCTGTTCAGTGAACAGGGTGCCCTGCTGGCTGTCTTTACCGATCAGCCGCTCTGGCAGCGGCTCAGTCTGTTTTTGGGCGGTCATCTGCTTGCGTCCGCCCTGTTTTCACTGTTGCTGGGGATCTGGTTTCCCCAGCGCTTTACGGCGTCACGCCGTATGTTGTTGACGCTTTTTTTCAGTTTTAATTTCTTTGTACCTGCCCTGGGTGCGATAGGTACCTTGCTGATTCTGCTCTACTTCATCCGTTATTACACTGATGAAGAACGCCCTGAATTCGGACAAGTGCCGTTGCCGCCGTTTTTGCCTGAGTCGGCTGCGGTGGCAGGAGGTATGGGCGAGGGTGGGGCCTGGTCACGTCTGCGGTTGCACAATCTGCCACGGGGAGAGCGGCTGAAGGCGCTGTTGTCAGTGGGTACGCTTGGTGGCGGAAATGCCGGACGCCTGCTGCAGCATGCCACCGGTGACCGTGATGATGAGATCCGGTTGTTGGCCTTTAATCTGTGCGAACGCCAGGAACAGAAGATCCAGCAGGCTATCACCACGGCCATGGATGAGCTGCAGGCCGCCGAAACGCAGGAGGCCAAGAGGTCCATCTGCCGCAATCTGGCTTTTTCCTACTGGGAGATGGTCTACAGTGCCCTGGCGCAGCATGACCTGCGCGATTTTTTTGTGGATCAGGCGGCCAGGTATGCTGCACAGGCTCAGGAATACGGTTGTGTCGATCCTTCCCTGTACACGTTGCTGGCACGGATCTACCTCTTTCGGCGTGATTACCTGCACGCCTACGAGTCTATCGAGGCTGCCCTGGCTGCGGGTGGTGACCGGTTGAAGGTGGTGCCGTACCAGGCTGAGCTGGCATTTTACCGCCGCGATTTTGCAGCCGTGCGTCGTTTGCTGCAGGAAGACCCGGCCATCCGTTTCAAGCCGGGCATCGGGCCGGTGGCCCAGTTCTGGGGGGGACGCTGATGGATGAGCAGCTGCCGAGGGCTGATCATGTTGATGTGATGTTGCTGCTGGAGGGAACCTTTCCCTATGTCAGTGGGGGTGTATCCAGCTGGGTTAACCAGATCATCCGGGGCTTTCCTGAACTGACCTTTGGCGCGGTTTTTCTCGGCAGCAGCGCCGATGAATACGGTGAGCAAAAATACGAATTGCCGGAGAACCTTGTGCACCTGCAGGTGCACTACCTGCATGACGAACATGTTACCCCGCCCATTGAGCCTTGTCATGGTGATGCAGAGGGGTTTGCCATCTTGCGGCGCCTGCACTGCTGGTTCAGCTCCCCTCATCCGGACGGACTGCCCGCAGAGCTGAAGCAGGCCTCCTTTTACCTCAGCCGTACGGGCGGGGTTGATTACACCCAGTTCCTTTATGCCGAACGCTCATGGGAGTATATCTGTGAGCTGTATACGGAGCGGTGCAAGGATCCCTCGTTTGTTGACTACTTCTGGACCGTGCGTAACATGCACAGCCCGATCTGGCAACTGGCAGCCATTGCTGCAGCATTGATCCCGGCCCGGTTCTACCACACGGTTTCTACCGGGTATGCCGGATTTCTGGGGGGGCTGCTGCACCACCATACCGGCCGTCCCCTGCTGCTGTCGGAGCACGGCATCTACACCAAGGAACGGCGGATCGATATCTTTAATAACGACTGGATTCAGGACAACCGCAATGCCCTGCAGCGGGATCCGACCGAGGTCAGTTATTTTAGGGATCTCTGGATCAGGTTTTTCGAGACCATTGGCCGGTTCTGTTACAATGCGTCCGGTCGAATCGTCTCACTCTACGAAGGGGTACGCCAGCGGCAGATCAGTGACGGCGCCCTGCCGGAGAAGCTGACCGTGGTTCCCAACGGTATCGATCTGGCACGTTTTCTCCCGTTGCGCCAGACCCGTCCTGTTGCCCCCCCGCCGATTCTGGCACTGCTGGGAAGAGTGGTGCCGATCAAGGATGTCAAGACCTACATCAGGGCAATCAGAATTCTGGTGCAGCACATTCCCGGGATACAAGGCTGGATCGTGGGGCCGGAGGGGGAAGACCCCGAATACGCCCGGGAGTGTCGAGCCCTGGCCAGAAGCCTGGAGATCGAACAGGAGGTGCGTTTTACCGGCTTCATGGATCCGGTCACGTTGTTTCCCCGGATTGGATTGCTGGTGCTCTCTTCTATCAGTGAAGGTCTGCCGCTGGTGGCACTGGAAGGGTTTGCCGCCGGGGTGCCGCTGGTGGCTACCGATGTGGGGGCCTGTCGTCAGCTGATCGAGGGAGAGGGTGAGGCAGATCGTGCCCTGGGGATTGCCGGTGCGGTGATTCCGATCAATGATCCCCAGGCCCTGGCCGATGCCTGCCGGAGACTGCTGACGGACTATGATGCCTGGCATCGGGCGCAGCAGGCCGGTATGGCGCGGGTAGAAGCCCAGTACACCCAGCAACAGATGTTCGCCCGTTACCGGGACTTGTATCAGGAGGCAATGGTATAGATGGCCGGTATCGGGTTCGAACTGCGCAAGCTGATGAAGGGGGACAACTACAGCTCGCTGCTGCTTGCCTACACCTACGCCGGTATCATCAGCTCCGGTCCCTGGATATTGTCAATCATTGCGGTGCTGCTGATCGGTTTTCTGTCCCTGCCGGTGGTCATTCCGGCTGCACTGGTCAGCAAGTTTCAGACCGTGGTCACCTATCTGATAGCCTCAAGCCTGATCCTGACCGGTCTGGTGCAGCTCTCTTTTACCCGCTATGCTGCCGACCGGATCTTTGA
>DIUB01000091.1:9580-10567 GCA_002422265.1 Geobacter sp. UBA6169
CCTCAGCAGAGCCTTTTTTTCCGCCTGCTGTTTGCTGCCACCTATGTGGTGCTCTGTTCAGTCTGGGTAACTGCTATCCTGCTTTCGGGTCTCAAGGCCTATAAGGCGATTCTGGCCAACTTTGCGCTGGGGTACGGATCAGCTCTGCTGCTGGCCTTTCTGCTGCGGCACGGTAATCTGGAGGGGCTGCTGCTGGCGTTTTTAACAGGCCAGTTCATTCTGTTGCTGGGGATGCTGCTGGTGATCTTCCGTGGTTATCCATCGCGGCTGTTCATCGAGTTTGATTTTATGGGGAAAGGCCGGATGTACCGCTCCCTGATGCTGACCGGCCTGTTCTATAATCTGGGGATCTGGATCGACAAAAGTGTCTTCTGGTTTCATCCGGCCACTGGTTCGAATGTCATCGGTCCACTGCGTGCCTCGCTGGTCTACGACCTGCCGGTATTCCTGGCTTATCTGGCCATCATTCCCGGTATGGCGGTCTTTCTGGTGCGGATGGAGACCGATTTTGTGGAGTATTATGACCGCTATTACGATGCAGTACGGGAAGGAGGCTCGCTCTCGTATATTCATGAGATGAAAGACGAGATGGTACGGGTGGCGCGGGAAGGGCTCTATGACATCATCAAGGTTCAGGGGATCACCACTATAGTAGTGATTGTGGCCGGACGGCAATTGTTGCATTGGGCAGGGATCTCGGAGATACACCTGCCGCTGCTTTCGATTCAGGTGGTGGCCACCGGTTTTCAGGTGGTGCTGCTGGGGCTGCTGAACATCTTTTTTTATCTGGATAAACGGGGGCGGGTGCTGTTACTGACCGTCCTGTTTACGGTGCTGAATCTTGGCCTGACCCTGCTTTCGATCAAGCTGGGGCCCTTTTACTACGGCTATGGTTTTGCCCTGGCCCTGATCATCACCATTGCCGTTGGTATGGCCCTGCTTGATAACGATCTGGACAGGCTGGAGTACGAGACTTTTATGCTGCAG
>DIUB01000007.1 GCA_002422265.1 Geobacter sp. UBA6169
CAGTACAACGTCCGCACCACCAAGGACGGCTATCTGCCCAGCGACACCGACGCCCTGGCCAACGATTGGTTTACCGTATGAGTGAGCGCCAGACGCACACCATGTATCTGGGAGACGGTAAGCGGATGGCCGTGGCCGTGGCAGATCAATGCAAAGGCAGCAACCCCAGCCTCACCATTGATGCCGAAGGCCGGGGGGTAATCGCCCTGGTGCCGCAAACAATCGCCCCGCTGCGGGTGGAACTGAAGCTGCTGAAGGAAGGCGACAGCATAGCCGACGTACAGCCGACCCTTGCCTGGGAGATGACCGCCGACAGCATAGACGGGGAGCCACCCTACTGGGCAGACGGCGTGCGCATTCACGGCACCATTCCCATGGCGGCCGACTGGAGTGAGAGCCGTATCAAGGCGCAGTTTGACGGCGGGCTGCCGCACCTGACGCAAAACCCTATCCCCCGCGAGATCCCGGCCAGCAAATCAGACGTGCTGCCGGATGATAAAATCAGCGTTGTCACCACCTCGCTTGTGCCAGGTGAACGGATATGGGGAGAGCACGACTACCTGCTGACTGATAGCTGTGGCACGGCGCACTATTATTGGAAAACCCTTGCCATGACCGGCGGCATCATCACCGGCAAACAGGCCCACCCGGATATTGAGGGAGCCGACACCTACACCGTTGACGCCAACGGCTTCACCTATACTAACCTGCTGCCCACCGATTACCATGATTACGACCTGGGGGACTGGGTATATATCCTGACGCTCAGCGCCGTCGCCACCATCACCGATCGGGAAATTCTGACCCCGCTGGAGATCCTCAACGACATACAATTGCGGGTTGCCCCCTACAGCATAGCCAACCGCGGCACACTGCCCAGCATCAAAAGCTATGGCGTCTCTGACTTCAACCAGTGGGCAAACATGCGGATATTATACGGCGTAATTGAAAGCATCAACGGCGACGAACCGGAAGACCACAGCGGAAAACAGAACCTGGCCACCGTACTGCTGACCGACAGCGGCAACACCATCACCAACGTCCCCATAAAATACTGGTGCCAGCACGAAGACACCAGCCACGCCATGCACGCCTTTGATCCGGGTGACGTGGTGCTGGTGGCCTACGACGGCTATAGAAACGACCCCAGCAGCTTCAACTGCATTATCATCGGCCATGCCGCCAGCATTTACCCGTGTACGACTACGACGACTACTACTACGGCGACCACCACCACAACCACGTCATCAACAACAACGCTGCCACCGGATATAACCACTACCAGCGGAACCACTACTACAGTTACTACCACGGCCTATCCGCCGCCGGAGGAATACACCTGTTATTACACCTACACCTACTATCAACGGACTCCTGATCCTGATGTGTGGCTTGGCGACGATGGGTATTACAGTGAGTTGCAGGTTGATTCCATAGCATTCCCTTACGGCGTTGCATGCTGGATTGATTCTGATTCAAGCGGCCCATATGTATATCTGGGCGCAGGTGCTGCCACATTCAAGTCCATCGGAAAAGTGGGATACATGGTTGATGGGTTGTTTGCTTACATATCAAAAGAATATTTTGGAGTTTCAAATATTACATCGAGAGTGGAGGCAGGAAGGACATATATCCGCTTTAAAACCACCGGATACAATCAGCACTTCTATCGCCGGGATGTTGTATGCAAAACATGACAATCATTTGCACCATACAAGACAACATATACCTCAATTGGCAAGCCGAGCTGCTGGCCTGGAACTGTCAGCAGCTCGGCCACCGCCTCACCATCCTGTCCGGCTACACCGGTCAACCCAGCGACTACGCACAGCGCCTGACCGCACAACTGCCGGGCCAGTACATCAGCATCTCCGACACCAGACGTTTCAAGGGCTATGCCCCCAGCATCCAGCCGCACCTGCTGGCCAAACACGTTGGCAGCCACAGCGGCCCCGTGCTGCTGGTGGATTCTGACGTACTATTCCGTAGCCTGGATTGGCTGGACAACATTCCCCATGATGGCCGCACCGTCTACGGCAGCAACGTGGGCAGCTACATTGATGCCGCATACATAAACGGCTGCGATCCTGATCTGTTGCCCGTCATGTCGCAAGCTGCCCGCTGTCCGCTGCACATCATCCAGCACCATCCCCACGCCATAGGAGCCCACTACCTGCTGCCGCACCTTTTTGACGCCACATTCTGGCAAACCATAGAGCGCAGCAGCAACAACCTGTTTGCCCTGCTGGCAAGCCACAAATGCAAAATCCACCAGATTCAAACCTGGACCGCCAGCATGTGGGCCATACTCTGGGAACTCTACCGCCGCGAAACCATCGGCCAGGTATCGGTACAAACCCACCCCGCTTTTGACTTTGCCTGGGCCACAGACTCAATCGACCGGTATCACCAGACAAACATCCTGCACATGGCCGGAGTAACCGAAAATCAGCCGCACCTGTTCAACAAAGGACACTACGCCACCACCCCTCCATGGGAAGCTGATCTATCGCATGTTCTCCCGGAAACCTGCAGCAGGGTTTATGCGAATGCGGTGGGGGAGTATGCAAATTTATCTCAAAAATGATATGTCACAAACATGTCACCACTCAAACAAAAAAAGCGTTAATTCCATAACAGAACCAACGCCTTACAGATTGTACTTATGGCTTTTAAGTCCCTTGTGTCTACCAATTCCACCATGCCCGCGCATACTTACGACGATGTTTTGAGACATATCATGTCACTGTTCGGATGTTGAACGCTCCCTTTTTCGCATAGCATCGACCATCATGCCCTGGCGGATGTGCAGGTAGGTTTCTGTTACTTTTATGGTGCTGTGCCCTAAAATCTGCTGTACCACGCTCACGTCTGTACCCTCTATCAGTTCTGTTGCGGCTGCATGGCGCAGGAGATGGGGGTATATCGGTTCATGCCACCCTGCCCGTTTTGCGGCCTCTTGCAAGGCTCTTCTTATATCAATGTATGGCCCGTTTGTCCACGGGCTTTCCCAAAGGTAGCCGCTTTTGGTTTCCTGGGCGCGTCTGGTTAGTTCTGCCTGCATTNNTTTTCACGCCGGATGTTTTTGGCCTCGCCTGGTCGCAGTCCGGCCATAAAGGAGAGGCGGAAGAGATCCCGCAGCCGGGGGACGGTGTTATCAAGAATGCGCTGGATGATGTCCGGCGTGGGGATGCGTGGCACGGGGGCTTTGGTTAGTTTTGGCGGGTAGCGTTTGATCCTGGGGATTGTGGTGATCATGCCAGCATCGAGCGCCCATTTGCAGAGTTGTGATAGAGCAGAGAGTTCTTTGTTGATGGTGGCCGGTTTGACGGTGGCGGCCCGCTGGCGTTTGTAGGCCTCGATCATGGGGGGAGTGATGCTGCTAATGTTGTGCGCTCCGAAGTATGTCAGGATGATGTCAACCCGCTCTTTTTGTTTGGCGGTGCCGCTGGGGAGGTGATCCAGTTCGTAGGTCTGGAGGTATTTGGCGGCGATTTCGCGCAGGCGAGGATCGTGGTGGTTGTGGGGCTTGCCGCTGCGCTCCAAGCGGGCGGCTGTTTCCACCTCTTTGGCTTCCTGCTTTGTGCCGGTAAAGGTGATCCGCCGCCGGTTTTCGCCGTAGCCGACATCTATTATGTGTTTATCACCTTTGCTGCGGATGGACATATTATACATCCGCCCAGGCGTTTTTGCCGATGGCGCCGCAGCTTGGACAGCGCCGTTTGCCCCAGAAGTAGGCAATGAAGATGATGCCAGGCAGTACCATCATACAAAGCAGCAGGAAGGCGATGAGAATACCGGCAAAGGTGTCGCCCAGCCATGTTTTCATTTGCCCGGTGTAGCCGCAGTTTAGGCATTTGCGGTTGTTTTCGCGGTGGATTTGTTGTTGTTTTGCCAGCCTGATTTTTTCTGATTCTTCTTTGTATCCGGAAACGGCCGCTGATGTGCGTTTTGATAAGTCGGCAGCGGCTTTTTCTATGGCGGTCGGTTCTTTTTCTGGCGTGCCGCAGTGGGGGCATTTTTTGAGGCTGGCGGCTATTTTTTTGTTACAGCCGGGGCATATCCAGTGATCCATATTCAAACTCTCCTGTTTGTAAGCGTAACGGAGTCCCTTGATATTTTCTTGATATGGTGTATACGGCATTACTCCAATAATTACAGGAGGTGTATGTCATGCGGGATAAGATTATTTTGGCTGAGTGTTTGGCGGCATTTTACCAAAAAGAGCAATTAACGCTTTTACTTGCTCTGGCGGTAAATCTTTTACAAGCTCCAAAGCGTAGCGGGTATCGTCGTCTAAGGGAAGCATGTCAAGACAGTCTGAAAAAGTGACGGGTTTTGTATAATGGCTATGAGGATCTGCGCAGAACGGGACTTCAATAAAACCGCCCTTCCCATCATCCCGTATGGAGTATCCGCTGCGCTGATCCTCTGGTATTCCGCTGATCAGATCGGCGAGACTGATGTTGTAGGCACGGGCTATTTTACGCACGGTTTCAAGTGTGGGCTCTGTTTTGCCATAGAGGTAATTGGTTATAGCCCCAGGGGTGACGCCAATTTTACGGGCTATCTCTGTTTGTTGCACCCCAGAATCAACCATATATTTTATAAATTCCTTGGCTTTCATAGTTAAAATATATTCTTTTGAAATAGTTCTTGCAATCATATTATAGTGTGGTATATATGCCCCATGAAATTTTCACGCGAAAAACTTAAAGAAGCCAGAAAGGCCCGCAATATGAAGCAGACTGAACTTGCAGCAGCTATTGGCTGCAATCAGCCTGCTGTCAGCAACTGGGAGAAGGGGAGGCAATGCCCTGGCATGGTTTCTGTTATGAAGCTGGCTGATGTTTTCGGAGTTGACCCCCGCTTTTTTTTCACTGGAAAATAAACCAGGGTATAATATTATGACCCTTGACAACGAAGATATACAAGCCATTGCCGACGCCCTGGCTGCACGTCTGGCACCGGTTTTGGGGGTTGCGGCACTGCCAACTATCCCCCCGCCCCGCACTGATGATTATCAGCGCCGCAGGGCGGATGCGCTGAACAGGCTGTTGGGTCCGAAAAAATCCAGGAGGGCAGCAGCATGATCGATTACAAGAATTTCCAGACGGTGTCTGATCTGCAGGAGCAGATTGAGCGTGAAGAACGCACCAGCCGGACTGTTGGCAGGGTGCTGATGGGCGGCGCGGCCATGGTGGCTCTGACCGGTTTTTTGATGTTTCAGTGCACAGAGGCGGTGATTAAAACCGCCGAAAATCAGGAGCGGTATTACAGCCAGCAGGCGGTGCAGCTATCCGCAGAGCAGGAGCAGTACCGCTCTTTTTTCGTCCGTCATGGTTCACCACAGCCCGAAGCGATGGCTATGGCGGTTACAGCAACCCGCAGGCCTGCCTTGATGGCAGCGATTGCCGTGGCGGAGAGTAACGGAGATCCGGCGGCGGTTGGCGATGGCGGGGAGAGCCTGGGGGCTTTTCAGGTCCAAGAAAAACATTGGATGAAAGCGTTTGGACCAGTTCCGGTAAGTCCGGTTCAACAGGCTTTGCAGGCGGAAAAAATACTTGATGAGTTGGTGGCATCCCATGCCAGGGGGAATCTTCGACGCGGACTGGCGCACTATAACGGAGGGGTTAAGCCACCCAGAATCTCTTTTGATCGCGCTGACAGAGTTATGAAGCTGGCGAAGGAGGTGCGGTGATGGGTAAGGCAAAAATTGATGACCATGGGGTGCATTTGTACGGCTGTGAGTGTGAATCATGCACGGCAGTTAATGTGGTTTGTCCGGCCTGTTCCCGCCACTATTGGAGCGAGCCGGGAGACCCGCAGAATGAGTGTCCGCGCTGTATGCACCACTGGGAGGAACAGCCGTGATCTGCATGAATCCGCCATGCGGCGCAGAGTTCGAGCGGAAGCGGCCCGGTAGCACGGCGGTGTTTTGCCCAAAGTGCCGCAGGTTGTATCAGCAGCCAATGGTTTTCAGGTTTAAGGAGCGTAGCAGAAAGTGTCTGTATGATTTTCCACCAACAGTGAGGTTTTGAGGGGGATGGTATGGCACGGCGCGGTGACTGTTTTGGAGCGGAGTTGTCTGGTTTGCCATCAAGCGGCTATCTGTGTAACGGCTGCCGGGTGTACCGCTGCCG